>JBNKWI010000007.1:0-70099 GCA_050299695.1 Paracoccaceae bacterium
ACCAAGGAGCGCACCCGGCTGCGCAACCGCGGTCATGTTCAGACCAACGCGGTTCTCAAACGTCAGACCAGGACCCGCCTGGTTCTGGTCGAGCGGCAGATCGTCGAGCTGAACGACGAGATTGCGAAGCGCATCGCCGATGACCGCTCAACCGCGCGCAAGTGCGACATCCTGTGTTCGATCCCGGGCCTCGGCCCGGTCGTCGCGGCGGCGATCCTCGCCTTCCTGCCCGAAATCGGCACGCTGGCGCGAAAACAGGCGGGAAGCCCGGCCGGGCTGGTTCCTCACAGCCGGGAATCCGGCCAGTGGAAGGGCAAGTCCTTCATCAGCGGCGGGAGAAAACCCCTGCGCGATGCGCTCTACATGCCGGCGCTCGTCGCCATGCGCTTCAATCCGGACCTGAAGGCCAAATACACCGCGCTTCGCGAAGCCGGAAAACCTGCAAAGGTCGCCCTCGTGGTACTCATGCGCAAGCTGATCGAAACCGGAAATGCGCTCGTCAAGGCCGATCGCTTCTGGGTCGAAAATCGCTCTTGCGCATGACGGATACTCAGAAGGCGCTGTCGCGGCAATTGAATCGCATGGATCGGTCAAGGTCGCCCTTGGCGTTCGAAGCAATTGTGCGACCATGCACATATCAGGGTCGGTCCTGATGGCGACTACGTCCTTTCCGACGTCCTCGCTATGGGCGCGGGGTCAGCGCGCGCCGGACGCCTAGCAACGGCAAGAGGATGGCGGTCGTAATGCCCTCTGATCAGGCGAAGTCGAAACTGTCTTCTGCGACACGCGCGAACCCCACCGCACCCAGTGTCACTTCCAGGCTGCCGGTCGTGCCGATATCTACCTGGTCGAATTCCACGTTCCCCGCAGGGTCGTAGCCCAGTTTTCCATCCACGATGTCGAGAAGAACGGTTTCGAGAAAGGCGCCGTCGTCGAAGAGGTTGAGACGGATCTGGCCGCTCCCGCGAACGGTCCTGAACTCGAAGGCGACATCGCGCGCATCGCCGAGCCCCGAGACCGGGTCGAGTGCGAAGGTGAGCGTCTCCCGGTCGTCGAGGGCCCTCGCCTCGTTGCGAAATGGACGGTCGCCGAACACGGAGTCAACGCCGAGGCCATGGCCGACGGTGGTAACGAACTCCGGACTGAGACGGATGCCGTCATCCGCCTCGATCCGAAGCCCGGCCAACTCGAATTCGATGCCGCGCTGAAGGAAGCGCAGAGTTTCAGTCGCGATCTCCTCACCGTCGAGCGAATAGGTTGCCAAATCCCCGAACCGCCGGTCTTCGAACTCGATCCGGGCAAAGGAGGTGGCGGGCGCGAGGTCGAGCCCTATGATCACCGGGTCGTGGTCGGAGGAGGCGAAGGCATCGGGCGCATAGATGTCGGGGTTCGCCGGTTTGAACTCGAGATTGTAGTCGATGAGCGATCCCGGCTCGTCGGAGTTGATGTGCCAGACCGCGGCGCCGGCGACCTGCAAGGCCAGGCCTGCCGAGCCGAGCGCGTAGTCGAGCGAACCGAAGGCCTGCACCTGGCCTGCGGCGCCCAGATCGGCCGGGAAGCCGTAGGAATAGTCCTGCGCAAGGTCGGTGAGGTCATCCCCGGTTCCGAGCACGCCGTCCGCGCCCGCAAGAAGGGTCTGGACCGGATCTTCCATCTTGTAGGAATTGAGGTCGCCGATAACGAGGAAATCACTGTCGCCCGAGCCCGTCGGGTCACTGGCAAGCCAATCCGACAGCGCCTCGGCTGCCAGCGTTCGAGTGGTATTGGCGTTGCCGGCTCCGTCGCCCTGGTCCTCGTCGCCCGGCGTACCCTCCACTGGCGAGCCCTTAGACTTGAAGTGGTTGACCACGGCGGTGAAGGTCTCGCCGGAGGCGATCTCCTCGAAGGTCTGGGCGAGGGTCGGGCGCATGTTGTCGCTATCGAAGCGGGGGTCGACCGAGTTGTCGAGGATCGCCGCGCTGCCACGGAGCACCACCGTACCCGGCTTGTAGATGAAGCCGACCGCAATCGCGTCCGAGCCGAGCTGCGGCACGCCGGGATCGACATAGGCATAGGTGCCCGCCCCCATCTCGGCGTTGAGCGCATCGACCAGCGTGGCGATGGCCGAATTCGGGCCGTAACCGTCGTTTTCGACCTCGATCAGCCCGACCACGTCGGCGTCGATCGCCGAGATCGCATCGACGAGTTTTTCCTGCTGGCGCTGGAATTCCTCGAACGTGTCGGCACCGCGCGCGGTTGGGAAGCCGCCGCCGAGCCCGTCGCCGTTGAAGTAGTTGAGCACGTTGTAGGAGGCGACCTTCAGGCTGCCGCCGACATCGGGCGGTGTTTCCTGACGGGGCGAGCTATCGGTGAAGTCGGGAAGCTCGGTCGGATTGATCCGGTAATTCTCGTCGCCGCTGCCGCCCGAACTCCGCGAGTAGCGCACCACCCCGGTGATCCCCGTCACCGTGTCTCCCGAGGAGAGACCGTCCATCGTGCCGTAGGACCCGTCCGGATAAGGCAGGGTGAACGGGTTCTGCGTGGCGAGGCCATCGTTGAGCGTGATCGTGTTCGCGACCGCGTTCTCGAGATACTCCTGGAAGCCTGCGGCATCGGGCGCATTGGTCTGGGTGAACGTGGCGAGCCTTCCGTCGGCATAGAGCCCGATCTCGCCGAAGCGGCCATAGTCGAAGAGATCCGCGACGGTCATCGCCTGGGACACGCTGACCAGCATCCCCTCGTAGGCTTCGAGGTCGGCGATCAGCTGCCCATCGGGGTTCTCCATCACGCCGGCAATCGGGAAGGTGATCTCGGCAGCCGTCGGCAGCGGCTCGGCCATCGCCTCGACGACGATATCCGTCACCGCGATCTGCGTTTCGCCGAAGAACTCGGTCGCGGTGCCGATCACCGTGACCCGGTCGCCCACATTCACGTCCTGAAGGAAGCCGCCCGACCCCTCGAAGGCGAAGATCCCCTCGGAGGTGCTGGCATCGCCATCGGCATCCGCATCCTCCTCCTGGAGGTAGAAGCCGCCGAGGTTCCGGCTGTCGTCGGCATCGCCGTTCTGGAAGTCGCCCACCACGATGGCGGTGACGGCGACAGTGGTGCCGAAGAAGGGGGTGGCGTCGCTGCGGCCGAACTGTTCGATCCAGGTGTCCGTGTTGCCCTGGATGTCGTGGATCAGGGTGATCTGGAATTCGTCATTCAGAATGCGGCCCTGGGCGGCGCCCGCCGCGACACTGCCGCCGACAGGGTTGTCGAGAGTGACGGTGAAGTCTTCATCCATTTCTTCGGTCAGGTCCCCCGAGACGCCGAGCGTCAGCACCTTGTCGGTCTCGCCCGCCGCGAAGGCGACCGTGCCGGAAGGCAGCATGCCGCCGAAATCCGCTGCATCCGCCGCGCTGGAGACCGCGAAATCGACCGAGGCCGCGCCGGAGGTGTCGCCGGTCCGGGTCAGGGTGAAGGTGAAGGGCGTCATGCCTGCATCACCCTCGAACTTCTCGGCATCGAGCGCGGCGATGGAGAAGATCGACCCTGCGACTGGCGCCTCGGTGCCGGTGACCCGGATGTCATCGAAGAGCATCGCCTCGAACGGGAAATCGGCCGTCATCGTGAGCGTCAGCGTCGCGCCGGAGCCGTCTAGCGCGGTCTGGAACGTGTCGAGCGTACCGGTGTCGGCGGTCGCCTTGTCGAGAAATGTATCCCCGGCCGCGCTGCTATCCTCGGCGAGGAGCTTCGTCACTGTGTTGTCGCCGGTGACCTCGAGCACGCCCACATCCGCCGTTACCGTGCCCAGATCCATTGCGCGATAGGCGAAGCTGCCGGTTTCGGTCGTGGACCCGAGCAGAAACGCGGTCTGCGCCGGGCCGCCGTCGATCGCATAGGTGAAGCTCACCGTCTGCCCGTCGAACCCGCCGAAGCTGGTACCGTCCGAGATCCCGCCCATGGCGATCGACAGGATCAGCTCGTCATAGCCGAGGATGTCGAAGGTCCAGCTCGCGATCTGCCCGGTGCCGAATTCGTCGGAATCGGACAGGGCGAAAAAGTCGTTGTCGAGATCGGCGTTCTGGCCATACACGCCCTCGGTATCGCCCGCGGCGATGCCGCCGCCGCTGACATCGGCCACGCTGTCGTCGGCCAGGCTGAAGGGAACGCCAGACGCCTGCGGCCAGGCGGAGATGGATCCCACGCCGAAGAAATCGCCCGCGCCGCCGTCGAGATTGTCCGACGCCGGAGCGAAGCCCGCAATGAGGTTGACGGCCCCGCCGTCGAAGTCCTCCGCCGCGACCAGAACCGGCCCCGAGGGCCCGAGGTTCCCGGCGAACTGACCCGCCGGGAACGGCACCGCCGCGCTTGCGTTCGTGGTTTCGTTGTCGAGCGCGTTCGTGCCGGAGAACGACCATTCGGAAATGGTGAACGTCGCGTTTGGCCCGGTCACGCCGCTGTTCCGGTAGGCCCATCCGTCCAGGTAGTCCCAGGGTTGACCAGTGCCGCTGAGGGCGATGTCGCCGAAGACGTCGAGGGCCACGCCGCTCTCGAAGAGCTCGACAGCATCGTCTCCGTTGATCGAGGCCGCGGACGAAACGTAATCCGGTGCGAAGCCGAAGAACGCGGTGAAACCCGTCGATTCGGTCGCCACGTAGATCACGTCGCCCGCACTTGCCAAGACCGCCGGGAAGGTGAACTCCACCCCGTCCGTGCCGCCGCCATTGTTGGCCGAGCCCAGTCCGTAGACCGAAAGATCCGCAATATCGGAGAGCACCGTCAGTTCGATGGCTTTCGGGATCCCGCCAGTCAGCGGCCCGTCGATGACACCTGTGATGATGAGCGACATGGCGATCCTCTCTGTTCGCTGTACGGAGACACTCTGTTGCCGTCTTGCGGGAGACGCAACAACCACAGCTTGTTCCGCGCAATCTCGGCGCGTGCGAAATGTCACGCTCGGCCCCCGTTCTCGAAAGCCAGATAGACCGCCGTCCTTGTCGACTTGGTGACAGCCGACCTGGCGCGGCCGTGACGAAATGCCGTCCGACGAATATCCTTGCATGGCACAACGGGAGCGGCGACGAATTCGTGCCCACGATTGGGGCCCGAGATCTTCACCTTCGCTTGGCAGGAACCAGCAGAATGACGACGTCTATCACGGGGATCATCCCCGTCATGCTCACCCCCTTCACGGACGATGACGGGATCGACTGGCCGGGCTACGAAGCCCTGATCGAATGGTACCTGGCGCTAGGGGCCGAGGCGCTGTTCGCGGTCTGCCAGTCGTCGGAGATGCAGTTTCTCTCGCTGGAGGAGCGGGTGGAGCTCGCGCGTTTCACCGTGGAAAAGGTTGCGGGTCGGGTGCCGGTCGTCGCCTCGGGCCATGTTTCCGACGGGCTCGAAGCCCAGAAGGAGGAGCTTGCGGCCGTCGCGTCGACGGGGGTCGACGGGCTGGTGTTCGTGACGAACCGGCTCGCCGCGCCGTCCCAGGGAACGGAGGCACTCCGCGTCCATCTCGACGCACTCCTGGCGGCCTTGCCTGGCGATCTGACGCTCGGGCTCTACGAATGCCCGGCTCCCTATCGCCGGCTGCTGACGGACGACGAGATTTCCTATTGCGCCGAGACAGGGCGGTTCGCGCTGCTCAAGGATGTCTCCTGCGACCTGGCGACGGTCAGGCGCCGGATCGAGCTGACCCGGGGCTCGCCGCTGACGATCAACAATGCCAATGCCGCCATCGCCTTGCCTGCAGTGCAGGCAGGCGCGGCGGGGTTCTGCGGCGTGTTCAACAACATTCATCCCGATCTCTACCGCTGGATCGAGCATCACGGCGCCGACCATCCGGAACTGGCCGAGGAACTGGCCGTGTTTCTGGTGCTGGCCGCTTGTACCGAACCGATGGGCTATCCGAAGCTTGCGAAGCTCTACCACAGACGGCTCGGGACCTTCGCGGGCATCCATTCACGCGCCGTGAACTACGATATCTGCGAGAAGTTCTGGGCGCTGGAAGCGATCCTGGATCGGATCGAAGAGGGCACCGAGCGCTTCCGCGCGAAGATCGCGGCACTCGGTTCGGACGGCTGAAGGTCCCAGTCTTCGACTCCGCGAGACCGGAGCCGAGGACACTTCGAGGTTTCGCCGCGTAGACCGGGCAGGCCTCGCGAGCCCCCCCGGGATCACTACGCGGTCCTTCCCGTTGTCAGGCCGACTCTTTCGCGAAGCCCCTCCAGCACCCCGAAAAGTGCGGGGACGAAAAGAAGGGAGAGCAGCGTCGAGACGAGCAGGCCGCCGATCACCGCGATGGCCATGGGCGCGCGGAACTCGCCGCCCTCGCCTAGGCCGAGTGCGCTCGGGATCATGCCGGCGGTCATCGCAATGGTGGTCATGATGATCGGCCGCGCGCGCTTGTGACCGGCGTCGACGACCGCGTCGGCGCGGGACATGCCTGAGCGCATCGCCTGGAGCGAGAATTCCACCAGCATGATCGCGTTCTTGGTGACGATGCCCATCAGCATCAGGAAGCCGATCACCACCGGCAGGCTGATCGCCCGGTCGGTGAGGACGAGCGCTCCGATGGCGCCGCCGATGGAGAGCGGCAGCGACAGGAGGATCGAGACCGGGATCATGAAGCTCGAGAACAGGAGCACGAGGACGACGTAGACCATGAGGATCCCCGCGGCCATGGCGACGGCGAAGCTGGAGAACACGTCGCCCATGATCTCGGCGTCGCCCGAGCGCTGGATCGAGGTGCCCACGGGCATGTTCGCGGGCGTCGGCAACGCCTCGATCTGTTCGAGGGCGGGGCCGAGGACCGCGCCTTCGGCGAGGTCGGCCTCGAGCTTGGTGCGGTTGAGGCGGTCGTAGCGCTCGATGGTGGCCGGGCCGTTCGCGATCTCGACGCGCGCCAGGACGAAGAGCGGCACGGGCGTGCCAGCGGGGGTCGGCACGCGCAGGTTCTGCATGCGGAACAGGTCGTCGCGGCTCTGCTTTTCGGTCCGGACGAGCACCGGGACCTGACGCTCGCCATCGGAGAACTTGGCGAGGTTCTCGTCGCTGTCGCCGATGGTGGCGATCCGGACGGTATTGGCAATGGTGCTAGCGGTGACGCCGAGTTCGGCCGCGACATCGGGGTCGGGGATGATCCGGATCTCGGGGCGGGTGAGCGCCGAGGTGTCGGAGATGTTCCGCACCGAGGCGAGGCCGGCCATCTCGTCGGCGATGGACCGCGCCGCGGCGGAGGCCTGGTCCTGGCTGTCGCCGAGGATGAAGATCTCGATGTCGCGGGCGCCGTCGGCGAGGAAGTTCGCGCGGATGTCGGGCACTGCGCGTAGGCTGGGTGCCAGCCGCTCCTCGATTTCGAAGGACGAGATGTCGCGCTCTTCGCGCGGCCCGTACTGTGCGACGATCATTGCGTCGGTGACGTCGCCATTGCCACCCAGGACGAAAACCTGCTGCACCGCGGGATCAGTGGCGAGGGCTTCGGTCATGCGGTTCGTCGTGTCGCGGGTGTTGTCGAGCGTGCTGCCGGGCGGCAGTTCCACCGAGATGACCGAGCGGCCCTCATCCTCGCGCGGGATGAACTCGGTCGGCAGGAGCGAGGCGGACCAGATCGAGCCGGCGAAGACCAGGAGGCCGAGGGCGAGCGTCGCGAAGCGGTGGCGGACAGTCCAATGCAGCACGCGGAGGTATTGCCGCATCAGCCAGCCGTCCTTTTCCTCCTCATGGGCCGAGGCGTCGCGCAAGAAATAGGCGGCGAACATCGGCGTCACCAGCCGGGCGACGATCAGCGAAAAGAACACCGCGAAGGCGACGGTCAGGCCGAACTGCGCGAAATACTGCCCGGCGATGCCGCCCATGAAGCTGACCGGGGCGAAGACCGCCATGATGGTCAGGCTGATCGCGACAACGGTGAGGCCGATCTCGTCGGCGGCCTCGACGGCGGCGTCGTACGCGCGGCGGCCCATCTGGATATGGCGCTCGATGTTTTCGATCTCGACGATGGCGTCGTCGACCAGGATCCCGGTGACGAGGGTGATGCCGAGGAGGCTGACGATGTTGAGCGAGAAGCCCAGCATCTCCATCGCCAGGAAGGTCGGGATGATCGAGAGGGGCAGTGCGGCAGCGGTGACGACGGTGGCGCGCCAGTTGCGGAGGAACAGGAACACCACCAAGACCGCCAGGATCGCGCCTTCGTAGAGCGTTTCCATCGCGCTTTCGAAATTGCCCTCGGTGTAGACGGTGGTGTCGTCGATCAGCGAGATCTCGACGCTCGGATAGTCCTCGGTGATCTGCGCGAGACGCGCGCGGACGAGGGCGGAGACGGCGGTGTCGCTGGCGCCCGTGGCGCGGTAGATGCCGAAGGCGACGACGGGCTGGCCGTCGAGCGTGGCGAAGCTGGTGGCGTCCTTGGTGCCGTCGAACACAGCTCCGAGCTGGTCGAGCCGGACGCTGCGGCCGCCCGAGATCGCGAGCGGAGTGGCCGCCAGCGCCTCGAGCGATCCGGCGCTGGCGAGAGTGCGGATGGAGAATTCCTGCCCGCCGAGATCGCCGCCGCCGCCGCCGAGGTCGATATTGGTGGCGCGCAGTTGCTGCGAAACCTCGCTCGCGGTGATTCCGAGCGAGACAAGCCGGTCGGGGTCGAGCTCCACCAGGATTGCCCGGTCGGCGCCGCCGATGCGCGAGACGCGGCCGACGCCGGGCTCGCTCTGCAGGTCGCGGGCGACCACCTCGTCGACGAAATAGGACAGCTCCTCGAGCGAGCGCGTCGGGTCCGAGATCGCGTAGGTGACGATGGCGTCGCCGGTCACGTCGAGCTTCTTGACGATCGGCTCGGTGATCCCGTCTGGGAGGTCGCCGCGGGTTTCGGCCACCGCGTCCTTCACGTCGTTCAGGGCCTCGGCCGAATCGGTTTCGAGCAGGAACTGCACGGTGACCTGGACGCTGCCATTGGTGGTGGTCGAGGAAACGTGGTCGACGCCCGAGAGCACGGCGACGGCGTCCTCCACCGGCTTTGTCACCTGGTTCACCAGCTCGGAGGGCGTGGCGCCGGATTGCGAGATGCTGACGGTGACGATGGGCAGGTCGATGTTCGGGAAACGGGTGACCGGCAGGGCGCGGAAGCTGAATAGTCCCGCGAGGCACAGGACCAGGAACAGAGCGATGGGTGGCACCGGATTGCGGATCGCCATGGTCGAGAAGTTCATGGCCTCGCATCCGCCTCGGTCGCGACGGTGCGCACATGGTCGCCGTCGCGGAAGAACGCGCCGGCGCGAGAGATCACGGTGGTTCCCTCGTCCAGCCCCGTGACGATCTCGCGCCAATCCTGCCAGACGAGACCGGGGGTCACTGGTGTCCTGCGGACCACGCCGTCGATGACCGCTTGGACATAGGCGCCGTCCGCGTCGGTCAGGATCGCGGTGATCGGCACGCTAACAGCCTGACGCCGTTCCGTCTCGATCTCGCCGCGACCGAACAGGCCCGAGCGCAGTTCCGGGCTGCCTTCGAGGGTGATCTTCACCTCGCCGAGCCGGGTGGTCGGATCGACGGTGGGGCTGACCAACCGGACAATCCCCGTGAGCGGGCCGATTCCGGCTACTTCGATCGTTCCGCCGTCGCCGGGTTCGATCCGCGCGAGCGCGGTCTCGATCACCTCGGCCCAGAGCTCCATCGTGCCGTTTTCGTAGAGCGTCAGAAGTGGCTGCCCGGCCATGGCGGTCACCGCGCCAACATCGGCGTCGCGGGCGCCGACCACGCCATAGACAGGCGAAGTGATATCGGTCTGCGACAGGTGCAACTCGGCTTCCCCGAGCTGGCTTTCCGCTACGGCAAGCTGAGCCTTGGCGATTGCAAGGCCGTCCCGGGCGGATTGCAGGGCGGCGCGGGATTCCTCGGCGGCGGCAAGGGCCTCGTCGTAGGAGGCCTTGCTGACCGAGCCGCTCTCTGCGAGCGTGGCCACTCGTTCGAGGTCGGTTTCGACGCGGGTCTCGGTGGCCGTGGCCGAGGCGATCTTGCTCTCGGCCTGCTTCACCGACGACCGGGCCTGCGCGACGTTGGCCTGCGCTTGGGAAAGTTCCGCCTCGATGCGCGCGGGTTTCAGGCGCACGAGGATGTCGCCCGCTTTCACTTCGTCGCCGAGATCAACCAGCACCTGACGCACCTGGAGCCCGTCGAGTTCCGGCGTGATCAGGATCTTCTGCTTGGGAAATACCGTCCCATCGACAGGGACAACCGCACGCATTTCCCGGGTTGTCGCCTTCGACACAGTCACCGTCGCCAGCGCCGTTTGCGCCTCCTCGGTTTCCTGCGCGAATGCTACATCACCGGAATGCTGGAAAGCAGGAAACGACACGAGAAGGGCAAGGGCTACACGGCGCGGCAAACGTGCCAGCTTCTCTGGCTTCGTTCGCATCCTTCCCGTCCCCCACCGGAATACGCGGAAAGTCTACTCGAACCTGCGCCGAACTCCAAGCAAAGACGCGGTGAGAGGCAGGGCGTCCGGTCGAGCCCCGTTCGGCGAACACTTTGCGGTGGATAGGGCAGACGGTCTACTACTCCGTCTCTTTTGCCACTATGTCTCCGACACCAACCTGACAGCCGCGCAAGTCGATCCACTTGGCGCGACTCCCGAGAGAGGCTCGAAGATGCCACACGACCTAGGGCATTCGCACGACCACTCCCATGTCCCGGGCAGCAACGAGGGCGGGCACCACCATCACGCGCCTGCGGTTGGAAAGGACAACGAGAAAGTCGTCCTGACCGGCTTCCTGCTGACTTTCGGATTCATGCTGGCCGAGTTTGGCGGCGGTTTTCTGTCCGGCTCGCTCGCGCTGATCGCAGATGCCGGCCACATGTTGACTGACGCAGCGGCCCTGGCGCTGGCCTGGGCAGGTTTCCGCTTCGGCCGCCGTGCGCGGGACGAGCGGCGCACGTTCGGCTATATGCGGTTCGAGATCCTCGCGGGCTTCGTCAACGCGATCACTCTGATTGCGCTGGTCTGCTGGATCGCGTACGAGGCGGTTGAACGCCTGATCAGTCCGACGCCGGTTCTCGCCGGACCGATGCTGATCATCGCGGCCCTCGGACTCGTCGTGAACGGCGGGGTGTTCATCATGCTGACGCGGGGCGACTGCGACCATGTGAACATCCGTGGTGCAATGGTGCACGTGATGGGCGATCTTCTCGGCTCGGTCGCCGCTATCGCCGCGGCCATCGGAATCTATTTCACCGGCTGGACACCGATCGATCCGATCCTTTCGGTGCTCCTCTCCGCCATCGTCCTGCGCAGCGCATGGTTCCTCCTGAAGGCCTCGCTCAATATCCTGATGGAGGGGACACCCAGCAATATCGCCGTCTCCGAGATGCGGGAGACCCTGATCGAGGAAGTGCCGGGAGTCGTGGGCGTGCATCATGTCCACGTCTGGTCGATCACCTCGGGCCAGCCCGTTGCGACAATGGAGGTGCAACTGGCCGAAAACGTCGATGCGGCCTCGACCGTTGCGGCCCTCAAGCGGGTGCTGGCGACACAGTACGGGGTGGGCCATTCGACCATCGAGATAGATTGGGAGCGCGGCTCCGGGGTCTGCGTGCTCGATCCCGCCGATGATGCGGGGCCCGAGCATTGCCACGGCCAGGACAGCCACGGCAACGACCACCATCTTGATAGCGCCCCGTCACTGTCGCGGTCAAAGGCACAAGGCTGAGTGCCCCGTGACCTGATGTTCCGGCGGCATTGCAGGATCCCTCGCAATGCCGGCACTCCTAAGTTGGCAAAGGAGTGCCGGTCCGCAAAAACGTGGCTTCCGTGCGCGGAGTCTGTATCGTTGCTCTGCCGTGAACAGGGAGGCAGGCCATGGCCGAAGGAGCAATCCGCAAGATCCAGACCCAGGGGGTGCATCATATCACTCTGGTGGGCGCCGACCGGCAGACCTCCATCGATTTCTGGGAGGGTGTCCTGGGGATGCCCTTCGTCTTCGATCAGCCCAATCTCGACGACCCGAACCAGGGTCATCTCTATTTCGATCCCGGCGACGGTCGGCTCATCACGATCTTCACCAATGAGGACCGCACGGCCGATCCGGTGCGCCCGCCGACCGATCCGGGTTGCGTTCATCACATCGCCTTCACCGTCAGCCACGCGACGTTCAGCCAGACTGTCCAGCGTCTCGACGCAAGGGGGATCGCACATTCCGGTCCAAAGGATCGGGGGTTCATGGATTCGATCTATTTCAACGACCCGCTGGGATTCCTGATCGAGCTCGCCTGTTACCGGTTCGAACCGCCCGAAGGCTGCCGCCATGCCGATGTGATGATCCAGGCACACCGGCTCCGCGTGGCAAGGGGCGATTACAATATCCAGGAAGTGCATCTTGCCGACGCGATCGAGATCCTGGTGGCGCGGCGTCAGGGCTCGCTTTCGGAGGACAGGGGGGCAAAGGATCCTTACTGATCGGGCGGTTATGGCTTACCGGATTGAGATTTCCGCCGGGGAACTCCTCGATCGGCTGACGATCCTGCGGCTGAAGGCGGCTCGGGTGCCGGCGGCGGCCCGGGCGCGCATCGCCGCCGATCTCGCGGCGCTGGAGGCGCTCCGTGTCGAGATCGGAACGGTCGGAATCGCCGAGGCGGAGGAGGGGCTCGCGGCCCTCAATGCAGCGCTCTGGGATCTCGAGACCGCTGTGCGCGCCTGTCTCGACCGCGGCGACTCCGCCGGTTTCGCAGAGGCGGCGGAGCGGATCTTCCGGCTCAACGAGGCGCGCTCGGAGGCGAAGGCCGGGATCGACCGGCTGGTCCACGGCGCCAGCGCCGAGATCAAGCTGTTCGAGGCGTGACGCCCCGTCTCAGGTGCTCTTGACGTAGCTGCCCGGTGCCGGCTCGAGGGATTTGTACTTGCCGCGCTTCGCCGGTTTCCGCGCCGGCACCTTTCGATCGTCCCGCGACTCGAGCCAGGACGTCCAGTGCGGCCACCACGAGCCTTCGTGCGGCTCGGCCACCTCCAGGAACCCCTCCGGTGTCGAGGGATAGACAGACGCTGTGCGGTAGCCGTATTTCGGCCGCTCCGCAGGCGGGTTGATCACCCCAGCGATGTGGCCGGATCCGCCTAGGACGAATTCCACCTCGCCGCCGAAGATCTGGGTTGCCGGGTAGACGGATTTCCAGAGTGCGATGTGATCGTCCACGGTGGCGAGAACGAAACAGGGGGTCTCGATCTTGCTGATGTCGAGCTTGAGCCCGTCCATCTCCAGCCCGCCCGGCTTCCGGAGCCGGTTCTGCAGGTAGATCTCTTCGAGATACCACAGCAGCATTGCCGCCGGCAGCCGGGTGGAATCCGAGTTCCAGAACAGAAGGTCGAATGCGCGCGGTTTTGCCCCGCGGAGATAGTTCGCCTCGTAGAACGACCAGATCAGGTCACGTTCCCGGAGCATCGAGAACATGTCCTGAAGGTGGTGCGATTCCAGGTAGCCCTTGTCCTCCATGTGTTCGCGCAGGACCTGGAGCCGATAGTCATCGACGAAGACGCCGATCTCGCCCACATCCTCGAAGTCCACCATCGTGGCGAGCGTCGTGGCCGAGGCGATGCGGTCGTCGCCATTTGCGGCCAGCCAGGCCAGGGTCGCGGTCACCAGGATTCCGCCGATGCAGAAGCCGAGAATATTCGCCTTCTCCTCGCCGGTGATTTCCCGGATTGCGTCGAGCGCCGCGAGGGGGCCGAGCTTCATGTAGGAGGTGAAGTCCATCTCGGCGTGCTCCTTGGTGGGATTGACCCAGGAGATCACGAAAACGGAATGGCCCCGGTCCAGCATGTAGCGCACCAGACTGTTCTTCGGCTGCATGTCGAGGATGTAGAACTTGTTGATCCAGGCGGGCACCAGGAGGAGCGGGAGCGCGTGCTGTTCCTCGGTGCGGGGGTGGTACTGGATCAGCTGCATCAGCTCGTTCTGGTAAACCACCTCGCCCTCGGTGGTGGCAAGGTCGCGGCCGACGACGAAGGCCTGGCTGTCATTGGTTGCGATATCCAGACGCCCCTCTCCGCGTTCGAGATCGTTGAGCAGGTTCTCGAGCCCGTCGAGCAGGCTTTCGCCCGAGGTATCCATCAGCTTCTTCCGCGCGGCGGCGTTGGTCGCGAGGTAGTTCGAGGGCGAGAGCGCGCTCATCATCTGGCGGGTGTAGAAGGCCACGCGCATGTGGTCCTTCGATCCCGAGTCGAGCCCGTCCAGGAGGTCGTTCGTGGCGTCCTCGAAGGCCAGGAACACGTCGCGGTAGGTCTTCGCCACGGGGTCCTTTTCCCAGTTCGGGTCGGAAAAGCGTCGGTCGCCCGTCTTCTTCGGTAGCGTGTCCTCGGCGGGTGGGGTCAACATCGAGGTCCAGGCGTCAAGAAAGCCCTTGCCCGCCTTCATCTGCGCCTCGAACAAGGTCGTCGGATCGGTCATGACCTCAGCCCAGAACGAGCCGTAGGCGCGCGACAGGGTGGCCGCGTCCATCAGCGAGAACTCCGAGCCGGTCGCCTTGCGGACGGCGAGGTTTTGCAGCTGCGCCGTCGCCGCGATGGCCCGCTGCGTCAGGCCGAGGAGCCGCCCGCCGGTTTCCAGGATATCGTCAGGCTTGGAGATTTCGGTTGTCTGGTTCATGAGCGCGTCTTCCCCCTTGCCACAGCCTTCCATGTTCGCGGATGAGGGCCAAGCCCTCTTTTCGTATGGCCGTTATAACCGCTCGAAAGCCAGCGCGATGCCCTGGCCGCCGCCGATGCACATGGTCACGAGACCGAGGCGGCCGCCCGTGCGTTCCAGTTCGTAGAGGCACTTGATCGCAAGGATCGCCCCGGTTGCGCCCACGGGATGTCCGAGCGCAATCGCACCGCCATTGGGGTTCACTTTCGCTGGGTCGAGCCCGAGGCCGGCGCTTACCGCGCAGGCCTGCGCCGCGAAGGCCTCGTTCGACTCGATGACGTCGAAATCGTCGGCGCTCATGCCGAGCCGCCTGAGGAGTTTCGCAACCGCCGGGACCGGCCCGATGCCCATCACCTCATGGCGCACCCCTGCGTGAGCATATCCCATCAGCCGCGCCCGAGGCTTGAGACCGGAGGCCTCGGCCGCTTCAGCGGTAGCCAGGACCAGTGCCGCCGCGCCGTCGTTGATCCCGCTGGCGTTTCCTGCGGTCACTGTCCCGTCCTTCTTGAAGGCCGGCCGCAGCCCGGCAAGCGTCTCCATGGTCGTGCCGGCCTTTGGATGTTCGTCGGTGTCGAAGGCCACCGTGTCGCGGCGGACCTTCACCTCGACTGGAAGGATCTGGCTCCTGAAATGCCCCGCCGTGATCGCCGCCAGCGCGCGGCGCTGGCTTTCCACGGCGAAGGCGTCCTGAGCCTCGCGGGAAATCTGGTGCTCGTCGGCGACGTTCTCCGCGGTGATCCCCATGTGGCCGACGCCGAACGGGTCGTTCAGCGCGCCGATCATCATGTCGGCCATCGCGATGTCGCCCATCTTGGCGCCAGCGCGGATGCTCTGGGTGGCGTGGGGTGCGCGCGACATGCTCTCGGCGCCGCCCGCCAGCGCGAACTCCGCATCGCCCAGCATCAGGTGCTGCGCCGCCGAAACGATGGCCTGCGCCCCGGATCCGCAGAGCCGGTTCACCGTAAGTGCCGGTGACTCCTCGGGAATCCCCGCCTCGACCGCCGCGACCCGCGCCATGTACATGTCACGCGGCTCGGTGTTGATAACGTGGCCGTAGACCACATGCCCGACCTGCGCTGGCGCGACGCCAGACCGGGCCATCGCCTCCCTGGCAACCGCGGCGGCCATGGCAGTGGGCGGTGTTCCGGCCAAGGACCCGCCGAAGCCGCCGATGGCGGTACGCGCGCCATCGAGAATCACTACGTCCTTCGCCATCACGCATCCTCCCTCGCCTCCGGGCTGCATGATGGCTTGTCTGCACCCGCTCGTCCACCGGGACGCGCGGGGCGCCGGTGTCAGTGGCCGGCGACGGCGAGATCGCGCAGCACGTGCGCCTCGAGTTCCATCTCGGCGATCCGGTGCTTCACCACGTCGCCGATGGAGACCATGCCTGCCAGGACGCCCCCGTCGACCACGGGCAGATGGCGGATCCGGTTCTCCGTCATGCGGCGCGCTATGAGGGTGAGGCTGTCGCCCGGTGCGCAGGTGATCACGCCCGGCGACATGATTGCCTCGACGGCCACTCCCGGCGCATCCGCACCGTGCTCGGCCAGGCAGGCCACCACGTCGCGTTCCGAGACGATCCCGTTCACCGACTTGCCGTCCAAGCTGACGACGAAAGCGCCGACCCGCGCCGCCCGAAGCCGGTGGACAAGTGTGCCCACGTTTTCGGTCGGGCGCACGGTCATCACCTTGTCGCCCTTGAGTTTCAGTACGTCACTGACCTTCATGTCTGGCCTCCTTGCCAACGCGCGCACAGGCGCACGCGGCGGAAGCCGGCGGACGACCCGCCGCACCCCTTCAGCGTAGCAGAAGGCCGGAGGGGCGAAAAGCGGAACACGCTGGCGGACCCCCGCGCGTTTCTGACGCGGGGGCGCTTCACCCCGGGCGCGGATCGCGTATGAGTGGGCACGCGAGTCGGACCTGTCCGACTCGGCCCCGTAGAGCGATGCCGGTGCCGACGATGACAGTTTCTCCAGACCAGAGCTCGGATCTCCTGCTGCAGCGGATGATGACGTTGCATCCGAAGATCATCGACCTGACCCTCGACCGGGTTTGGCGGCTGCTCGCGGCACTGGACCATCCCGAGAGGCGGCTCCCTCCGGTGATCCATGTTGCAGGCACCAACGGCAAGGGCTCGACGCTGGCAATGCTCAGAGCGGGGATCGAAGGCGCGGGACAGACGGCGCATGTCTACACCTCGCCGCATCTGGTGCGGTTCCACGAGCGGGTGCGGCTGGCTGGCTCGCTGATTTCCGAGGCGGCCCTGGCCGAAGTGCTCGACGAAAGCCTCGCGGCGAACGGCGCCGACCCGATCACCTATTTCGAGATCACTACCGTTGCGGCGCTCCTCGCCTTTACACGGGTGCCGGCGGACTGGACGCTCCTGGAAACCGGTCTCGGCGGCCGGCTCGACGCGACCAATGTGGTCGAGGTGCCGGCGATGACGGCGATCACGCCCATAAATCTCGACCACCAGCAATATCTGGGCGAGACGCTGGCGGAGATCGCCCTCGAAAAGGCCGGGATCATGAAGCCGGGCGTGCTCTGCGTGGTCGGCCAGCAATTGCCCGAGGCGCTCGAGGCGCTCGAGGATCATGCCGAGCGGGTGAAGGCGCCGCTCCATGTCCATGGCCGCGACTGGCTGGTCTGGGAGGAGCGCGGTCGGATGGTGTTCCAGGACCAGACCGGGCTCCTCGACCTGCCGCTTCCGGTCCTGCGCGGCGAGCACCAGATCGGCAATGCCGGACTGGCGCTGGCGGTGCTGAGGAAGCTGGGCTTCGGAGAGGCGGCCTGCGAGGCGGCCGCGACCCGTGCCGAGTGGCCGGCGCGGATGCAGCGCCTTGCCGAGGGGCGGCTTGCCGCGCTCGCCGGCGGTGCCGAGCTTTGGCTCGACGGCGGGCACAACCCGGCGGCGGGCCGCGCGCTGGCCTCGGCCATGGCCGATCTGCCGCAGAAAACGCTACACCTTGTCTGCGGCATGCTGAAAACCAAGGACGTGGGGGGGTTCATGACCCCGCTGGCCGGGATTGCCCGGACACTCCATGCGGTCGCAATTCCCGGCGAAAGCGCGACGCTGACGGCCGAGGAGACGGCCGCGGCCGCCCGCGCGGCGGGGCTCGAAGCCCGGGTGTCGGGCGGCGTAGCCGAGGCAATCGAGGCGATCGCCGCCGAGGCGCCCGGGGCGCGAATTCTGATCTGCGGGTCGCTCTACCTCGCGGGCCATGTCCTGCGCGAGAACGGCTGATCCAGCGGCGCGCGCCTGCGGCGCGCACGCGATGAGTTGCGCCCGCCTCCGGCGGGCGCGTGTCAGGGGGCTGAGCCCCCTCGTGCCCGTACCGGGCGCTCACCCCCGGGGAGAGCCCGAACGCCTGGTCCGGAGGCCCCCCGCCCGAAGGGTGCGGGCCGGACGGAACGCGCCCAAGGCGCGCCACCGGATCAGTCTTCCGCGCCCCAACCATTGCTCTGCATCTCGCGGAGACGGCTGGCCGTACGTTCGAACTCGAAGCTGCCGTCGCCCTCGAGGTAGAGCCGTTCGGGGATGTCGGCCGCCGACATGATCAGCCGCACCTTCGCTTCATAGAGCGCGTCGATCAGCGTCACGAAGCGCTTCGCCTCGTTGTAGTTCTCGCTCGAAAGGAGCGGCACGTCCTCGAGGATCAGCACCCGGACCGCCTCGGCGATGGCAAGGTAGTCCGCCGGCCCCAGGGGCCGCGCGCAAAGTTCCCAGAACGACGCGCGGCCGACACCGTTGCGGTATTGCGTCACCTCGACCGTCCGGCCCTTCACGGTCAGGACCAGCGGCCGGTGCCGCCGCCCGCCGGTCAGCGCGTTCCAAATCTCCGAGATCGTCTGCCGCGCCTCCGCATCCGCGGGCTGGAAATAGACTTGCGTGCCCCCCAGCCGGTTCTGCCGGTAGTCGGTGGGCGAGGAAAGTTGGTGAACCTTCAGGTGCTTCTCCAGAAGTCCGATGAACGGCACGAAAAGCTGTCGGTTCAGTCCGTCCTTGTAGAGATCCTGCGGCACACGGTTCGACGTGGTCACCACCGTGACCCCTGCCGCGAACAGCTTCTCGAAAAGCCGCCCCACGATCATCGCGTCGGCGATGTCGGTGATCTGCATCTCGTCGAACGACAGGAGCCGCAGCCGGTCGGAAATCTCCTTCGCCACAGGCAGGATCGCGTCGTCGACCCCGGTCTTGCGCGCCTCGTGCAGCCCGGCCTGCACCTCCTGCATGAAGCGGTGAAAATGCACACGCCGCTTGCCTTCGATATTCACATGGGCGTGGAACAGGTCCATCAGCATCGACTTGCCGCGCCCCACGCCGCCCCAGATGTAGAGGCCGCGGACCGGCTCTGCAGGTTTGGCGAAAAGCCCGCGCAGGCCAGTCTGGCGCGCGGGCTGCGCTTCAAGCGCGGCGCGGATCTGTTCCAGTTCCGGAAGCACGGCCTGCTGTGCCGGATCGGCCGTCAGCCGCTCTTCGCCCGCCAGGCGGGTGTAGATCTCCATGAGGGTCTCGCTCATGAGCCTTCCTTACGCGCGGTGGCCCTGCGCCGAAAGGCCTGCGCGGAAGGAAATGGCGTGGCTCATCCGTTCCTGATGCCCTCATCGAAACCGCGAGATGGATGACGAGGCGAGCACACGGGCGACCCTTTGAAGCGTTGCTCTTTCGGGCTCCGCACGCTCGGCCGGCTGCGGCTTCCCTTCGTAGGCGCGAAAATGGCTGAGCGGCCGCATTCGGCCCGACTCCGCCGATCCATGATCCCGTCGCACACCTGTCTTTTCGCCTTTACTCGCCTGCCGCGAGCTGCCTAGAAATTGGCGTGAGACGTGGGGGCCGGCCATTTCGCCGGACGCAAGGAAAGTGTCCGCTTTGTGGTCAGAAATTTGTTCGCCGGCTCGTAGTAGCGCCCATCCTGCATGAGGTTGAGGTTTCGGACTGACGGTGCGCCGGAAGGGTGTCGCGCCATGGTCACTGCTGGGTTGGCCCCAGATTGGGAGTATCACGCATGACGAAGACGGTTCTGGTGACAGGTGGCGCGGGCTATATCGGTGCGCAGACCTGCAAGGCGCTCGCCAAGGCCGGGTTTACCCCCGTCGTCTACGACAACCTGTCGACCGGCAATATCTGGGCCGTGAAGTGGGGGCCCTTCGAACACGGCGACATCTGCGATGGCGCGCGGGTCCGTGCGGTGTTCGACAAGTGGCAGCCGGTCGGTGTGATCCATTTCGCGGCACTGGCGCTTGTCGGCGAATCCATGAGCGAGCCGTCGATCTACTACCGCACCAATGTGGGCGGGCTGGTCGAGGTGCTCGATGCGTTCCGGTCGATTGGCGGCAAGGCCTTCGTCTTTTCGTCGAGCTGCGCGGTCTATGGCGCCCCGGAGCAGATGCCGATCGACGAGGCGACGCCGATGAACCCGATCAATCCCTACGGCGCTTCCAAGGCGATGGGTGAGCGGGTCCTGGCCGACTATCACCAGGCCGTCGGGCTGCGCTATGCAGCCCTGCGCTACTTCAACGCTGCTGGCGCCGACCCGGAAGCTGGGCTCGGCGAGGCCCGGGTGATCGAGACGCATCTGATGCCGCTCGCTGTCGACGCCATGCTCGGGCGCGGCGGTACGCTCAAGCGGATGGGCGACGATTTCCCGACCCGTGACGGAACGGCCGTGCGCGACTACGTCCATGTGATGGACCTGGCCGACGCCCATGTGAAGGCGCTCCGCTCGCTGCTCGCGGGTGGCGACTCGCTCATCATGAATCTCGGGACCGGGCACGGCGCCTCGGTCAGCGAGGTGATCGAGGCGGTCTCGCGCATCGGTGGGGCGGAAACACCGGTCGAGCAGGCCCCGAGGCGCCCCGGCGATCCGCCCGAGCTCGTCGCGGATTCAGCCTCGGCCCGCGCCTTCCTGGGCCCCGACGCACTCAAACGCTCCGTCCTCGACGAGATCGTCGCCAGCACTATCGCCTGGCGTACAAGCGACGGCTACGCGCGGTGGCTGGCATCGCAGGCGGTCGAATAGTCGGATCTATAGCGCCCCGGAGCCCAGGAGCAATTGTCCCTGGTCGAGGTTGAAAGATCGGCCACACCGTCGAATTCTCCGCGCGACAGATCCAATGCTGGCGGCAAAACGAAGATGGGTCCCCAAGTCGCGCCAATCTTCGGCGCCAATTGACATTTCCTCCGGTTCGCAGCGAATTTGCATCATTCCGACCTACTGGCGGGGCGCCTCCAAACCTCTCGACCGTGGGCAAGCGGTTTGATCGAGGCTACGGATTGCGCCAGATTTCCAAAAGCCAGAAGGAAAGACCGCGCCTGGTTCAGGCGCTCTCGGCAGCTGCAGGCGCTGACGGGATCCGCCTGGTGGCCCTGGCAATCCAGTTCGTGCAGTTCGCGCTGATCGGCGCGGCCGGGTTCGTGGTGGATGTCGTTGTGCTGGAGACCATGCTCCATCTGGTCGGATTGGATCTCTATTCCGGTCGGGTCATATCCTACCTCGCGGCGGCAACCTTCACGTGGGGCGGCAACCGCGCACTCACCTTCCGAAAGACGAAAACCGAACGCCGCCGCTCTGAATGGCTCCGCTTCCTTTTTGCGAACATGCCCGGTGGTGTGGTAAACTACGGCGTCTATACCATTCTCGTGTCCCGGATCGCTCTCTTCGGCAATCAACCGGCATTCGCCGTCGCGATCGGATCGCTCGCGGGCCTTTTGTTCAATTTCGTGGGGTCACGAAATGTTGTGTTCACCAATCGCGACTAGTCGCGAGCGTTTCCCCGCAATCGAACCCGCGGGGCGTCTCACCGGCCACCTGGAGCGTCGCTTCTTCTGGGTCGTGCTTGTCCTGCTCGGAGCCTTCACCCTCGAAAAGCTTCCCGTGCTGTTAGGGTCCTGGCAAACCCTGTCAGGGGCCGAAACGGAGTGGGTGGCCACAGCATTGGCCGCGGGGCACGGCTACAGCTTCGACGGGACACATCACTGGCTGTTCGACCCGAGCCGGCCGGATCAGTTCTACCCGACAGCCTGGACCGACCCGCTCTACACCTTCCTCTATGCCGGACTGATCCTGATCTTCGGAGACCACAGCCGGCTGGCGGCGAGCCTGCTGTCGCTGGGCTTCGTCCTCGCCACGGCGACGTTGGTGGCGGGGGGCGGCAAGCGGCTCGCCGGGCCCTGGGCCGGCCTGGTCGCCCTCCTTGCCCTCCTGTTCGCCGTGCGCAACCACGCCTTCGAGATTGTCGCCGCGCCCATGGGAGCACTGTGGGCCGCGCTCCTTCTGTTCACTCTCGTCGGCAATATCCGCCACATGGACTTGTGGAGGTCTGTGTGCCTGGGCGCGATCCTCGGGCTCTCCATCCTGACGACCTCGAGCTTCATGATCTTCCTGCCGCTGATCGCGGTGCTGATCGTCTTCATGGGCCCCGCGCGGGGGGCGGCCGTTCGACACGCCGCAACAGTGGCCCTGACGGCGATCCTGCTCGTCTCACCCTGGACAATCCGGAACTACGCGGTTTTCGACACGGTCGTTCCGGTGCGTACCGGTCTCGGCCAGATCGCCCAGGCGGGAACAGTGGCGCTCGTCCAGACCTATTCTCCCGAAACCGCCGGCGCGCGCGTTCCGGCGCCCTGGAGGTCCGCAGGCCCCGCCGAGGCCGTCAGGCGCTCCAGCGTGGTCCGCGACGACCGGATCGCGCTCCTCTCCTGGCAACGCGAGGAGATGAAGGCGACGTTTCCAGGCGGCGCGACCCTGAACGAGGCGCAGAAGGACAAGCTGCTTCTCGAGAACGCCAAGCGGTTCGCGATCGCCCATCCCATCCTGACGATACACCTCGCGGCCCTCAAGGAGATGCGCTTCGTCCTCTTGTCTGGCCGCGGCATGGCTGTATTGACGATATTTGCGGGCCTGGTCTGCACGGCGCTGGCCTTCCGACAACGGCTCCTCATCGTGCCGCTCGCGCTGGCGGCAGCCTATGTCGCGCCCTTCGCCATCATCGTTCCGTATTTTTACCGGTATCGGTATCCGATAGAACCGGCCATCGCCGTGCTTGCGGGCGTTGCCGTGGCTCATGTGGCGCAAGCTGTTCTCGGGCGGGTAGTGCCGGGCCAGTGGAGGCCCGGAGGGGGCCGAGGGGCCCGGCGCGCGCATGCTGCGGAGCCGGGCGAGTCGGCGTTGCGCAAGTAGGTGGGGGAGGGTTACCAAATGCAGAAATTGGTTACAGACATGGCCGCCGACGAGGATCAGACGAACGATCCGGAGACCGGGCGACGCAACAAGGTCGAGGTGGCGGTCATCGTGCCGTGCTACAACGAGGCCCAGTCGATTGCGACGGTGGTCCGCGATTTCCATGTGCATCTGCCCGGCGCGCGCGTCTATGTCTACGACAACAACTCCACGGACCGGACGACGGAGGTGGCCAAGGCAGCCGGGGCGCTTGTCCGCTTCGAGCCGATCAAGGGCAAGGGCAACGTCGTCCGGCGGATGTTCGCGGATGTCGAGGCGGATGTATACGTCCTGGTCGACGGGGACGGAACCTACGACGCCGCCGTCGCGGCGAGAGCGGTCCAGGAATTGATGTCGCGCTCGCTCGACATGGTCAACATAGCGCGCACGACCGATATGGGCCCGAGCTACAGGCCCGGCCACAGGTTCGGAAACCGCGCGCTGACCGGGATGGTCGGCCTGATCTTCGGCCGCCAGTTCAACGACATGCTCTCCGGCTACAAGGTGTTTTCCCGCCGCTTCGTGAAATCGTTCCCGGCCCTGGCCCAGGGCTTCGAGATCGAGACGGAACTCACGATCCATGCCGTGGAATGCCGCATGCCGGTGACCGAGATCGAAGGCCCCTACGGCGTGCGCCCGGAAGGGTCCACGAGCAAGCTCCGGACGGTTCGGGACGGCGCGGCGATCTTCTCGACGATCCTTGTCCTCCTGCGCACGGAGCGGCCGCTCTTCTTCTTCTCCAGCATCGCGCTCGCGCTCGCGTCGACCTCCCTCGCGCTCGCCTGGCCGCTTTTCCTGACCTATCTCAAGACGGGCCTGGTCCCAAGGATGCCGACGGCGTTCCTCTGCGCCGACTTGATGGTCCTGGCCTTTCTCAGCCTCACCTGTGCCCTGATCCTCGATACGGTGACGCGGGGACGGCGCGAAATGCGGCGCCTCTACTACCTGTCTCTGCCCGGGCCGGCCGCGGCGGCGGCGTCGCGTCCGGTCACGCGACCGACGGAACCGTCTCGACGGTCCGCCCGGAGCCTGCCCCGGAACCCGACCCTCAGGCGGACCGTCTCGACCGCAAGAAAAGCCGGGCCAGCCTCGCCCAAGCCGCCGAATTCCTGATCTGCGGGAGACGCCTGACGTCCGCACGATCGGTGGCGCACGCGCCTTCATGGAAAGGCGCAGGTTCAGAAATGCGGCACCGTGGCGCGCCGAATCCCGAACGGGCGATAGTGTCCCAGGATTGTCGTCACCCCCGGCGGCACACGCCAGACCGCCGGCGCCGGCGGCGCAATGCGTTCGGCGAAAAGGTAGAGCCCAACCAGCAGCATCGCCGGGACGTGCGCCGACTGCACCGTGACCGGCACCAGCATCCAGGGCCAGCAGGCGCCGATGCAGGCCGCGCCGACCCGCAGGCCGGACCGGGCACTGTCGGTCAGGATCCCCGGTCCGAAGGCCGGGACGGGGCCGGCACGGTGGCACAGGTTGCGCGCCCGCCCCGCCCAGGGCGAGGCGCCGTAGACCAGCGCGCCTGCAAGACTTGCCGGAAGGTCGAGTGCGTTCCCGAGGACGGAGCCAGCAGCAAGGGCCAGAGGCACCAGCGCCATCGCGGCAACCACCCAGGACGACCAATAGGCCGCGAGAAATGCCGCCACGGCGACAGGCGCCCGCTCTTTCCGGCTCGACCACCAGATCTGGGCGACCTGCACCGACACCAGCGGCGTCATCATCGCCACCACCATCATCGCCCAGTCGGCAAGGAGCGGCCCGAGGCCCCAGGCCCAGGGCAGCGCCAACACCTCCCCGGGACCGATCTGGCCGCAAATTGCCGAGACCTGGCCGCCAAACGGCGTCAGCGCGAGGCCCAGATAGGCTGTGGCGCCGAATCCCAGCAGACAGGGCAGGGGCCCCGTCCAGATCTGCGCCCGGAAGGCGGCGAGCCGCCGCACCCTATCCCCCCTGGCGGGAGTAGATGCTGATCCGGTCGATCGTGATCTCGTTGTCCCCGGCAGTCTCGGGCAGGGCGACATGTGCCTCGATCTCCTCCGGGCTCGCGGCCTGGAGGGCCGTGACGATATCGGTGATGTCCACGGTCGCGGAAAGCCCGCTGCCCCCGTGCGATCCCTCCACATCCGAAGCATTCGCCAGCCCGAACAGCGCCACGGACCGCTCTGCAGCCGCGCCGCCGGCGCCCGGGTCCTCCCCCGGCTTCGTCAGGACCACCGTCACGACCGCGCTGGGCGTCTTGCCCTTGATGCCCTCGAGATTGAGGTAGTACCGCCCGGCGCTTGCGGCCGCCACCGCGCCGCCGGCCAACCCCGCGGCCGGCGCGGCAGAAGCCAGCTTGATGCTCGCCTTCGTCCGCGCGGCGGTCACCGTCATCCCCGACTGACTGGCCCCCACCAGCCCCACGCGCGGCGTCCCGGGCGCGCCCGTCGCTGCTCCTGCCATGTTGACCACTCCCCCCGGCGCCGCCGGTGCTGCAATTGCCGTTCCGCTCTGAAGATCGTCGTAGCTCGGCGCCAGGGCCGCTCCCGGGAGCGTGTCTCCGGGCACGAAGACCTGCAACGCGCCCGTGGTGCCGGGCATGGTGAACTGCGTCGGGAACGGCCCGTTCTTCCAGGCCGCGCCCAGTTCCATCGTGTGGGAAGGGTCGCTCATCCAGGCTTCCCACAGCCTGTCCACGTTGCAGTGATGCACCCAGAAGATCGGGTCGAGCGCCGCGAAGTCCGGATCGTACATCCACCCCGCCGGGTTGGCGGTCATGTCGCCCCCGACCATCACATGGACGAGGTTGTGCGGGTCGATCTCGTTCGCCCCGCCGCTATTGCCGAAATGCGCGAAGCCGCTGATCTGCCCGCCATAGCCCAGGGTACCGGGGATCGCCGTGTAGACCGTCTCCGAGGTCTGGGCGCTGAGCGTGATATCCGAATTGACCCAGGGCTGCGGCCCGAGCCGCGTCGCCGGCCCCCGGAGCACGTCGGCGAGCGGATTGGGCGTGCCGTCCGGCAAGGTCGCGTCCCGGAACTCCTGCGGAATGTCCCGCGCGTTCGGATTGCTGCTGTCGAGATAGTTCCAATAGGGCAGCGCCCAGTCGCCAGGGCCGCCCTGCGCGGTGATCCACTCGGCCAGGATGGCCTCCAGCGTGAAGAGATACCCGCGATGCCAGGGCAGGAAGAACCAGCCGGCATGCTGGCACTGGCGAAACCTGTCCGGCAGCGGATCGGCCGGCGGGGGCGGAATCGTGGCCGGCAGGAGCCCCTGGTCGATCCAGCCCTGCGGATTGATCCCGTGAAGCGACGCCAGATAAACCCAACTGGTCCGGTCGCTGAACGGCCGTGCGCGGAGCGCACCCACGGCGCGTGCATACCACAACAGGGTGTCGGACCACGGTCCGCCCGTTTTCGCGATATCCCGACGTACGCCCACCATGGCATGTCCTCCCCGATGCCGATTCCCTTTCCCGCAGCATCGCACGATTCCCGCCTGTGCCTGTTCCGGATCTGGTCACGTCTTCGCGCAATTGCCACCTCGGCCGCCTGAGCGTAGCCTTGTATCGGAGCGATGCGATTGCGGCCCGAAAGAGAGTGTGCCCGGAAAGACGCTCGCGGGAAACGTACAGCATGGTGAAATTCGCCCTCACCCTCAGCGACCGCGGCCGGAACGAGGCTGCGCGCAGGGAGGTCGTCTCCTACCTTTCCGGCTTCGGGATCGAGCACACGGGCGGCGGCCACGCGACCCTGTCCTTCGCCGCCTCCGATGCCAGTTTCGCCGCGGCCTTCCGCCAGCCGCCCGCCCCGGCGCATCGCGACGCGTCCACGATCGGCGCCAGTGCGCCGCTCCATCAGTCGGACATTCCGGTGCCCGACCGCCTGTCGGCCCTGGTCGACTACGTCTCCGTAACTCCGCCCGCCCGCCATTTCGGCGGCAAATCCTGACCGCAGCGCGGCCCCGACAAGAGGCCCGATGAGCGCAACACGATTGGCCCGAATTCCTTTTCTGGAGGACCGCTCATGTCCGAGAACTCCGACCGGATCCACACCCGCCGCAAGGCCTCCGACACCCTGCGCCTCGCCATCACCCTGCCCGGTGCGCAAACGAGGGAAGGGCCCGTGCGGTTCTCCGGCGCGGTGACCCCGGGCACCCTGGAAAAGATGCGTCCGGACCAGAGCGCAATGCGCAAGGCTCTGGATGCGATCAGGAAAATTGGCTTCGAGGTCACTGGAAAGGGCGAGTTCTCGATCACCGCACGCTGTTCGCGGGAACATTTCGAAACCGTCTTCGGCACCCGCCTGGACCGCTACCGGCTGCCTTTCGTCTCCGGCGAGAAGCGCCAGGCCAACGCCTTCTTCTACCCCGCGGCCGACGCCCCCTGGAACCCGGACGAGACGCTGATGTCTGTGATCGACGACGCCTATATCCAGTGGCCGCATATCTACATGAGCGGCATCTTCCCGGGCCCGACCTCCGCCCTGCCGCCCTCGGTCAGCTACCACCATCTCCGCGTGCCGGGCGACGTGACGATGCTCCTCGGCGCCGACCCCGTCCATCGCGGCGGCATCACCGGCAAGGGCGTGCGCGTCGCGATGATCGACAGCGGCTTCGCCATGGGGCACGCCTATTTCCAGGAGCGCGGCTACGACACCCAGGTCGTGCTCGCGCCGGGTGCGACCGAGGTCGCGCAGGACGGAAACGGTCACGGCACCGCGGAATGCGCGAACCTCCTCGCGATGGCCCCCGACGTGGAATTCACCGGCGTGAAGCTCGACAACGAGCAATTCCCGGCAAACGGTGCGACAATCCTCGAAGGCCTGCAGACGGCAATGCAGCACAACCCGCAGGTCATCTCGGTGAGTCTCGGCTTCGACATGTGCCCGACCGACCTCTCCGGCAAGCGGACCAGCAACAATCACCTCACCGTCCTGCCGAACTCGCTGAAGGCCCTCGAGGCCGAGATCCGGGCCATTGCCGCCAGAGGCACGATCCTCGTCTTCTCCGCCGGAAACGGCCACGTCTCATTCCCCGGCATGATGCCCGAAGTGATCTCGGCCGGCGGCGTCTATGTCGATCAGCAGGGCAACATGCGCGCCTCGGATTATGCCAGCGCCTTCGCCTCGAAGATCTATCCGGGGCGCAACGTTCCGGATGCCTGTGGGCTTGTGGGGCTAGCGAACAACGGCGCCAGCTACATCATGCTCCCGGTTCAGCCCGATTGCGAAACCGACCGACAGACGACAGACGGCACCGCCGCGAATGACGGATGGGCGGTCATCAGCGGCACCTCCGCCGCCGCGCCGCAGATGGCCGGGGCCATCGCGCTCCTGCTACAGAAGACGCCCGGGCTCTCCGCCGACGAGATTCGCCAGATCTTCGACATGTCGTCGCGAGACGTGGTCGACGGCGAGGCAAGCGCGGTCAGCAACGAGAACAACGGCGGGCTGGCTGCGGCGCCGGGCAGGGATCCCGCAACCGGGTCCGGTCTGATCAATCTGCACGCCGCGCTTGCCTTGGCTTGAACCGCTCGCACGCCGCGTCAGACCGGTCGAAACGACCCTCGAAATTGCGCCAGGTGACAGGTATGCAACCTCCGAAGAGATCGTTCCGGCTGCCCGCCGGACCTGTGCATGCCCATTTGTTAATGATATAGCTTGCCCACCAGGCGGGAAAGAGCGAATGGCGGGGAATGGTGACTGACATTTGAATGATCAGGTAGAAAAAAAGCTCATGTTCGAGCTGGGCGGGTGCTTTTCTGTAGTCGCCCCTGATGGACAATCCTTGCGCCCAAAGGGGAGGAAAACTTCGGCGGTCCTCGCCTTCCTCGCCTATAATCACGGCCGCGAAATCCCGCGCGACCGGCTGATAGACCTATTCTGGTCGGACCGGGGTCAGCGGCAGGCGCAAGGCAGCCTGAGGCAGGCCATTCATACCATTCGCACGTCGCTCGGCGACTACGCGTATGACTCCATCCCTCAGCGGCGCGACAGGGTCGTACTGGCCAGCGAGTACGTGACGGTCGATCTGTGGAACGACGATGGCACAATAAACGAGAATTTCGAAGGGACGTTCCTCGAGGATCTCGACTTCGTGTCGCCGGAGTTCGACGAATGGCTCAGGGACACGCGCGGCGCGATTACCCAGCGCCAGCTGTCGCGGCTCGAGCGCAGGCTCGCCGGCACGGACCACGAACAGGAGCCGGAACTGGCCCTGCAACTGGCGACGCGCATCCTGGAACTGGACCGCTGGAATGAGTCCGTGGCGCGGATTGCGATGTCGATCCATGCCCGGCAGGACCGGCTGAGCCAGGCCTACGCGGTGTTCGAGGAGTTGCGCGACCGGCTCCGCGCCGACGATCTGAACGTCTCGGCCAACACCCAGCGGTTCTTCGAAGAGCTGCGGGCGGGCGCGCGGTCCGCGCCGGAGCAGAGCAGCACGCCATCTGCGCCGGTCCAACTGCAGGCCGATCAACTCGGCATCCCCACGATCCTCGTCGCGCCCGTCCCCCGCGCCGGGACCACGGTGGAGGAAAGGGCGGTTCTCGAGGAATTCGTCGACCGCCTCGTGTCGCGAATGATCCAGATGCCCGAGCTTCACGTGCTCATTCGCGAGGAGGGGGCCGAGGGCGAACCAAAGGCGAACTTCCAGCTCGATGCATCGACCTGGGTCCAGCGCCAAGGTCTCGGGATCAGGCTGCGGCTCGTCTCCGCGGTGGGGCGTTCGGTCTGGTCCGAGCGCGCGCCGATCCGGTCGGAATTCGAGGATGAGGATATCCAGATCGCCGTGGACGGCCTCCTGACCCGGATGTTGCCGGCCATGGACGAAGACATGTTCCATCAGATCGGCGATGCCCCGAAGACCGCTTGCGCGCACTACATCGTCGCCAAGCGCCTGTTCGCCACGGCCAACACGCCAAGCAATATCGAAGCGATGGTGGGGCACCTGAAAAAGGCGATCGAACTCGATCCCGAATTCCTGCCCGCCTATACCAACCTCATCATGTGCTACAATACCGGCATGTTCATGAGCCGGCCGGGCTCGGATCATTCCGAGCTCCGCGCCAAGGCCCGCGACATGTCGCAGCGTCTCCTGATGCTGAACTCGAACTATGCCAACAACCATATCAGCATGGGCTGGTGCCACCTCTGGGAGGAGAAGTTCGCCTCGGCCGAGCGCTCGTTCCGTCGCGCGATCGCGCTGAAACCCTACGAGCCGCACCGCCTGAACGTCTTGGCGACCGCACTTGTCTATCTCGGCTATCACGACGAGGCAGAGCGTTTCTACAAGATGGCGCAGGACCGGCTGAGCCACGACATGGATTTCCAGCGCACCGACTATGGCGAGCTCTTCTACCTCAAGCGCGACTTCGCGACCGCGCTGTCCTGGCTCGAGGCGCCCGAAGTTCAAAGCCCCTATCGCACGCTGTTCTGGCGCGCTCCGACCTACGCGCAGCTCGGCGAGCTGGCGCTGGCGAAGAGGGATATCGAGGCGATGGTCGAAGACATCCGTCACCGCTGGGCCGGCCCCAAGCCGTATCGCCCGCAGGACGGAATCCAGTGGTACGCCGAGATGAAGCATTTTCGCCGGCCCGAGGACCGCGACCTCATGTTCGAGGGTTTCGCCAAGGCCGGAATAGAATTGAAGGTCCGCAAGCTAGCGTGAACGCGGCGTTAAAAATGCACGTCGCGGTCCCTGATTTCGGTCGTAGGGCGCTCGCGGCCCTTGCGTGAGCGCAACCCGCTCCCGAACATGGGGCGTAGGGGGCGAAGCAATTTGAGTTGGGGGGCGTTCATGGGGCCGAGGGGCGCTGGATTCCACTGCATTTCGGATCGGGAGGTCGATCGGATCAGGGATCTCGGTGCCGAGGGCCTGACCAGGGTTCCCGGAGACCCCGCCGCCAGCGAACTGATGAAGGCGCTCGACGGCCGCCACCGGTTCTGGATGCACCCCACCGAGGCTGTCCTTCCCACTCTGCGTCCGGTGGAAGACCACGCGGCGCGGCGCTACGCGACCTTGCGGGTCGATCATGTCAACGGACTGATCTCGGGGGATGTCTTCGGCGATATCGGGCGCCGCGACTGGCTGTTCTCGTGGCGCAGCGAGGCGGTGTTCGGAAAGGCCGACCGCACGCCGTCGGGCGGCGACTGGGATCTCATGGCGATCTGCGATCTGTTTCGGTCGGGATCCTATGTACCACAGGCTTCCGGATCCCACGAACTCCCCGAGAAGCTCGCGATCCTCCTGAAGACCGGCGCCGACAAGTCCCTGGTCGGCGCACGCCTGATCGCCGTCGACGACGACGGCGACGTCGCCGACGACCTGACCATGACCGACACGGCCCCGCCCCAGCGCTTTGCCGCCTTCCGCCGCGTCCGGATCATCAACGTGACCGACATCGCGGAAGAGAGCGGCAGCCTCGGCGCCCGCATCCTCGAGCGCGCGATCGGTTTCGACGGCGCGGTGCTCCGCAAGGTCCTGTCCGAGACCGGGGCACGGCTCTACTGGGAGCACGCGGAGGAGTTCCGCTATGTCGGCACCGACGCGGCGACGCCGTTCGAGGCTCTGGCACCTTATCAGTGGAACGACGATCCCTACTCCTATGCGATCCTGGTGTCCGAACGCCTGACGGGAGGCGCAGGAATCCTTGGCACCACCTTCGGTCTCGACGGAAGCGATCCGAAGGTCCGGTCCCGCTCCAGCGCGGTGATCTTCATCAAGAAGATCGTCGAAAGCTACCGGTTGGCGAACGGGCTCAAGCCGGATGACGATCTCGAAGCCCATATCGACGCGCTCGCCACAAGGGTCAGGGTCGCGTACATCCACGAGTTCGGCCATCTCCTCAATCTCCCGCATTGCTGGCAGTGGGACCTGTTCCGGACGCCGGCGCTCGAAGCGGAACCCGCCGCCCGGACCTGGATGAACTACGGCAGTCGCTATCCGCTGGGCGACTTCTCACGGATGCTGCGCCGTAAGACGGTGCGGAAGGAAGCCGCCGAACAGAACCTGGATGTCGCCGCGCAACGCGAGCGGGAGACGGCCCTGGCCCGCGAGGACTCCGAACGCAATCTCGGCGCAGACCTCGCGCAACCCGGTTTCAGCCTCGCCGAACACCGCTGGATTTGGCACGCGCCCTTCGATCACATCGCATCCGGGGGCGAATATTTCACTCAACGCTTCGGGGTCGAATACCGGCTTACCGACCAGTCCGTCAGCGACAAGCTGGTGCTCTCGATCTGGGACGCGACCCCCGGCGCGGACGGCACCCAGATCCTTCGCAAGGCGCCCGCCGACGGGCTGAGCAAGCAACCGCTCTGCGGCGAGGTGACCTTCACGGACACCAGGAAATTCGTTGCGGGGCATCCGATCCACATGTCGTTCCAATCGCCGATGCTGTCGATCCTGGTCCGGAACTCGAGCGAACGCGGGCGCCAGGCCGACAGACCGCGACAGACGCGCCGCTTTCCGGTCGTGTCGATGCCGGTCGACTGGAGCCGAAAGGATCCGGACACCGGCAAGACGACGCCGGTGGACTTGGCCGCCGCGTTGAACAAGGCCGCGCTGAACCCCGTTGCGGAGGACGGCGAGACGCTGACCTTCCGCACGACGCTCCCCCTGATCACCGGCGATTTCTTCGACGGGTTCGACGGCGACTGGAAGGATGATTTCACGCTTCAGGCCGTGCTGCGGCCCTATGGGTCGATCCCGATCTTCTCGAACCAGATCCATGTGCGTTTCAGCCGTATGGGCCCGACCTATACCGAGGAGGAAAAGAGGGTGGTCGGGAACGAGACCCTCCCGCTCCTTGTCGCGACGCTGAGCGCCATGGTCGACGGTCCGATCGAAGGGTTGAGCCTGCCGAACCGCCACACCGGCGAGCCCGACCCACCGTTGTTCAAGGATCTCGTCGATCAGATCGAGGCTCTCGGCCGGGGCGGATTGTCAAGAACGCTTCTGGACTACTGCGCGGCACGGGCCCGTCCGCCGAAAATCGGCCCGGCATAGGCGAAGCCCTCCGAAATTCCCAATCATACCCAAAGCACACGAAAGGAAGACCAAATGGCCATCGAAAAAGTCCACGGCCTCGTCGCGCTGCTCGCCGACAGGTTCTACATGACCTTCGCGGAAGCGGATCCCGGCCTGAGCGGCATCAAGAAGCTCGACGACGCCTTCGCCAGCGTCGACCAGCGGGACAGCTTCCTGACCGCGATCAAGACCTCGACGGGGCTCGCCTTTGACGACGTGCGCGGCAACATCCTTGTGGCCAACGGGAACGAGTCCGACGCGATCAAGGAATTCAGCACCTGCGCCTTCCGGGTCGAACCCGGCGGCCCGATCTTCGCCGCACGGTTCTTCAAGGACCAGGGCGCGGCGTTCAGCCAGAGCTACTCGCTTTTCGCAATCGTCGACGAGAACGATCCCGCGATCGTGGCACACAAGGCCGGCGATGCGATCGACTACAACAAGCTGCTCGGCTCGACGCTGGTCCCGGTCTACGCCTCCGTTTCGATCACGGTCGACAGGATTGCCGGCACGGACGGCGGCGCAGCGTCGGAAAACTACGGAAATGGTGGCATTTAAGCCCTGCGATCCGGGGCCGGCCGGTCTCAAGTCGGAGCAGAAATCTTGGGAGCACCGGACGGTGCCCCCTGAAACGACTTTCCGCCGACTGGAGCCGTTTCTGGACGTCGCGGCGATCACGCGGATCGCCGATCTGACGGGCCTGGACCGGATCGGGATTCCGGTCTTCCAGGCCGTGCGCCCGCTCGGTCTCTCGCTGTCGGCCAGCCAGGGTAAAGGGGCGACGGCGGCGGCAGCCCGGGTTTCGGCGGCAATGGAGGCGCTGGAGATCTGGCACGCCGAGACCGAAACGCTCGACGGCGTTCATGCGGTTCCGGGAGCGCTGAAAGGTCGCCGGGCGCTCGACTGCGATGCGCTGTCGGCGTTTGCCGTGGCGCCCCCGGATTTCGATGGCCCGTTCGCCTGGACCGAAGCCACCGATTGCACCGACGGGGGCAGCGTTTTCGTGCCGCGGGATCTCGCGAACCTCGATTTCACCCGCGACGGTGATCCGCCCTGGCTGCTTCGCTCGACCGACGGTCTGGCCGGCGGCAACACCCTCTGCGAAGCGCTCGCCTCTGCCACGGCCGAGCTCATCGAACGCGCCTGCACCGCCGAGTTTCGCAGAATTTCGCCCGAACTCCGGGCTGCCCGTCGGATCAACCCGCGGACCCTTGCCGGCGAGGACGGCCGCATCGCGCGCCTCGTCGATCCGATCCAGGCGGCGCGGCTGGAGCTAGAGCTGTTCGACATGACGATCGATCTCGGGGTAACCGCCATCGAGGCGGTGATCTACGATCTGGACGCGCCCGGGCCGAGCCACCTTCCCTGTCTCGGCCACGGCGCGCATCTGGATCCGGTCACCGCGGTCACGCGGGCGATCACCGAAGCGGCGCAGACCCGGCTGACCCATGTCTCCGGGAACCGCGATGACATCCTGCCCGACCACTACTCCGATCACCACTTTTCCAACACGCTGCGCCGGTTCGAGCGGGGCTTCGACATGGCCGGGGCCTGCCGGGGCCTGGATCTGACCGACCGGAGCGGGTCTTCGCCCGCGGAGGACTTTTCTGAAATGGTGGCGCGAATAACCGCCAAACGCGGAGGTCCGGTCCTGTTCGTCGATCTCACGAAGCCGCATATCGGCGTGCCGGTCGTCAAGGTCCTGGCGCCGGGTCTGCGTCGCAAAGCGCCGGCGCAGCAGGCGAATGGCGGCGGAGGCCGGTCATGACGCCGCCGGTCATCTTCGCAGGCCCCAGCCTGACCCCCGACGACCGCAGGGGGGCAAAGGATATGATCTTCCTGCCGCCGGCCGAACAGGGCGACATCCTGCGCGCGCTCGCGCAGAAGCCAGCCGCCATCGGCCTGATCGACGGATATTTTGGGGACCGGCCGGCGGTCCACCAGAAGGAGATCCTCGAGGCGCTGGCATCGGGTGTCCCGGTCGCTGGCGCGGCGTCCATGGGTGCGCTCCGGGCGGCGGAGCTGCGCCGATGGGGCATGGTCGGCGTGGGGCGGATCTTCGCGGATTTTGCCGCGGGGCGGCTGACCTCCGATGCCGAGGTCGCGGTGTCGCATGGGCCGGAACTCACCGGCTTTGCGCAGACGTCGATTGCGCTCGTCGATGTGCGCGCGACGCTGGGGTCGCTGGCGGGAAATCAGCAGTTTACGGCCGAGCTCAGGAAAGCGGTGCTTGCGGCAGCCGAGGCGCTGCATTTCACCGACCGCACCTGGCGCACCATCGCCATGGCTGCCTCGGCGTCGGTTCCCGGCGGCATGGATCTCGAGACCGAGCTCCGGCGGTCGCAGGTTCTGCAGAAGCGTCGGGACGCCGTCGAACTCGTGAACCTGATCCTCGAGGGCCGCCTTCCGGCGCCGCCGAGAAACCCGCCGCCCCCGATGACCCGCGCGTATCGGGAAATCCGGGCACGGGCGCTGCAAGAGTAGCCTCTTGCGGGCAATCGTTCCTTCCGGCCCGGGTTGTCAAAGCATGCTCGCAGTCTTGATGTCCTCCACCGCGAAATCGATGAGCGCGCGGATCTTCCGGGGCAAGGTCCGACCTTCCAGATAGACGGCGTTGACGGCGGCGACGTCGCTCGTATGGCTTTGCATCAGCTCCAGGAGTGAGCCGTCCTTGAGCCGCTCGCAGACCGCGAAGTGCGGCGCATGGGCAATGCCGAGCCCGTCGGCGGCAAGCTCCGCCGCCGCCCGAGCCGAGTTCACGTGGAACCGCCCCTGGACCTGGACGACCGTCTCCACTCCGCCCTGCCGGAAGACCCAGCGGCGCGGTACGCGGCGGTTGGTATCGACGATACAAACGTGATGCTCGAGATCCTCCGGGCGCTCCGGTCGACCATGCGCGGCGATGTACTCCGGGCTTGCCACCATCCGGGACCGCAACTCGCCCAGCTTGCGTTCCTTGAGCGACAGCATCCCCGAGCTACCGATGCGGAACGCGAGGTCGATTCCCTCGTGGGCTAGGTCGGCATAGCTGTCATTCAGCCGCAGATCGAAGGTCAGGCCCGGATTGCGCTCGGCGAAGCGGCACAGCAGTCCGACAACGTAAAGCTCGCCGAAGGTCACCGGCGCCGAGATCCGGATCAGCCCGGTGAAGCCCCGCGAACCTTCCGCAACTACGGCCAGCAAGTCATCGAGATCCTCCAGAAGGGCCGGGGCGCGGGCCAGAAGATCTTCGCCCGCCGGGGTCAGCCCGACCTTCCGTGTGGTGCGCTGAAACAGCCGGACGCCAAGCCGGACCTCGAGTTCGGCCACGTATTTCGAGGTCAACCGGTTCGACACGCCGAGTTGATCCGCCGCGGCGGTGAATGAGCCGGTCTGGGCGGTGGCCACAAAGGCCTTGAGCTCATCGGTGATGTCCAATGGCGCCCATTGCGAATGTTTTGTGGATAGTCATTCAATAAAATCGCCATTTCGTTGAAGGTTTGCAAGCGGTATCTGAGTGGCAGAAAACGTGGTCGAGCCGATCGTCTCTTGAACATCCGGTTCGGCTTCCGGCTCGGCCAGTGCAATGGCTTGCAGCCGCTCAATCCCTCCTAAAGGAGACCAGAGATGACCCAGAACTCCAACGCCGACTACGCCGCTACAGTCCTTCGCCTGTCCACAGGCGTCCTTTTCCTTGCCCATGGGCTCCTGAAGGTGAACGTGTTCACCATCCCGGGCACCGTCGGCTATTTCGAAAGCCTCGGCCTGCCTGCCTTCGTCGCCTATCTCACGATCTTCGGCGAGCTCGCAGGCGGCACCGCACTGATCCTTGGCGTCGCCACGCGGCTCGCCGCGCTGGGGCTGATTCCGATCCTGCTCGGTGCGACCTGGGTACATTCGTCCAATGGCTGGCTGTTTTCCACCGAAGGCGGCGGATGGGAGTTTCCGCTCTACTGGGCCGTTGTGCTCGTGGCCATCGCCCTGCTCGGGAGCGGCGCCTATGCGCTAAAGATTCCGGGCCTGCAAAACGCGCTCGGCCGTTTCGCCTGACCCGTGGGGCCGCCGCAAGGCGCCCCACCCAAGGAGGTTTGCAATGCAAAGCGCTAAATCCCTTGCATCCCTCAAGGACCGGTTCGCCCCAACCGACAGGATGCCGTTGGTCTTCCTCGGGCACGGCAGCCCGATGAACGCCATCGAGGACACCGATTATAGCCGTGCCTGGAGCGAACTTGGCCGCTTGCTGCCCCGGCCCGAGGCCATCCTCGTTGTCTCGGCGCATTGGGCAACGAAAGGCACCACGTTGGTCGATGTGTCGGAGATGCCGCGCACGATCCACGACTTCCATGGCTTCCCCGAAGCGCTATACCGCGAAGCGTATCCGGCTTCCGGCGACCCGGCTCTGGCGCGCGAGGTGGTGTCGCTGCTCGCAAGTCACCGGGCCGAGGAAGATGACACCTGGGGTCTCGACCACGGCGCCTGGACGGTGCTGAAGTTCCTCTTCCCCGGCGCCGATGTCCCGGTGTTCCAGGTCTCGATCGACATGACCCGCGACCTCGACTACCAGCTCGAAATCGGAGCGACGCTGTCCGAGTTGCGCGACAGGGGTGTCCTGATCCTGGGTTCGGGCAACGTCGTCCATAACCTGCGCGCCATCAAATGGGAGAAGAACAGCACGCCGCACGACTTCGCCCTCGAATTCGACCGGCTCTTTGCAGACAAGCTGGAGGACCGCGACTTCGCCTTCCTCGCAAACCGCGAGAAGCTCGGATCGCTGCTGCGCACCGCGCATCCTTCGGTGGATCACTATTTGCCGGCGCTCACCCTGGCCGGCGCATCCAATGACAGCGACGAACTGACATTCATGACCGACGCGATCGACCTTGGTTCGGTTTCCATGCGGTCCTATGTGTTCCACGCTGCCTGAGGCCGGGCCGGTCGACGGCAAATCGCGCGGCCATAGCGCCGTTGCATACAGGAGACTGTGACATGGACGTCACCTATCTCTTCGATCCGCTCTGCGGTTGGTGCTACGGCGCGAGCGCGGCCCTCGATCATCTCGCCGCGCAACCGGATGTCACCCTGACCCTTGCCCCGACCGGACTGTTCGCCGGGGACCGGGCACTGGTGATGGATGCTCAATTCGCCGCATTCGCCTGGCAGAACGACCAGCGCATCCGGCGCCTGACGGGGCAGGACTTCTCCGACGCCTATCGCGAACAGGTCCTGGGCCAGACGGGCGGAAGGGTCGACTCCGCCCCGGCGACATTGGCGCTGGTGGCCGTCGGAATGACCGCGCCCGGGGGCGAATGGACGGCGCTGAAGGCGCTGCAACGGGCGCGTTACGTCGCCGGACGCAACAACTCGGAATTCTCCGTGGTGATCGAGGTGTTGCAGGCAACCGGTTTCGACGCCGCGGCCGCGCGGTTGCAGACGCCCGATGCCGAGCTGCACGGCGCCTATCAGGCCCGCATCGCCACGGCGCGGGGCGACATGGCGCAATTCGGCGTCGATGGCGTCCCTGCGCTGATCGTGGGTAACGGCGCCAACCGCCAGCTGCTGCGCAGCGGCGCCCTGTTCGGCGATTCCCAGCAACTGACCGAGACCCTGCGTCGCGTCGCCTGAGCGCCGGGGCGCGCCCGACCGTCGATGTGGGAACGGCGAGAAGAGTCGAGGGCCATCGGCCAATTCGCTCAGCCACGCGCGCGCTGGTAAACGAAGTATTCTTGAATCCGAGCCTATGGGTGCGGCGTGAGGCCCGTACCATGAAGCTCCTCTTCATTCACAACAACTTTCCTGCGCAATTCGGCGGACTCGGCCGCTGGCTCGCCAGGCAGGGGTGCGACGTCGCTTTCGCAACCCAATGCCGGGCCGCGTCCGACGAATTGAGGATCGTCCGGTTCCAGGACCACCGGCAGGCCTCCCCCGCAACGCATCACTATCTCCGCGGCACGGAGCGCGCGGTCATTACTGGCCAGAGCTTCGCACGCGTTGCCCTCGGTCTTAGGCGGCAAGGCTACACGCCGGATGTCGTGGTTGCCCATTCGGGCTGGGGCGCGGGCCTGTTCGCGAAGGACATCTGGCCGGACACCAGATACGTCCAGTACATCGAGTGGTACTATTCCCATCCCGCCATCGACCTGACACCGCACCAGGTTCCCGGCCCCGATGAGGAGGAGCGGGCGAAAGCGCGGATTCGCAACGCCCCTTTCTGGCTCGATTTCAGTGCGGCGGACGCGTCCGTCTGTCCGACGCGGTTTCAAGCCGACCGGTTCCCGGAAAAGTTCCGCTCGCATCTGTCGGTCTTGCGCGATGGGGTCGACACGGGCCTTCATTCTCCCGGGGGCCGGGACCCCGAGCTCCTCGCCGCCTACGGCATTCCGCCGGCCGCCAGGATCGTCACCTACATCGCGCGGGGCATGGAGCCGATGCGCGGGTTCCCGGAGTTCATGCGAAGCGTGGCGGAGCTTCAGCGGCGGCGTCCCGACGCCCATGTCGTGGTCATCGGCGAGGATCGCGTTGCCTATGGTCCGGCCACCAACGGCCCGTCTTGGAAGCACCGGATGCTGGAGGATCTGAGCCTCGACCCGGATCGGCTTCACTTCACCGGCCTCGTTCCCCGGTCGAAGATGGTCAAGTTCCTCCAGGCGTCCGACGCCCATGTCTACCTCTCGGCGCCATTCGTGCTCTCCTGGTCGTTCCTCGAAGCCATGTCATGTGCCGCGCCCATCGTCGCGGCGGACAACGACCCGGTGCGGGAATTCATGCGTGACGGGGAGAGCGGCCACCTGGTCGATCCCCATGACATCCCCAATGTCGTCGAGGCCATCGAGGGCCTCCTCGATGATCCGGAGACGTCGCGGCGGATCGGAAAAGCGGCGAGAGCGGCGATCCTGAGCGAGTGCGACGCCTTCGATATCGCCTACCCGAAATACAAGGCCTTTCTGTCATCCCTTGCCGGGCACTGACGGCAAGGGAGAACCGTTGGCGGGACGTCCAGAACGCCGCGGGCCCCGGACGTCCTGCTACCGGGAACGACCGACCAGCTTGCGGCTCATTTCCTTGCTTACGAGGCAATGCGTGCCGTCGCCGGGGTCTTCCGTCCGGCGTGGGCGCTTGGCGTTGCATTCGGCGCGATCGGTCGGGTCCTCAATGCCGTAGAAGGCGTTGATGATCGCCTGCTCCTGTTCGTGGTTGAAGGCGTGGGTCTGGCCGAACATCACGTACTGGAAGATCTCGGGCTGGGTAGCGGGCACGAACGCGAAATCGCCGGCATCGGCAAGCTGGCCGCCCGCGCAGCCCTCATAGGCCTCCGGGCGCGAGAGCTTCCGCCCGCCGGTGGACTTGCCCGAGAGCGCATTGGTGAAGCAGCGCCGGGGAAGCGACATTTGGCAGTAATAATGGACCGTGATGTCCGACCAGTGGTCGGGGTAGAACGTGGTCTTGAGACAGCCGAGCATCGCCTTCAGCCCCTCCTGCGTATGCTTGGGGTGGCCGGGAGGGCGGCTGCCATAGGCGTCGGCGCTCGCGTTCATCGCCGCGAGGATCGCCTGGCCGGGCAGGCTCAGGTTTGCCGCCGGTGCCTTGGGGCGGTAGTCGGCATAAGAGTTGTCGGGCGAGTTGATCGGTTCCTTCATGGCGTCGATCTCGGCCTGGCTCGGCACGGGCCGCCAATCCTCGACGGATCTGGAAAGCTCGGTCGAGACCCCGACCGCCAGGCTTTCCAGCGTCGCGGCGTCCAGCTTTCCGGTTTCCGGAAGGCCCTTCAGGGCCTGGTAGGTCGCGATGGCGCGGGAGGTCTTGGGGCCCATGAACCCGTCGAGCGCACCGGGGTCCTGACCCTCCTCGGCCAGCTTCGACTGCGCCTCCTGAACGACGGCCGAATATCCCGCGAACGCGGACCCCGCGAGGGTGGTCATGAGTGCGAGAACGCCTGCGGCGAACCAGCTGCCAACCGATACCTTCATGGCAATCACCTTCTCAAAAAATTTCTCAAATCAACCCGGACACCCTAGCAGAATGCCTCGCGACCTTCCAGCCGATGCCCGGCCAGCAGGCCCTAGAGGAAATACCGTTCGGTCGTACCGCCCGGGTCGAAGCGCAGCGTGAAGGTCTTGGCATAGAGGTTGTTGTCGTCGAGCTGAAACCGCCCGAAGCGGCGGTCGAGCGGAAAGGCGCTGTCGTCCGGCCGCGGCTCGGGCCGATGCAGGTTCTCGAGCGCCAGCGCCGCGATCAGCGATTCCACCAGGATGACCGGCGAGACATGCTGGCCGAGGCATTTGTGGCGCTGATAGCCGTAATGCAGATAGTGCCGCTCCTCCCGCCCGAGGATAAACGCGCCGGGGTTCTCGCAATCCTGCATCGCCGAGCCATGCGCCGCGAAGATCAGCGTGCCCGCGCGGATCGGTCGGCTCCCCGCAATGGTCGCGCCGTCGGCGCGGCATTCCCTGAGCAGCGTCTCGGCCTGCGGCTGCAACCTCAACGCCTCGAAGACGTAGAGACGCAGCTTCCCGCGGCTCTCCGCGACGTCCCGGCCTTCGAGCACGTTCAGGGCAAGATCGCGGGCCTCCTCGAAACTGCCGGTGCTGCCCGAAGCGTACTCGCCCTCCTTCAGCCGGATCATCGCATCGAGCATCCGGCAGGTCGCCTCTTCCTGCCCGGCGACGGCGCCCACGACGGTGCCCATGACATTCTCGGCGATCCGAAGGTCGCCGACCCGCGCCGGATCGACCGCGGGGTCGGGCGAATAGGCGCCGACGGCGCAACCCATCTGCAGTTTCAGGAGCCGGGTCAGCATGGTGTCGGGCACGTCCCTGCCGGCTTCCAGGTCCGCACGCCGGAGCGCCACCTCTCGCAGAAGGTAGACCAGCAGTTCGCGGCAGGCCCGGACGCCCAGCGCCTGCACCTCCACGTCCTTCTGCACGTTGTTGAAGAAATTCTGGAACGCGGCCTTGATCCATTCATAGACCGTCGCCTCGTCCGGGATCACGCCGTCCCCCCGCGAAAGCGCGGAATCGGGGAGGGCGACGGTGCTGCCGTCAGGACGCGTGAGGCTGGTGGGCAGCGGCGTCACCCCGTCCGGCCCCGCGACCTTTGCGCCGTAAAGCCGCAGCATCTCGTCGCTCAACTCGAACCGGCCCCGCTCCGCGGCGGCAGGCACGCCAAGATAATGATGCGACAGTGTCACGGGCACGAACCGGGCCAGCGCCGGCACAAGGTCGATCTCGGGCGCGCCGGTGCGCAGGGCAGCACCGACAGCGCGCTTCAGGCGCGCCATGCAGTCGCCGTGGACGAGGTCGGTGATCGTCCCGGGATCCTCCCGGCTGACGACCGTGGTCAGAAGCCGCTTGTCCTCGACATACTTTCCCGCGTCGTCGGTGCCGAGAATGAAGCTGTCGAAACCGCCATTCGCTGCGGGCGTCATCGACTTGGCCATCTCGCGCCCGTAGGGATCGACGGTGAACTCGTCATGGCGCGACAGCACGTCACGAACGGTGTCGCCGTCGGCGACGAGAACCGGCCCGAACGGTGGTTGAAAGAGTTTCCCGGTCGCCCGGATCTCGGCCAGCATCGGGTAGGGGCGATATTTCAGGAAGAACCCGTAGACGGCGCCGACCGCACGGCCCTGCCGGGTCGCGGCCCCGGTCAGAGCCCGCAGCTCGTCAGCCTCGTCGGCGGCCAGGCTTCCCGCCGCGGCCTTCCCCGACAGTTCCGCAAGGCGCGCCGTATCGACGGGGTTTGCCTCGATGATTTTCGCGACGGTCGGGTGGAAGGAACCCAGCGCCTCGGCGAAATGCGTCTTGAGATAGCCGATATCCGGGGCTGCGGTCTCAACCGGGGCCGCCGGAGCAGAGCGGCTCTCGAGCCAATCCTTGAAATCAATTCTCAACATCGTCCGACCTGACCCAATGCCTGCAGGTTCGTTTGCCTTCCCGCAAGGTGCCCGGCGGCCCCTCGCGGTTCGGACGAGAGACAGCTTAGCCGTGCGGCTCGGTGCCGGCTAGCCCCTCGCCAATGGCAATTCAGATTGCCGAGATCAGACCGTGGCGCCCTTGTGCCGGATCGCGCATCCCATTAGCGCGGCGCAGATGCCGACGACCATCGCGATCGCCAGATCGTAGGGATTGATCGCGGAGAACGAGAACGCGTTGAAGATCAGTGTCTCCAGCACGCCGATCCCCACGCCCAGTAGCGCCGCGACAAGCCAGCGCCGGGTCATCATCCCGAGCGCCAGCCCGACGATCCCCGGCAGACTCAGGATGTTGCCGCCGACGGTTCCGAGAAAATCGAGAAAATTCAACATCCCATCACCCTTTGACTTTCCGGCGCGCCCACGCGGCCGCGCTGCTCATTCGGTGGTTCCGAGGTAGGATCGGATCTCCGCCACTTCCGTGAATCCACGCGCCGGAGTTTCCGCCGCCAGTCGCTCGACCACATGCCGGTATTCCTCGAGATACCCCGGCGCCAGTTCATGCGCGATGCCCTGGTGGCAATCGATACAGGTCTTGCCCTCGTCCAGCGCGGTCTGGTGGTTCTGCCCTGCCCGCTTCTCCTGCTGGGTAAAGTCCATGAACTCGAAATCGTGGCAGTTGCGGCATTCCCGGCTGTCGGAGGCTTTCATCTTGGCCCAGACGAGCGAGGCCATGTGAAGCCGCCGCTCCTCGTACTTCTCCGGCGTGTCGATGGTGCCGAGCACCTCGTGATAGACGTCCTTCACGGCCATGATCTTCGCCTTGACCTTGTGCTGCCATTCGTGCGGCACGTGGCAATCCGGGCAGGTGGCGCGGACGCCGGAATGGTTGTTGTAATGCACGGTCTCGCGGTACTCGCCGAGATTGGTCTCCATCGTGTGGCAGGAAGTGCAGAATTCCTCGGTGTTTGTAAGCTCCAGCGACCAGTTGAACCCACCCCAGACCACGATCCCGGCAAGGAAGCCCGCGATCAGGGTGAAGCCGATGCTTAGGACGGAGACCGGGCTCCAGAAGCCGGTCCAGAGCCTCCGCAGGAGGCCGCGTTTCGGGGTGTTGTTCGGGTCTGCCATCGCTCCCTCTCCCTTGCGCCGCGGTCAGTTCGAGTTCGAGGGTTCGAAGACGTTGCCCACCAGCGCGGGCGCATTGGCCTGGGGAACGTGGCACTGGTTGCAGAACCAGCGGGTCCCGGCCACGGTGTCGAGCTGGTTCCCAGCGCGGTCGAGATAGTGGGTCATCGACAACGTCGGCGCACCGCGGTCGCCGGCATTGGTCCAGTCATGGCAGCTCAGGCACTGGTTGGTGCGCAGATCCATCTGGTACTGGTCGATCGAATGGGGGATCAGCGGCGGCTGCTGCCGGTAGTTCCGCACGACCCGGCCCTCCATCTGCTGGTGGATGTCGTCGATCGGGACGGTTTCGTCCACCTCGCCCCCGCGCAGGCTCCGGAGCGTGCCGGAGGATTGCGCGACGGCAATCCCGGCGAGGATCGTCATGGTCGCCAGGGCGGCCACCGCTGCATGGACCGATCGTTTCATCTGGTTCCTCCGTTCTTCCGTTCAGGCGGCCCGCTGGCGGCGCGCGTTGTCCGCCGGTTCGGTGGCGTCGAACCGGTGGGTGAAGGTGAAGACGTCTACCGAGCAGACGTCGATGCAGCGACCGCAATTGGTGCAGTCGGGTGACAGGATCAGGGGCGTGTCGCCGGGCCCGCCCTTGAGCGCCGGGGAGATCACCTGGCTTTCCGGGCAGACGGCGTAGCAATCCATGCAGTCGTCGCAGGCGGCGCGGTTGCGGGCGCTGATGCGCAGGAGGCTCCTTGCGCCGACGAAGCCGTAGAAGGCGCCGACCGGGCAGAGATGCCCGCACCAGCCGCGGCGGGACACGAGAAGGTCGAAGACGAAGACCGCCGCCACCACCGCCCAGGCAAAGCCCATGCCGAAGACGAGCCCGCGATGCACCATCGTGACCGGGTTGACCGCCTCCCAGGCGATGGTGCCGGTGAGCGCGGAGACGGCGAGCACGGTCGCGAGAAGCCAGAGCCGCGCGGAGCGCTTCGGCTGCCAGCCCTTCGGAAGGCCGAGCCTGTCATGCAGCCAATAGGCCGCGTCGGTGACCGGGTTGATCGGGCAAACCCAGGAGCAGTAAACCCGCCCGCCAATCGGCGCGTAGGCGGCAAGCACGATGACCGCGCCGGTGAGAGCCGTCATTTCCGGCCAGTGCCCGGCCGCGACGCTTTGCAGGAGCACCAGCGGGTCGGTCAGCGGCAGGAGGCCGAAGGTCCGCGACCCGGCCAGCGTTCCCGCGACCCACCAGAGGCCGAACCACGGCCCGAGCAGGAACAGCGCAAGAAAGAAGGCCTGGCTCGCCCGGCGGAGGAGGAGATAGCGATGCGCCCCGATCCAGCCCTTGATCCGGACCGCTTCCTGCCCGGTGGGAAGCCGCGCCCGGTCGCTCATTGTCCTGCCTCCGGCAGCCTGAAAGTCGGCTCGAAGGCGCCTTCCGGCACGCGGTCGGGCAGGTCGATGATCCCCTCGACCACCGGGCCGCCGTTCCGCTCCCGCTCTTCCCAGCCCTTGCGGTAATGCTCCGCCGAGGCGCCGCGCGCGAGCCGCACCGGCAGCACCTTGATCGCCGCTTCCGGGAGGACGCAGCTTTTCTCGCAAAGCCCGCAGCCGGTGCAGCGCGCGGCGTGAACCGTGGGCGCGAAGATCGCGTGATGCCCGGAGCGCGTGTTGTGCGACGCTTCCAGCGTGATCGCCTCGTCGATCACCGGGCAGACCCGGTAGCAGACATCGCAGCGCAGCCCGAGGAAGTTCAGGCAGTTCTCCTGGTCGACCAGCACCGCGGTGCCCATCCGCGCGTCGTCGATATCCTCGAGCGCCGGGTCGAGCGCGCCGGTCGGACAGGCCGCGACGCAGGGGATGTCCTCGCACATCTCGCAGGCCACCTCGCGCGCGGTGAAATAGGGCGTGCCGGTGGCCGGGCCGTCGGCGCCCAGTTCCGCCAGTTTCAGCGTGTCGTAGGGGCAGTCCCGCACGCAGAGCCCGCAGCGAATGCAGGCGGAAAGAAACGCGTCCTCCGGCAGCGCCCCGGGCGGGCGCAGCGCCTGCGCCGGCAGCGCCCTGGCGTCGTGCGTGAGCCAGGCGAGCGCGCTTCCCGCCACCGCACAGCCGCCCGCCATCCGCGCCGTCTCCCTCAGGAAGCGGCGGCGGTCCGGCGCGCGCGGGCGTTGTGTGGCGAGCATCCCCGTTTCCCCGCCCCGCTCAGGCGCGCTCCACCTTGCAGGCGCATTTCTTGAAGTCGGTCTCCTTCGAAAGCGGGCAGGTCGCGTCGAGCGTCAGCTTGTTGATCAGCTGCCCCTCGTCGAACCAGGGCACGAAGACCAGCCCGCGCGGCGGCTTGTTGCGGCCCCGCGTCTCCACCCGGCTCAGCATCTCGCCGCGGCGGGTGGAGATCAGGATCTCCTGTCCGCGCCGCAGCCCGCGCGCCTCTGCATCCTCGGGATGCATGAACACCACAGCCGCCGGGAACGCGCGGTGCAGCTCCGGCACCCGGCGGGTCATCGACCCCGAATGCCAGTGCTCCAGCACCCGGCCGGTGCTGAGCCAGAGATCGTATTCCTCGTCCGGGCTCTCGGCGGGCGGTTCGTAGGGCGCGAAGATGATGTTCGCCTTGCCGTCGGGCTTGCCGTAGAACTCGATATCCGCGCCCGCCGTCACATAGGGGTCATAGCCCTCGCGGAACCGGTAGAGCGTCTCCTTGCCGTCGACCACAGGCCAGCGCAGCCCGCGCGCCTGATGGTACATGTCGAAATCCGCCAGGTCGTGGCCATGGCCGCGCCCGAAGGAGGCGTATTCCTCGAACAGCCCCTTCTGCACGTAGAACCCGAAATGCTCGGACTCCCGGTTGGCGAATCCCTCGGCCGTTTCGGACAGGGGGAACTTGTCCACGGTGCCGTTGGTGAACAGCACCTCGTAGAGCGTTTTCCCGGCCAGCTCGGGCATCTTCGCCACGTGCTCCGTGCCCCAGGCCTCCTCCACCGTGAAGCGCTTCGAGAATTCCATCAGCTGCCAGAGATCCGATTTCGCCTCGCCCGGCGCATCGACCTGCTGCCGCCAGAACTGGGTGCGGCGCTCGGCATTGCCATAGGCGCCCTCCTTCTCCACCCACATCGCTGTGGGCAGGATCAGGTCGGCCGACATCGCGGTTACGGTCGGGTAGGGGTCCGAGACGGCGATGAAGTTCTCCGGGTTGCGATAGCCCGGCCAGCCCTCCTCGTTGATGTTCGGCCCGGCCTGCATGTTGTTGTTGCACTGCACCCAATAGGCGTTGAGCTTGCCGTCCTTCAGCATCCGGTGCTGCAGCACCGCGTGATAGCCGGGCTTGTCGGGGATCGTGCCCTCGGGGATGTTCCAGGCGGTCTCGCAGATCTGCCGGTGCTTTTCGTTGGTCACCACCATGTCGGCGGGCAGGCGATGCGCGAAGGTGCCGACCTCGCGCGCGGTGCCGCAGGCCGAGGGCTGGCCGGTGAGCGAGAAGGGCGAGTTGCCCGGCTCGGAGATCTTCCCGGTCAGGAGATGCACGTTGTAGCAGAGCGAGTTCACCCAGGAGCCGCGGCTGTGCTGGTTGAACCCCATCGTCCAGAGCGACATCACCTTGCGGGTCGGGTCGGCATATTGCTGCGCCAGCTTCTCGAGCTTGGCCACCGGCACGCCCGACAGCTCCGACACCGTCTCGGCGGTATAGGGCGCGACCGAGGCGGCATACTCGTCGAACCCGATCGGCGCCATCTTGCCCGAGTTCGGGTTCGCCGCCGCCTGCTGCAGCGGATTGTCGTCGCGCAACCCGTAGCCGATATCGGTATCGGTCTTCACCAGGTTGACGTGCTTGTCCATGAACGCCCAGTTCACCGCGTCGTTCTGGATAATGTAATTCGCGATGTAGTTCAGGATTGCGAGGTCGGTCTGCGGCGTGAAGACCATCGCGTTGTCGGCCAGCTCGAAGGAGCGGTGCTCGAAGGTCGAGAGCACATGCACCTGGCAGCCGGGCTTGGTGAGCCGCGTGTCGGTGAGCCGCGACCACAGGATCGGGTGCATTTCGGCCATGTTCGAGCCCCAGAGCACGAAAGTGTCCGCCGCCTCGAGGTCGTCATAGCAGCCCATCGGCTCGTCGATCCCGAAGGTGCGGATGAAGCCGACCACTGCCGAGGCCATGCAGTGCCGGGCGTTGGGGTCGATATTGTTCGACCGGAACCCGGCCTTCATCAGCTTCGCGGCGGCGTAGCCTTCCCAGACGGTCCACTGGCCCGAGCCGAACATGCCCACAGCGGTCGGCCCCTTTTCGGCGAGCGTCGCCTTCCACTTCTCGGCCATCACGTCGAAGGCCTCGTCCCAGCTCACCGGCTCGAACTCGCCGTTCTTGTCGTAGACGCCATTGGTCTTGCGCAGGAGCGGTGTGGTCAGGCGGTCCGCGCCATACATGATCTTCGACAGGAAATAGCCCTTGATGCAGTTCAGGCCCCGGTTCACCGGCGCGTCCGGATCGCCTTGGGTGGCAATCACCCGACCCTCCTTGGTGCCGACCAGCACCGAGCAGCCGGTGCCGCAGAACCGGCAGGGCGCCTTGTCCCAGCGGATGTCGGGCGCGCGGACCTGGGCGGCGGCCCCGTTCGGCAGGGCGATCCCGGCGGAGGCGGCCGTCGCTGCGGCGGCGGTCGCCTTGATGAAGTCTCGGCGCGATTTGGACAATGTCATCGGAAGGCCTCCGGGATCAGGCGGTTGGAAGGTCCGAGGCGGCGGGCGCGGCCGCCGGTTCCTCGAAATGGTGATAGGTGAGCGTCACGGTCAGCACGCCCGGGATCTGGTGCATCGCCATGATCCGCTCCGACGCCGCGAGGGTCTCGGTATCCTCCACGGTGACGACGATGCGGCCCCGCTCGGCGGCATGGACCTCGACGCCGTCGAGCCGCGCCAGGATGGCGGAGATCTCGCCATCCCGTCCCGGGGCCGCATGGACCAGGCAGCCGCAGATGTTCAGCATGGCGCCGCCTCCGCTTCGGTCGGCCGCCCGATCGGCGCGAGGCGGATCGCGCCGGCGGGGCAGGGCGCCACGCAGCCGCCGCAGCCGGTGCAGTCATCGGTCAGAAACACCGGCTCCGAGCGGCCGCCGAGCATCGGCCGGAAACGGATCGCCCGCGCGTCGCAATGGTCCTCGCAGGCCCGGCATTCCACGCCGCGGTGGGCCAGGCATCGCTCGCCGGCCTCGGCGCGCCAGAGCCAGGGTGCCGTCCCGGAGAGTGCGCCGGCATGGCAGGCCTCGGTGCAGGCAAGGCAGAAGGTACAGGCGCCGCGACGGGAATCGACGACCGGAAACCCCGCCGTATCCCGGCGAATGATCTCTTCCGGGCAGGCGGTCCCGCAGTCCCCGCATGTCGTGCAGAGGGTCCGGAACTCCCGTTCCAGCCCCGCTCCGGGCGGACGAATCGCAGGCATGCCGCGTCGGCCCCCGCGCAAGAAATCCCGTCTCGTCGAATGATCGAGCAACGAAAATCGCCTCCGCGGTCAGGCCCGGTTCCCTTGACGGGACCATTTCATGCGGGGAAGCTCGTTGTCCTTGAGCTATCTCAAGTGGCGGCGCGGGTGCGGGAAAAAGTTTTCGCTCCGTCAGGAGAGTTTCGGTGAGGCAAATGGAAACGGACAACCTGACCCTCGAAGAGAAGACCATCGCGCGAAATTGCAGGCTGATGCAGGCCCTTCCCGACGATGCCTTCGAAGCGGTCCTGAAGGGCAGCGAGGCCCTGCGCCTCGCCCGCGGCGAAACCCTGTTCGACGCCGAGGAAACCGCGAAGCACCTCTTCATCGTCCTCGACGGCAGGATCAAGCTGACCAACATAGATGCCGCCGGCAGGGCGCATGTCATCGCGATCTTTTCCAGCGGCGAGAGCCTCGCCGAGGCCGTCGCCTTCATCGAGGCACGCTATCCTGCGGCGGCGGAGGCCATCTCCGACGCACGGGTCCTCTCGATCCAGGGCGGGCTCTTCCTCGACGTCATGATGTCAGACCGGGCAGTGCTGGGCAGCGGCCTCGCGGCGATCTACCGGCACCTGCATTACCTCGTGTCCGAAGTGGAGAACCTGAAATCCCGAACCATCCGGCAAAGGACGGCCGCATTCCTGGTGGGCCTCGCGCCCCAGGAAAGCGGGCCGGCGCGGATCGAGCTGCCGTTCGGGAAGGCACTTCTCGCGGCGAAGATCGGCACCAGCCCCGAGAATTTCTCGCGGACCCTGGCCTCGCTCAAGGAGCTGGGCGTGCGGATCGACAGGAGCCGGGTCGAGATCGCGGATCTGACCGTGTTGCGGAAGGAAGCCGGTCTCGACGCCGACCAGTAGCGGAATTTCCTGCGGAGACCGGCCCGGCCGTCATCGCGCCCTTGCCCGAACCAAACCGCCGTTTGCGAGGACCGTGCGGAGTGATGTGCTCGGCCCGAACCTCGCTACCTCACCTCGGCGGCGTCCTGATCGCGGAACAGCACCGCGAAAGGCGCTGGGCGGTCTAACGCCTCGCGCGCGCGGTCTTGCCGACGATGCCGAGGAGCTGCTCGGCCGGGCGGTCCGCGGCGAAGCCCGTATCTGGTCCGGGGGTCGCTCAGTTGGACGCGACGACATAACCACCTATTCCCCCGCTGTCCGCCAGGCCGGCGGGGGCCCCTCATTCGACAACCTTCCCGATTGCTGGCGAATCCCGGTCAGAACGGGTAGTGCTGTCCCGGATCCTCGACCGTGATCCACCGCGTCACGGTGAAGGCATCGAGCGCCGCCCTGCCGCCGAAGCGGCCGTAGCCCGAGTCCTTGACTCCGCCGAAGGGCATCTGCGCCTCGTCCGAAACGGTCGGGCCGTTGATGTGGCAAATGCCGCTCTCGATCCGCTCTGCCACCGCCATCGCCCGGCGGATGTCGCGGCTGAAGACCGCTGCCGAGAGGCCGTATTCGGTGTCGTTGGCCACCCGCACCGCCGCGTCGTCATCGGCCACGCGGATGATCGGTTTCACAGGTCCGAAGCTCTCCTCGGCGTAGATCGTCATGCCTTCGGCCACGTCGTCGATCAACGTCGCCGCGACGACCGCGCCATCGCGTCCTCCGCCGGCGACGACCTTGCCGCCCTTTGCCTTGGCGTCGGCGATGATCCGATCCATCTTCTCGGCCGATTGCGGCGTGATCAGCGCGCCCAGCACCACCTGGCCGCGCGGGTCGCCGTGCGGCAGGGCGCCGGCCTTGGCCGCAAGGGCCGCGACGAAGGCATCGGCAATCCCCTCATGCACGATGATCCGTTCGGTCGACATGCAGATCTGGCCCTGGTTCATGAAGGCGCCGAAAGCCGCGGCGTTGACCGCGCCCTCGAGATCGGCATCGTCCAGCACCACCAGCGGCGCCTTGCCGCCCAGTTCCAGCAGCACGGGCTTGAGATGCTCGGCCGCTTTCATGGCGATGATCCTGCCCACGCGGGTCGAGCCGGTGAAGTTCACATGCTTGACCTCCGGCGCCGCGATCAGCGCAGCAACAATGTCCGCCGCGTCTTCGGGCGCGTTGGTGACGATGTTCACGACACCCGCCGGCAGCCCGGCCTCGGTCAGCGCATCGCCGATGGCACGATGGATGAAGGGCGACAGTTCGGACGCCTTGAACACCACCGTGTTCCCGCAGGCAATCGCCATGGCGACGGCGCGTACGCCGAGGATCACCGGCGCATTCCAGGGCGCGATGCCCAGGCAGACGCCCACCGGCCGGCGGATCGCCATCGCCATGCAGCCCGGCTTGTTCGAGGGGATCACCTCGCCCGAGATCTGTGTGGTCATGGCGGCGGCTTCGCGCAGGATGTTGGCCGCGAACATGCAGTTGAAGCCCAGCCAGGGGCCGGTGGCGCCGGTCTCGGGAATGCCGTGTTCGATGATCGACGGGGTCATCGCGTCGAGCTTGTCGGCCGCCTTGTTCAGGATCGCGCGCCGCTGTCCCGGCGGGGTGGCGGCCCATCCGGCGAACGCGGCCTGCGCGGCTGCGACTGCCCTCAGCGCATCGGCGACCGACGCAGCCGGGGCCTCGGTCGCGACGGCGCCCGTGACCGGATCGTGCCGCTTGAAGGTACGTCCGCCCTCGGCCTCGACGGCTTCGCCGCCGATCAGCATGGAAATCTTCATTCTTGTTCCTCCCGTTCCTTGTTTTCGATCACATATCCGGACTGATGGCGATATTCAGAAGGCACTGACGCCGCTCGGTCGTGGCAACCTCGATGGCCTGCTCCAGCACGCGCGGCAGGTCGTGGCCGTCGGTCACGGTGGCCGTCCAGGCGCGGCTGGCCTCGGCGGTGCGCGTGAAATCCGGGCTCGGACCGAGGCTGGTCAGCGGCACCGTGTTGGCCTGGCGCGCCTCGCCCTGCGGGTAGAGCCCCAGCACCGACTGGCGCACGGCACCCCATTCGCCGTTGTTCAGCACCAGGACGATGACCGGAAGCCCCTGGGCCTCGGCGATCTGATGACAGACGGTCGGGTTGGCGAACATGTAGCTGCCGTCGCCCATCGTCGCGAAGACCAGCCTGTCGGGTTCGGCCAGTTGCCCGCCCAGCGCCGCCGGAAAGCCCCAGCCCAGCCCGCCGGAATGCGGCTCCTGGAAATAGCTGCGGTGATCCTCGACATCCAGATGCGCGAGCGGGCATCCCAGCTCGTGGAACACCGTCGCCTTGCGGCCCTTGATCGCCTGGCCCAGGCATTGGGCGACCCACTCCTTCGTGGTCGGACTGGCCTTGCCGCGCTCGGCCACGGCGGCCAGGCGCGCGCGGTTCGCCGCCGACCGCTCGGCAACGGACTTGCGGCGGGCCTCCAGGGCGGCCTCGTCACGCGAATGGCCATCGACCGCGGCCATAAGCGCGAGCAGGCCGGGCCCGGTTTCGCCGGCCAGGGAGACATGGGACGGGAAGTTGCGGATCGGCGTCCGGCCGAACAGCGGGTCGCCGCCGAGCTGGATCACCGTGGCGTCCGGGCGCAGGGTCACCCGGTCGGGCCACCAGGGGGCCAGCGAATCGATCACAAGAACCACGTCCGCCTCGGCCAGCAGCGCTTCGGGACTGGCCCCGACATGCATGGGATGTGCCAGCGCCAGCGCGGGCGTGTTAGCCCAATACTGCGACACCGGCAGCGCCCAGGCGTCCACGAAGGGCGCGAATGCGTCGAACGCCTCGGCGCTGCCCGCCCCGCGCTGCGCGAGGACCAGTGGCGACGTCGCCCGCGCCAGCAACCCGGCCGCCCGGGCCAGGGCCCCCGGATCGGGCGCGGTCAGGGCCGGCGCCATGCGCGAGGGTCGGTCGAGCCCGGCCGACGGCGTCTCCTCGCACAGCACCTCGCGCGGCAGGCTCAGGTAGACCGGGCCCTTGGGGGTCGATTGCGCGATGGCCCAGGCGCGCTCCAGGACCTCCGAGACCTGCTCTGGGAACCGCAGCTCGTAGTCCCACTTGCAGCATTCGCGGACCAGCCCGGCCTGGTCGAACATCTCCTGCCCCCAGCCGATGGGAACGGTCCGGGCGCCGAAGCGGGAATGTTCCGTTACCGGGGTGCGCCCCGACATCAGGAGCATCGGGATCTGGTCGCACCAGGCATTGATCGCTCCCATGGCGCCGTTGGCCAGCCCGACATTGGTGTGCAGCATCACCGCCGGGATCTTGCCCGAGATCTGGTAATAGCCATGCGCCATGCCGAGGGCGGCGCTCTCGTGCGGGCAGATCACCGGAATCGGCAGCGCGATGCCGCGCCGCCCGGCCTCGACCAGGCCCTCGACGATCGGCGGGAAGTCGGTGCCGGAGTTGACGAAGACATGTTCGACCCCCAGCGCCCTCAGCTTACCGAAAATGGCGCCGCCCGCGGTGATGCCGCCCGCGCTCATGCCCGGCCGGCGTTCCGTTCGGCACGATGGCCACGCTTCGCCCTACCCAGTACCGGCCTAACCACTCTCCGGACCGCGATGTGCATTCCGCCCCTCCCAGAACGCCCTTGAGGAAGAGGAGTATGCCACCGCGAAAAATATGTCTAAATTATTCCGTGCATAGGGAGTATTGAGTGTGTCAATTCGACTCGAAGCCATCGACCTGAACCTGCTGAAGCTGTTCGTCGCCCTCGCGGAAACCGGGTCCGTCACCCGGGCGGCGTCGCAGGTGGGCCTGACCCAGCCGTCGGCCAGCAATGCGCTGGGCCGCTTGCGCCTGACCCTGGATGATCCGCTCTTCGTCCGCTCGAACGGAAGGATGATGCCGACGCGGTTCGCGGCCGAGATCATCCCGCTGGTCCGCTCCGCACTCGCGTCGCTGATCGACGGCCTGAACCGCGCCACGACCTTTGATCCGTCCCGGAGCGACCGCTGCTTTCGTCTGTCGCTCTCGGGCCTCGGCGAGGCGGTGTTCCTGCCGGCGCTGGTCCGGGAGCTGATCCGGCTCGCGCCCCGCGTGACCCTCCTCAACGAACCGGTGCCGGTGGCGGATCTCGCCGCCAGCCTGGTGTCGGGGCGCACGGACGTGGCCCTCGGCCTGGTCTCGCTGAACGCGCCGGGCATCCAGTCGACGGAGCTCTACCGCGAAACCTATGTCGCCATCAGCGCGCCCGAACGCCGGGACCTGCCGCGCACGGTCGAGGAGCTCAAGTCCGAACGGCTGATGCTGGCGGCGCCGGCCGCGACTTATGGAAGGGAGATCGACTCCATCCTCGTCAGACTGGGCCTGGCGGACAACGTCTCGCTCACCATTCAGGAATTCGCCGCACTGCCGGAACTCCTGCAGATCGGCCAATACCTGGCGATCGTGCCAGGAAGATATGGCGAAGGCCTCTCCCGTGCCGGCCGCGCGCGGCTGCTGCCGCTGACGCTCGGCCAGGCCGAGACCCGCGTCAACATGGTCTGGAGCACCCATTCCGAAGCGGACGCCGGATCGCGCTGGTTCCGCCGTCTGCTGGAGAAGTCCCTGGCGCCACAGGCCGGTCCGACCCGGGACATCGCCTGAAGGCGCTGCCGTGTCCTCGAGTGAGGCCGGCCGCAGCCGGAGCCGTTTGAGCAAGGCTGGTTTCGCGATTGCCTGGCCGACGGCTGTCTCACCAGCGTTTGCAGAGCCGATCCCGTGACCCCGCAGGCCTGGATTTCACGGTGAGCGCAGGAAGACACGAACTACCCTGGTACACACCCTTCGGGGGGACCCAAGCGCCTTGTCACCTGCAGCGGCGCGGGCGCAGGCGGCGCCGCGGCCCGGATGAGCCGCATGCCGCGAAGGGCGCGGCGGGGCTCCTGAACGGCACGCCGGTCGGCATTGTCGGCTGCGCCGAGGTCATTCGTCGCCGGCGGAACGCCGGCAAGCGCGGGGTCGAGACGGTCGATGGTCTCATCGGGAATTTCCCTCTGAAACCTGGTCCGTGGACGGGGTGTCGAGGCGGAACTTGAGGAACGCGGCACCCGAGTGATCCTGATGGCCGACAGCCCGCGCCCCCATCCGATGGAGCGCCCCGAGGTTGCGGCGAGATGGCGGGAGCAGGAAGGTGACGAAGGGTATGCGCGGGTCAGATCGCGCGAATTCGAGAGCGGCCCGCGTGATCCGCTGGCCCAGCCCGAAATCCTGCGGCTGCAGCACAAGGCCGAAGTCCCATTCCTCGCCTTCCTTCTGGAAACCGCCCCAACCGACATAGCGGCCATCGGCCAGGAAGGCCCAATGGCCCAGGCCGTCCCGCGCCCAGCAAGACTCCTTGGCGGCGACGAAGGCCCGGGCCTCGGTCTCACCCCAGGACCCAGTCAGCAGCGGCATGTGTTCGCGCAGGCGCGGATCCGACATATGCGCAACCAGCTCCCCGAGCGGCACCTCGGGCAGCCGCGCGAAGCGGAGGGCGGGAACGGCGCCGGTCATGCCGATTGCCGAAGCGCGGTGCGGGAATGTCCCATCATCCGCGAAGGCGCGCTGACGTTCCTCCGCAGGAACGCGACAAGCCTGTCATCGTAGTCGGGCGCGACCGCGTTCCGCACCGACGGCCTGCGGGCAAGGTCCCGGCGCCAGGCCTGCATCCGCGTCAGGCCGTCGAACGTACCGAAATCGCCGACCCGTTCGAAGGTGTCGAAGAAGCGAAACACCGGAGCGAAGACCGCATCGACCAGGCTGAAGCGATCGCCGGCGAACCAGGGCCCGGAACCCAGCTGATCCCTCAAGACGCGGAATCGCGCGTTGAGCGCTGCGGCCTTCCGCTGGAGCGTCCCGGAATCGGGTGCCATGTAGAATCCGGCGATGTCGTTCAGGCATTCCGAGGCGAAGCCGATCCACGCGCGGTGCCGCGCGCGGTCGACCGGGTCGGCAGGGTGAAGTGGATGGGGCAGCGTCTTTTCGAGGAATGCGAGGATCGCGGCGGATTCGAAAAGCGCCGCATCGCCGACCCGGAGGACCGGCGTTCGCCCGACCGGCGAGAGCTTCAGAAACCAGTCTGGCTTGTTCGCCTGATCGACGATGACGCGCTCGAACGCGAAGCCCTTCTCGAAAAGCGCGATGGCGATGCGTTGCACGTAGGGGCACAGCGCGTGGCTGACGAGGGTGAAGGGCAGGGACATTCCGTTCTCTCCTGGAAATCGTGTGCGGGCCGCCGCGGGACAGGGGCATGCGGCCCGCGCGCGTGTCAGGCGCCGGACCGGGTCCGGACGACGACGGTTCCTTTCATGTGGGGATGATAGGCGCAGAAGTAGGTATAGGCGCCCGGCGCGTTAAAGGTGATGCGACCGCGCCCGCGGCGGTCGAGCGTGCCGGTATCCCACGCGCCGTCCTCGGCCGTAGCGGTATGTGGCGCAAGATCGGCGTTCGTCCAGGTGATGCTGTCGCCCACGAGGACCTCGACATTTGCCGGGTCGAACGCGAAGCCCGCTATGCCCACCTCGACCTCCTGCGCGCCGTCACCGGCGCGCGCGATCCCCGGCAGCCCGGCCAGAGACATGGCTGTGCCAAGTCCCCGACCGAACTCGCGCCGCGTCAGGTAAGTCAGCCTGCGCACGTCAGCCCCGCGACCATGTGTTCGGCGTGCTTCTCATGCGCCCTGAAGGTTACCAGCGCATCCTCGAGCAGCGCCTTGAGCGGCGCAACGGTGACGGCGGGGAGGAAGCTTTCGGCCACGGTCCGGTTGACCACCTGATGGTAGCCAAGCTCGTTTTCCGCGTAGGCGCAGTCGAAGGCGTGGCCACTCAGGGCCATCAGTTCCGCGCGCTTGGTCGCAGCGCCCTTGGCCAGGGCCTGGGACAAGGCGTTGTCCTGCGGGGTCACGTTCAACTCGGCGACAAGCGCGCCGGCCGCCGCGTTCACCGCCGTGTGGTCGCGGATCATCGTCTGGGCGAAGTCGCGCACCGCCTCGTTTTCGGAAATCGCCAGCGCCAGATGCGCGTAGCGAATGTCGAGTCCGCCTGCGGCATAGGCGGTGTGTGCGATCTCGAGGTCGTTCATCGGCTCCTCCGCCTGGGCGGCGGGGCCGGTCGCGGCGAGGGCGAGCCCGAGGGCGAGGGTGATGGTCTTCATGGTTGCAGCTCCGGGTTAGTGGCTTCAATGCGACCGATTTGCCCGATGCGAGGCGTTCTTTGAATGGCGGAAAGTCCGGATTTGATGTCAGATCGTCCGAGCTTCTGGACGTCTATGAGTTTGCTGATAGATTGGTCGCCATGTTGGACCTGCTCAGCGACATCCTCACCCGTCTCTCGCTTCGCGGCACGCTCTATTTCCGGACGAGCTTCACGGAGCCCTGGGGCGTGCGCGTTCCCGCCTTCCGCGACGTGGCGCGTTTCCACTTTGCCCATCGTGGCGAGGCACTGGTGCGCATAGAGGAGGTGCCGATCCCCGTGCATCTGGCACAGGGCGACCTGATCGTGATTCCCCATGGAGCTGCCCATGTCCTGTGCTGCCGTCATACCGGACCCGACGAGGCCTTGCCGCTGGACGATGTGCTGTCCCGGTCCGGGTTTCCCGGTCACGGAACGCTGGTCTGGGGCGGCGACGAAGGGCCGCGTGACACGCAGCTGATCTGCGGGCATTTCGCGCTTGCCGAAGGGTCGCGGCACCTGCTGTTCGACCGCCTGCCGCCGTTCATCCACTTGCGCGGCTATGGTGACGAAGCTGGTCCGTGGTTGGAAGCCACCTTGAAGGTCATCGGGGCGGAAGCCGGTGGCGCGCGGCTCGGCGGCGATCTGATCGCCCTGAAGATGTCCGAGGCGATCTTTGCCCAGGCGATCCGCGCCCATATCGAGGCGGAGCACGACACCGATTGTGGCGTGGCTGGCTTTGCAGACCCCCACCTTGCGAGGGCGCTCGGCGCGTTTCACCGGACGCCGACCGCCGGCTGGACGGTCGCAAGCCTCGCGCGCGAGGCTGGCCTGTCCAGGACGGGCTTTGCCGAGAGGTTCTCGGACCGGCTGGGCGTCACGCCGATGGTCTATGTCACGTCATGGCGGATGCAGATCGCGCGCGAGGCGCTCGTGGCGCGAGGGCTGTCGGTGGCCGAGGCGGCCGAAGTCTCGGGCTATGCCTCGGAGTCCGCCTTCAGTCGGGTCTTCAAGAAGGAGATTGGCGTGTCTCCCGCCGCCTTTCGGCAGTCGGGCCTCGCCCGTCACGAGCTGGCCTAGTTTTCCGTCCGAAGTTTCGGACGATCTGCAATAAAGTGCGGACCATCTGGAATTCATCGTCCCGAATGGCGCCCATATGTTGGGGCTCGCGACAGCTTGGCTTGTCGCGTGATTTCCAACCGAAAGGACCCTGCGCCATGCGCTTTGTCACCAAGACCATCCATGCCGGGCTCGACTACCCCGTCGCGCTTGCTCTCATCGCTCTCCCATTCCTTCTCGGGCTCGGCAGTTCCAATCCTCTCGCCCTGACGATTTCGCCGGCCGTCGGCGTTGCGGCCCTCCTGATGACCGTGTTCACCGACCATCACCTCGGCGTGTTTCGTGTTCTGCCCTACAAGATCCACCTCGCCGTCGATCTGGCGGTTGGCGTGTTGTACCTGATCCTGCCCTTCGCGCTCGGCTTCTCCGGGCTCGATGCGGTCTTCTACTGGCTGAACGGGGCGGCCGTCGTGACCGTCATCGGCCTCTCCAAGCCCGAACCCGAGATGGTTTCGGCCTGATCCCCCCCCCTTGCAAATCGAAAGGACTACCACATGGCTCGTATGACCCAGATTTCCGACGCCGCCGCCGCCCCCGAGGCGGCCGCGCTCTTCACCGCGATCAGGGGCAAGATCGGCATGGTGCCGAACCTCTACCGCGTCGCCGCGAACCAGCCGAAGGCCTTGGCCGCCATGCTTGGCCTGAACGAGATACTCGCCGGTGGCGCATTCGACGCGCGAACCCGCGAGGCGATTGCGCTCGCCGTCGCGGGCGCGAACGGTTGCGACTACTGTGCCTCGGCCCACGCCGCGATCTCGGCCGGCCTCAAGGTCGCGCCCGCGATGATCGAAGCCCACCTCAGGGGGCGCTCGGACGAGCCACGCACGGCGGCGATCCTGCGGCTTGCCACCGCAATCGTCGGGGCCAGGGGCAAGGTGGCGGATAGCGATCTCGCGGATGCCCGCAAAGCCGGACTGACCGAGGCCGACATCGTCGAGACGGTTGCGAACGTGGTGGCGAACATCTTCACCAACTACCTCAACCACGTCGCCGTCACCGACATCGACTTCCCGGTGGTCTCGGCCGGCAAGGCCGCCGCCTGAGCAGTGCCGCCCGGCGGCGGCCGCGATACGCGCGGCCGCCGCCTCTACCGACATCCGTGATCATGGCCTTCGAGGCGACGCGCCGAAAGTCGGCAGCCGAGGATGCCGAGAGTTCCATCCCAAGTTCGGCGGCCATAATGCGCGGCCGCCAATGCGCCTGGCGCAGCAGAAACCCGGCGCATGATGAAGAGGGCGACGATTGCCAGCATCACGATGGTGACCAACCCGGCCTCGCCCGCGACAAGAGCGACCTGCCCTTTTTCCGTCGCAACAGTGACCCCGTCGAACCTGTCCCAATAGTCGTTCCAGGCGTTGTGCATCAGCGCCACCGGAACGATGCTTCCGCTTGCCAGTCGAACCTGGGCGAAGATCGGGCCGGACAGGGTCACCGCGACAAGAAACAGGGGCACCGCGACCTGGGCCGGGAGGTCGGCATGGTAGAAGGGTGTCAGCAGGATCAGCGGCACATGCCAGAAGCCGTGCAGAAAGCCCGACAGCAATCCTGCCCTGCCGACCCCGATCACCTCGACGAGCCTTGGCAGCAGGTATCCCCGCCAGCCGATTTCCTCGCCGAGAGCGCCCAGCGCCGTACCGACGAGGAGGGAAGCGGCGATCTTCGCACCCGACCTCAGCAGCGTCTCATCCGTCCCCGGCCCGGCGTAAGCGCCGATGCCGAGGGACCAGATCATCAGGTAGCCAGGCAGGAGCACGGCAAACGGAACGATCAGGGCGAAGGGCCACTGGCGCAAACCGAGCCTCGACAGACCAAGTTCGGCAAACCCGAAGCCTCTCCCATCGGGCATCAGGACCCGGCAGAGGAGTACCGCGATGGCCGGAGTGAACATGGTCAGGAAGAGAATGCCCCGACCCACAAGAGGCGCGGCAAAGGCGCAGGCGATCGAAAGGCCAAGCGCGATGCCGTAGAACAGCGCGGCCTGGCGAAGTTGCTTGTTTTGGAAGGACATGGGCGCATCGCTTTCTCGAAGGGCTATCGGGGGTGATGAATCTAGACGGGCATCGGCATGCCCGGATCGGATCGGTGGCCGACAAGGGAGGGCCCCGCCCGATGCACGATCAAGAACGCCCAGAAGATGTAGAAGACCCCGAGGATCGCCAGGTAGACCGCCTGGTCGGCGGGGTCCGGCATCATCGGTCCGGTCACGAGTGCGCTGACGACATTAAGCTGAGCGTGCAAGAGCACGAGTGGCCAGACACTTCGACCGGCACGATAAAGCCAGGCATAGACCACCGAGACACCGGCAAGCGGCATGAGAACCGTCAGCGGAAGCTCTCCACGCAGGAAAAGCGGGATGTGCCAGACCATCACCCCGAAACCGATCCAGAGGCTGGCGGCGAGCGGCGAGACGGCCTGTTGAAGCCTTTTCAGCCCGTAGCCGCGGAACGACAACTCCTCGGGAATCGGGCCGAAGAACGGCACCACGGCCGTCATCAACAGGATTTCGCCCCAGCGATAGCTCGGCAAGGGCACAACCTCCGCTCCAAGCGCGACGGTCAGCCCGAAGGACGCCACGATGATCGACAGGGGAACGAAGAAGGCCACGGCATAGACATGCGCGGGCGCACGGAACGTCCGGACGTGGCGCCACCAGGTTCGAACCTCCTGACGCCCGCCGGTCAGACCGATCACCACCGGTGCGGCCATGAGCGGTCCAAACGGGTTCATCGGGACCATCCAGAGGTCCGACGGCCAAAGGTAGTTGCCGAGATTGCCGCACCAGGTGAGCGCGCAGCTCAGCGCAAAGAATGCGAGTATCCGCAGGTTGACTTTTTGCATGGCGTTTCTCCTCAGAGAGCCGGCCGGTGCGGCAGTCCGTCCAGCAAACCGACGTCGCGCAGCAGATGGTCCGGCAGGCCGAGCCGGTGACCCCAAATGATCGACGCGTGGCGTGGCAACCGACGACCGGGACCGGTGACAGGGGAGCAGCGAAAGAACGTGACATGGATCATGGAAGTGCTCCGGTTTCGGGGTCGGCACCAGGACGTGCCGGCAATGACGGTTCGCTACCGGACAGCCGCCATCGGTGCTTGACGACCACATGAATTCGGCATGGAGTTTTTCTGGATATTCCCTGCGGCGGAATTCACATGATCTACGAATTCGAGGGCTTCGAGCTGGACATGCAGGCCGTCGAACTGCGTGCCGATGGCTCGCCCGTGGCCTTGCAGCCTCAGGTTTTCGATCTGCTCTTTCTCCTGGTCGAGAACCACGAGCGAATGGTGACCCGCGACGAGATTGTCGAGAAGGTCTGGCAGGGACGCGCGATTTCCGAAACCGCCATATCGAGCCGGATCAAGACCCTGCGCCAGGCACTTGGCGATGACGGCAATGAACAGCGGATCATCCGCACGCTGCACGGACGCGGATTTCGGATGGTCGCCGAGGTTTCGCTCAAGGCACAAGCCCCTCCGGTTCCGCCCGACCCGTCGGGCGATAGCGCGCCCATTCCAACCGGCGGACGGCCTTCCGTCGCGGTGCTGCCGTTCCAGAGTTTTTCTCCTGCGCCCGCGGACCATCTCGGCGACGCGCTGGCACATGACATCATCGTCTCGCTTTCCCGGCTCCGCTGGCTCCGCGTGATCGCCCGGGGCTCGTCCTTCCGGTTTCGCGACCCCGAGCCCGACCTCCGCGCCGTGGGCCGCGCACTCGGCGTGCGCTACTGCCTGACCGGCAGCGTAGAACACGGCCCCGAAGGCATCAACGTGTCTGCCGAACTGGATGACACGGAGGCCGATGCCGTCATCTGGAGCGAGCGGTACCATATGGCGCTGAACGAGATCGGCAGCCTGCGCGACGTGATCTCCCGCCACGTCGCCGCCGCGCTCGAATTGCACATTCCCGAGGCGGAAGCCGCACGCCTGCGCAGCAAGGCCGAGCCGCTGAACGACAGCTGGTCGCGCTTCCATCTCGGACTGCACCACATGTACCGGCTCAATCGCGAGGACAACGCGCGCGCCGTCGAACATTTCCGGGCCGCCTTGGAAGTGGAACCCGAATTCGCACGCGCCTGGGCAGGCCTTTCCTTCACGGATTTCCAGTCTGCGTATCTCGGTTACGACCGCGATGCGGCCCCCCGGATCGCGGCCGCGCGTGAACACTCCGAACGGGCGCTCGCGATCGACAGCAACGATGCGTTCGCGCATTTCACCATGGGACGCTCCTACTGGCTGGAAGGCCGGGTTGCCGACAGCCTGCCCTGGCTCGAGGGAGCGACCGAGATCGCGCCGAGCTATGCACAGGGTCATTATTCCCAGGCCTGGGCCGCCGCGATGCTCGGCCGGTCGGCAGCCGCGCACGCGAGCGTCGACCTCGCCATGGATCTCAGCCCGCTTGACCCGTTCTTCTACGCGATGCGAGGCACCAAGGCGCTCGCGTACTTGACGGAAGACGCCCCGCAACAGGCACTACCCTGGATCAATGCGGCAGCCGGGACGCCCGGCGCCCACCCGATCGTGGGCCTGGTCGCCGCGGTCTGCCACGCATTTTGCGACGACGAGGCGGCCGCGCGGACCTGGGTAACGCGTGTTGGATCCAAGAACCCGGCCATTTCGCTGGCGTACTTCTTCAGATCCATCCCATTTTCTGACCCAGACCTGCGCCAGCGCATCGAGCGGGTGCTCAGGGCGGCTGGTGTCTCCTGACCGCTTCGCGGGGTCGCCGTCCAGTAGCCGGCGACCCTCAGGGAGCCGCCAATCGCCCCACGCCAGTCATGGCCGGTACTCCGTCGTCAGGAGTGCGGCGATCTTCCAGCCGTCTTCGTCGACGAAGACGATGCTGACGAGGAACGGGAGCCGGTCGGGATTCGCCGCCTTGCCGATCACCAGAGTCAGCGGCATGTGCAGGATGGCACTGTCCGTGCCGACACCGATCACCCGGGCCGCGTCGAGATCCGGCTCGACATGCCAGACCTCGGCCGTCTGGAACGAAGACATCCGGGCGACGACGGCGTCGATCCCCCAGAAGCTCTTGCCGGCGCTGACCCACAGGAACGCGGCATCGTGGGTCATGTGGGCCCGGATCCGCTCGGCGTCGCGGGCGTTCTGCGCCTCGGCGAAGTCACGGTAGGCGGCCTTGATCTCGTCGGACGTATCGGCATGACCGGCGTTGGCGCAGATCACGGCGAGCGCAAGGACAGTTGCAGCGAGTTTCATGAGGGTTCCTCCGGGGATTTGAGGCGTGAAGCGAGCCAGATCGACACGACCACGGCGACGGCAATCGCGGCGACCGTCCGCGACCACCCGAGGTGCTCGTAGACCTGCCCAAGCACGGCGGCGCCGCTCAGGCCGCCGAGATAGTAGGCAGCGAGGTAGAGACCGCTGGCCGCCGCGCGGTCGGATCGGGCGGCGCGGCTGACGAAACCGGTCGCGGCAGCCTGGGCGAAGAAGGTGGCGACGCCGATCAGCGTAAGACCCGCGAGCAGGATGCGGAGATCCGGCACAAGAATAAGACCCAGCGCGGCAAGGCAGAGGAGCATCGCCGCCCCCACGGCCCGACGTGCTCCGATGCGGTTGGCGATCCGGCCGGCCAACGGCGTCGTGACCATGGCGGGCAGGAACACCAGGTAAACGAATCCGAGGTCCATCGGTGCGAGCGCAAGCGGCGGCGCCGCGAGCTCGAAATTCACGTAGGTGTAGACGCCTATGAAGACGAAGAGGATCAGGAAGCCGATCCCGAAGGCCGCCCGAAGCGCGGGATCGGCCAGGTGCATCCGCCAGGCCGCCAGCGGCGGCTGCATCGGACGGCAGGTCGGCGCCATCCTGAGGCTGGGATCCAGGGTCGCGGCGACCATGACGGCACCGGCCAGGTTCAGGAGCGCGAAAAGCCAGAAGTTCGCGGCAAGTCCGGCAAGGTCCGCGACGGAACCCGAGATCAGCCGTCCGAAAAGGTTCGAGGCGACGATCCCGGTGACATAGGCGGCGAGACCGGCGGCGGCCTCGCCCGGCCCGGCACGTTCTCCGATATAGGTCATGGTCAGCGTGAAGGCGGACGCCATGAGCGCGCCCTGCACGATCCTGAGCACCGTGAAGGTGGCGAGATCCGGCGCGACGGAAAGGAGCGCGGTCGGGATCGAGAGCAGCGCAAGGCTGATCCAGACGCCCCGGCGCCGGTCGAGCCTCTGGGCGACCAGCGAGACGAGAAGTCCGGCGATCGCCATGCCGATGGTGCTGGCGTTCACGGCAAATCCCATCGCCGCACGGCTGACACCGTAGGTCTCCACCAGCGTCGGCAGGATCGCCTGGGCGGCGAACAGATCGACGAGCGTCAGGAAGCCCATCAATCCAAGAAGGCCGCCCCGAGGGAGGCCACGCACCGCGGTCGGCGTCGCGAGGGAAGTATCGGTCATGGCTGCTCCTCCGGGGCGGGACCGGGCGCGGGAGGGGGACCGCGCCCGGCGGGGGGTTACATCGTGCTGTCGTCCTTGACGGCGGCGCGGGGAAGATCGGAGGAAATCAGCGTCACCGGCTGATCGGTCTCGTTCTTCCACCAATGCATCAGCGACCCCAGTTCGGTGCTGACCTCGCCGGCCTTGTGAACGATCGGCACGGCGCAGTCGGACCGGTGCTCGACGATTTCGCCGGTGAGGATGTAGATCAGCGCCGGCCGGTCGTCATGGGCATGCCAGGCGACCACGCCGCCGGGCTCGACCGAGAGGTAGCGGATGCGCTGGTCGCGGCTCGCGAGCTCGGGATAGTGCGCGCCGAGATCGTTCACCGCGAGCACCGTGTCGGTCACGCCGATGCTCTCGGTATGGCCATCGGCGGCCGTCGCGGCCTCCATCACCTTGTCGGCGGGGCACTCGCCCGCGGAGGCGACGGTCACGATCGCCATGGCGACGATTGCGGCGGGAATGAAGATCTTGGTGTTCATGGGTCTGGTCCTTGTCTGATGGTCTCGTTGGGGTCGGGTGCGGCCTGTTTCGGCCATGGGATCAGGATGCCGGAGGGGTGGCGCGACCTGAAATGCCGTGTACTGTTCGGTTTGATGCACCCCGGGCATGGCCGCGCGGCTCACTCAGCGGTCCAGCCGCCGTCGACGGCGATCTGCGTGCCGGTGATCGACGCCGCCGCCTCGGAGGCGAGGAAGGTCACGATCTGACCGAGCTCCTCGACCGTCGCGAAACGCTTGTTGGGATGCTTCTTGAGGAGGATGTCGCGCACGACCTCCTCTCGCGGAATGCCGTGCGCGGCGGCCTGCTCGTCGATCTGCTTCTCGACGAGCGGGGTCCAGACATAGCCCGGACAGACCGCGTTCACGGTGATTCCCTGTTCGCCGGTTTCCAGCGCAGCGACTTTCGTCAGCCCGACGATGCCGTGCTTCGCCGCGACATAGGCGGACTTGAACGGCGAGCCGACAAGCCCGTGCGCCGAGGCGATGTTGACGATCCGCCCGAACCCCCGCGCCTTCATGCCCGGCACTGCGGCCCGGATCGCGTGGAAGGCGCCCGAGAGGTTGATCGCGAGGATCGCGTTCCATTTCTCGACCGGGAACTCTTCGATCGGCGCGACATACTGGATCCCCGCGTTGTTCACGAGAATGTCCAGGCGACCGTGCTCTGCTTCCGCGGCGCGGACCATCGCCGAGACCTCGCCGCCTTTCGAGATGTCCGCACCGTTGAAGGTCACGGCGGCGCCGGTACGGTTCGCGAGGGCTTCGCAGGTCTTCCGGATTTCGTCGGCCTCTCCGAGGCCGTTCAGAACGACGGCGGCGCCCGCCTCTGCGAGAGCGGTCGCGATGCCGAGACCGATGCCGCTTGTCGAGCCGGTCACGAGGGCGACCCGCCCTGCCAGCGGCTGGCCGGTCCGCAGGGAGGGTTTCGGGAATGGGGTGTTCATTGGGACTCTCCTGTCGCTGGGGCGCGGCCTCCTGGCCGGTGCCGAACTGCGCCATTCTGGCCGCCAGCACCCTTCGGGCGGAAATGCCTCCTCGGCAGCGAATTCATGCACAGATCGCATCACCGGATCGGTTCCGGGCGCGCTACCCTTCCGTCAGTCAGACAGGGGGACATCGGCAGATGGAATTTCACGAGATCCGGTATTTTCTCGCGCTCTGCGAGACCTTGAACTTCACCCGTGCGGCGGAAATGTCCTGCGTGACGCAGCCCGCGCTCACCCGCGCGATCAAGAGCCTGGAGGACAAGCTGGGCGGTACGCTGATCCACCGGGAACGCGGCAACACCCATCTGACCGAGCTCGGCCAGCTGATGCGGCCCTACTTCACCGAGATGTTCGGCCAGATGGAGGAGGCACGCCGCCGGGCCCAGGATTTCGCGCGTCTGAACGACACGACCCTGAAGGTCGGGCTGATGTGCACGATTGGCCCGTCGAAGCTCATCGACCTGTTCGGCGGGTTCCACAACCGGCACCAGGGCGTGCAGCTCTACATCAAGGACGGGGCCGCCGGAGAGCTCGAACAGGCGCTGACCGCGGGAGATCTCGACGTCGCGATCTACTGCAGACCCGAGGCGCCAAGCGACATGCTCCACACGCTCCCGCTCTACCAGGAACGGTTCGTGGTCGCCTGCGCGCCGACCCACCGGCTCGCCCGGCTCGACACGGTGCACATCCGCGACCTCGAGGGTGAAAGCTACCTCAGCCGGGTGAACTGCGAATACCGCGACTTCATCCGGGAAATCCGGGAAGACATGGGCGTGAGCATCAAGTTTTCCTATGCCTCGGAACGGGACGACTGGGTCCAGTGCATGGTGCTCGCCGGGCTCGGCTTCACGCTGATCCCGGAATTCGCGGTCACGATGCCCGGGCTCGTCGTGCGGGAACTCGTCGAACCGGAAGTGGTCCGGCACGTCAATCTCGTCACCGTCCGCGGGCGGCCGCACTCACCCGCCGTCGGCGCCTTCGTCCACGAACTGCGCCGCTATCCCTGGCCGGAGAAGCTGCGGACCCCTCCTGCGCTGTCTCAGGAACGGAGGATCAACGCGGCCTGACTCAGGCGGCGTCCGCCCGATCCGGCCGCTCGGCCCCTTCCCGAGATCCGCCCGTGATAAGCCGCGCGCCACGGCTGTGGGTGACCCAGGTCCAGGCCCAGTTCACCGCCACGACGATGCGGCTTCGCACGCCGATCAGGAAGAAGATATGCGCGACTGCCCAGAGCATCCAGGCGACGAATCCCGAAAGCTGCAACCGGCCGATCTGCGCCACCGCCGCGTTGCGGCCGATCGTGGCGAGCGAGCCGTCGTCGCGGTAGCGGAAGGCCGGCGGTTCGGACCGGCCGGCAAGGCGGCCTGCGATCGTTCGGCCGACATATTCGCCCATCTGCTTCGCCGCGGGCGCGACGCCGGGAACCTGTGCTTCGCCCGACTTGGCCGAGGCGGTGTCGCCGATGACGAAGATCTCCGGATGCCGTGGGACGGAAAGGTCGGGTTTCACGATCACCCGACCCGCGCGGTCGGTCTGCGCGTCGATCCAGCGGCCCGCCGGCGACGCCATCACTCCGGCGGCCCAGACCAGGGTCTCGGCGGCGATCCATTCCCCGCCCAGCATGAGCCCGCCCGGCCCGCACTCGGTCACCGGCGCACCGGTCCGGACTTCGACGCCCACCCGTTCGAGCTGCCGCTGCGCCTTCGCGGAGAGCGCTTCGGAGAAAGTCGGCAACACTCGCGGGCCGGCCTCGATCAGGAGGACCCGCGTCGCCTTGGGATCTATCGAGCGAAAATCCCCGACGAGCGTGCGCATAGAGAGCTCGGCGATGGCCCCGGCCATCTCGACGCCGGTCGGTCCCGCGCCGATCACCGCGAAGGTGAGGTTCGCGCGCATCCTGTCCATGTCCGGCGCCGCCTCGGCGCGCTCGAAGGCGAGCAATATGCGGCGGCGGATCTCGGTCGCGTCGTCGATCTCCTTCAGGCCCGGCGCGTAGGTCGCCCAGTCCTCGTGGCCGAAATAGGCGTGCCGCGCACCGGTCGCGAGGACCAGCGTATCGTAGCCGACCCGCGCCCCGTCCGAGAGCACGACGGCGCGCCGCGCCGCATCGACCCCCGTTACCTCGGCCATGACAACCCGCGCATTCGGCTGGTCGCGCAGGAGCGCCCGGATCGGCCAGGCGATGTCCGCGGGGGAAAGCTCGGCGGTCGCCACCTGGTAGAGCAGCGGCTGGAACAGGTGGTAGTTCATCCGGTCGATGATCGTCACCTCGGCCTCGCTGCGGGCGAGCGCCCTGGCCGCCGAAAGCCCGCCGAAGCCCGCACCGACGATCACCACCCGGTGCTTCCCGGCCGGCACGGAATGGCCCCGCACCCCGGCCGGCGCACGCGCCACGGCGGAAAACCCCGAAAGGGCGAGCTGATCCCGAAAGATGTCCATTGCGGTCTCCATTGGTCGTCGTCCCTTCAATGTGAGCCTCGACTCCGTCCTGCGGAAATGCCGCCGGCCTATCGGCTCAATGCATCAACGGCATTTCGAATATGGCGCCTGCGGAGCGACACTTCACCCAGAAAACATGAAGGAGGTCCCCATGCCCGCAACGCTCGCAATCCGTCCGATGCGCCTGATGCCACCCGCCACGCTCGATACCCTCGCCACTGCCATCCTCTCCGGCGGCGCGGCCGACCTGATCTGGGAAGGATGGGCCCGCTTCGTCACGCCCCTCCTCGTCGGAGGGCCGCTGCAACCGGCCGCGCTCGTGCAATCCGTGTTCGGCTTCCAGAGCTGGTTCTGGGCCGAAACGATCCACGGCATCGTGGGTGTCGTCTTCTACCCGCTCGGCTATCTCTACATCGCCCGTCCGATTGCCCGCGTGGTGACGCCGTTCCTCCCGTGGTGGATCGTCGGCGCCGGCTTCGGGCTCGGCCTCTGGGTCTTCGCGCTCTACGTCATGGCGCATCTCATCGCGGGACTGCCGGCCTTCCTCGGGTTCATCCCGCTGGCCTGGGCCTCCTGCGCCGGCCACGTCATCTTCGGCATCGTTACCGTCGCCGTGGTGCGCTGGCGCGAAGCACGCAAACAGGGAGCCTGACCATGAAGATCGAAACCCATCCCGCACCGACCGGAACCCCCGTGCCGCGCAAACTGCCGGGGCAGGTGATCCTCGTCCTCCAGGGCGGCGGCGCGCTCGGCGCCTACCAGACCGGCGTGTTCAAGGCACTGCACGAGGCCGGGGTCGAGCTCGATTGGGTGATCGGCACGTCGATCGGCGCGATCAACGCCGCGCTGATCGCCGGCAACGCGCCCGGCGACCGGATCGAGCGCATGGACGCGTTCTGGGACCGGGTCACCCATTCCGGGATCCGGCGCCTGATGACCTCGGTGCCCCTCGTTGGCCTCTCGATGTCGAACTGGATGACCGTCATGGGCGGCGTCGAGGCATTCTTTTTGCCCAATCCGCGTGCCTTTGCGGGCGTTCATGCGAGCCTCGGCCGGGACGGCGCGGGCTACTATTCGACGGCGCCCTTGCGCGCGACGCTCGAGGATCTCGTGGATTTCGACCGCCTGAACGCGGGGGGGACACGGCTCACTGTCGGCGCGGCCAACGTCGCGACCGGCGAAATGCGCTATTTCGACAGCCGCGAAGAGGAAATCGACGTCCGGCACGTCATGG
>JBNKWI010000008.1:0-65714 GCA_050299695.1 Paracoccaceae bacterium
ATTTTTCAATCGCTTGCCCAGTACGGCGGGCGGGCGCTCACAGGGATAGAGCCGCGGGTTTGTGCTTGCAACGGCTTGTTTGTGGCCGATCGCGGGCATAGCATGGTTCGACGCCGGCGCAGCTGGACTAAAAAGTTTTCACTCACGGGGCGGGGAGGCATCGGCGTGGATCTGGCGAAACTGGACCATCTTCTGTCCGTTCTGCGGGCCCGGATCTTCGCCGAGACCGGCGTTTCGGTGCCGCTCGTCTGGGCCGAGGCGCCGCCCGCGCGCCGGGACGAGATGCTGGCGGGCCCGCATCCCGGCTGGGCGCCGGTGACGCCCGAGACGATCTGGGGCCGGCCGCAAAGCTATTTCTGGTTCGCCGGCCGGGTGGCCGTGCCAGAGGCGCTGGCGGGGCGGCGGCTTTACCTGCGGATCGAGGCGCAGTTCGGCCGGGTGATGGGCCGGTCCGACCCGCAATGCCTCGTGCGGATCGACGGCGAAATCGCGCAGGGCGCCGATTTCAACCATCGCGAGGTGCTCCTGACGGCAAGCGCCGAGCCGGGCCGCGACTATGGGGTGATGGTCGAGGCGGGCACCATCGAGGATCGCCGCCAGATCGGTTTCGGCTGCGCGCTGGTGGTGCATGATCCCGACGCCGAGGCGCTCTGGTTCGATCTTGCCACGCCCTTGGACGTGGCCCGCCATCTGCCCGAGAACGACCATCGCCGCGACGCGATCCTGTCGATTGCCGCCGAGGCGCTGAACGCGCTCGACCTGCGACAGGGCGACCCGGGGCGTTTCGCCGCCTCGGTGGCCCGGGCACGCGAGATCGCGGCGGGGATCTATGCGCTGGCCGATACCGAGGTGCGGCCCGAGATCACGGTCACCGGGCATACCCATATCGACGTGGCCTGGCTCTGGCGGGTGCGCGAGACGCGGCAGAAGATGGCGCGGTCGATGGCGACGGCCTTGGCGCTGATGGAGGAATATCCCGACTACCGGTTCATGTATAATCAGGGCTATCTGCTCGACACGCTGGCGCAGGAATACCCCGAGTTGTTCGACCGGCTGAAGGCGCGGCAGGCGGCGGGGCAGGTCGAGATCGAGGGCGCGCTCTGGCTGGAGCCCGACGCGAACATGACCGGCGGCGAGAGCCTGGTGCGGCATATCACGCGCGGGATCCGCTACCATCAGGAAACCTTCGGGGTGCGGCCCCGGATCGTCTGGCTGCCCGACACGTTCGGCTATTCCTCGGCGCTGCCGCAGCTCATGGCGCGGGCGGGGCTCGAGGTCTTCGTCACCCACAAGATGAGCTGGAACGACACCAACCGGATGCCGCACGAGATCTTCTGGTGGGAAGGGCACGACGGCACCCGGGTCCCGACCTATTTCCTGACGACCCAGCCGATGGAAAGCAATTCGATCGGCACCACCTACTGCCCCGACCTGACCGCGAGCCACGTGATGGGCGCCTGGCGCCGCTATGGGCAGAAGGGCGGCCATGACGCGCTGTTCCTGGTCTACGGCCATGGCGATGGCGGCGGCGGGCCGACGCGGGGGATGCTCGAGCATATCCGCCGGATGGAGCGCGGCATCCCGGGCTGTCCGCGCGTGATCCACGGCACGATGGGCGGCTATTTCGAGGCGCTGCTGGCGGGGATGCGGGCGGCGCCCGAAGCGTTTCCCTCCTGGGTGGGCGAGCTCTACCTCGAGTTCCATCGCGGCACTTTCACCTCGGTCGCCGAGGTCAAGCGCAACAACCGCCGCGCCGAGGCCACGATGCGCGAGCTGGAGATGCTGGCGGTGCTGGCCTGGGTCGCGGGCGGCGAGTATCCGGCGGCAGAGATCGAGGCGCTGTGGGACATCGTGCTCCTGAACCAGTTCCACGACATCCTGCCCGGCTCCTCCATCGCCGAGGTCTATGCCGACAGCCGCACCGAATTCGCCGCGTTCTTCGCCGCCGCCGCCCGGCTGCGCGACAGCCTCGCCGCGCCGGGCGGGGGCCTCGCCGTCGCGAACCCGCTCGGCCAGCCGCGCACCGGCCTCCTCGCCCTGGCCTCCGACACCCCCGTCACGATCGACGGCACCCCGAGCCAGCGCATCTACCGCGCCGACGGCACCGCGCGCGAGGCCGCGCCCATCGCCCCCGTGCCCGCCCTCGGCCTCCGCGCCGTCGCCATCGCCCCGGGCCCCGCTGCCGCCGGAACCCTCGACGCCAGCCCCTCGCATCTGGAAAACGCCAAACTCCGCGCCACGTTCGACGCGCAGGGCCGCCTCGAGAGCCTCACCGACAAAGCCAGCGGCCGCCAGCTCCTCGCCGGGCCCGGCAACCGGCTCCAGGCGTTCCGCGACCTGCCCGCGCAGTTCGACGCCTGGGACATCGACCTTGCCGACCGGGAACAGAGCTGGGAGATCGACCGGCTCGTCTCCGCCCAACTCGTCGAAACCGGCCCGCACCGCGCCGCGATCCGCTTCGAATGGACCTACGAGCGCTCCCGCATCACCCAGATCGTCTCGCTCGAAGCCGAGGGCCAGATCCTCGAATTCGACACCTACATCGACTGGCGCGACCCCAACACGCTCCTGAAATCGACCTTCCCCACCGCGTTCCGCGCCACCCAATCCCACGCCGAAACCCAGTTCGGCCATGTCACCCGGCCGACCCACGCGAACACCAGCTGGGACCGTGCCCGCTTCGAATGCCCGATGCACCGCTGGGTCGCGCTGACCGAGCCCGGCCTCGGCCTCGCCGTTCTGAACGACTGCAAATACGGCTACGACGCCGAGGGCAGCACGCTCCGCCTCACGCTCCTGCGCGCGCCGACCTGGCCCTGGGACGGCGCCGATATCGGCGAACACCGGTTCCGCTACGGCCTCATGCCGTTCCGCGTCCTCGCGGAAGTCCCGCCCGCCGCGGAGGGTTTCAACGCGCCCCTCGAAGCCCGCGCAGGCGGCGGCACCGCCAGCCTCGCGCAGCTCGACACGGCCGGCATCGCCGTCGAGGCGGCCAAGCGCGCCGAGGACGGCAAGGCGGTGATCCTGCGCCTCTGGGAGCGCGAGGGCCGCCGCCAGGAGGCGCGCCTCACTCCCGGCTTCGCCACCGCGAAGGCCAGCGAGGCCGACCTCCTCGAAATCCCGCAGACACCGCTCGCCCTCGAAAACGGCACTATCGCGCTCACATTCGCGCCCTTCGAAATCAAGACCATAAGGCTGGAGCTTGCATGATCGAGACCCACCGCATCACCGAGTTCCCGGGCGGCCCGAAGAGCTTCGTCGAAATCCCCTTCGAGGTCGGCCCCGAGATCGAGCGGATCGAAGTGTCCTATGCCTTCCCGGCCGGGTCGGGCGGCTCCACCATCGACCTCGGCCTCGCGCGCGAGGGGCGGCTGCGCGGCTGGACCGGCTCGGAATATGGCCATGTCTGGATCGCCGAGGACCGTGCCAGCGCGGGCTACCATGCCGGGCCGCTCCCCGGCCGCTGGCAGGTGGTCCTCGGCATCGTCAGGCTCGGGCCCGACCCCTGGGTCGAGCTCTCGATCCGGCTGATCGAGAAGCGCCCCCGCTGGCTTGCGGGCGAGTTGCACAGCCATACGGAGCACTCCGACGGCGGCGTCGAGGCGACCCAGGCGCTGGCCCGCGCCCGTGCCTCGGGCTGCGACTTCGTCGCGCTCACCGATCACAACACCACGGCGCAGAACCGCGTCCGGCCCGAGGATACCGGGCTCCTCCTGATCCCGGGGCTGGAGCTGACGACCTATTGGGGGCACACGAATTTCCTCGGCCTCGCGGAGCCGGTGCAGGACAGCCGCTGTTACGACCTTGCCGATGTGGCCCGGAAGATGGCGGAGGCGCGGGAGGCCGGGGCGACCGTGGTCATCAACCACCCCTGTTCCGATGCCGGGTTCAACCGCTGGCAATCGGGCTGGGACGTGGCGTTCGACGCGCTGGAGATCTGGAACGGCAATTGGGGCGCGCATAACGTGGAGGCCGTGGCGCTGTGGCAGAGCCTGCTCGCCAGTGGGCGGCGGATCCCGGCCACGGGGGGCAGCGATTTCCACCTGAAGAACCGGCGGCGGCACGGGCGGCCGGCGAACCGGCTCTGCGCGTTGGGCCATTCGGTCTCCGGCGTGCTCGGGGCGGTGCGCCGGGGCGCCAATGTGGTGGCCTTCGCGCCCGACGAGGCGATGGCCTATCCGCTGCCCGGCTCGCCCTGTTTCGGCGAGGACCACGCGGGGGCGGTGGGTGTCCGGTTCGAGGGGCTCGTGGCGGGCGACGAGATCCGCACCGTCTCGGAGGCCGGCACCGTCGCCACGCTGGCCGCCGGCGGGCCGGTGCAGGAGCTGGAGGCCGCGCTCGACGGGCGCTTCCTGCGCTTCGAGGTCTGGGCGGGGGACGCGCCCCGGCTGTTCACCAACCCGGTCTACCGGGCCTAGGGGGAACCGGCGATGGCAAAGAAGGTCGGCATTCGCGAGATTTCGGAACGGGCGGGGGTCTCGCTCTCGACGGTCTCCCATGCGCTGAACGGCACCGCGCCGATCTCGGACGCGGTGCGCCAGAAGGTGCTCGGGATCGCCGCCGAGATGGGCTATCTCGCCAAGCGCCAGGCGCGGGCGGCGATCGCGACCCTGAGCGCGATCATGGTGGCGGTGCCCGAGAACGCGCTGCCCGACAGCGACGTGAACCTGGTGTCCTGGACGATTCTTTCGGCGCTGACCCGCGATTGCGAGGCCCGGGGCGTCAAGCTGGTGCCCTTCCCGATGTCGCGCGGGATCGCGCCGGGCGAGCTGGTCGCGGCGCTGCGCCGGGCGGAGGTGGACGGGTTGATCCTCCTGAACGACGACCGGCCCGCGCTTCTGGCGGCGGTGGCGGGGAGCGGCGTGCCGGCGGTGCTGATCAACGGCGAGGATCCGAGCATGCTCCTCGACAGCGTCACCCCGGGGAACCGGTTTGCGGCGCAGAAGGCGACGCATTGGCTGATCGAGCAGGGGCATCGCGACATCCTGCACCTGACCTGGCCCGCGCGGCAGACCGTGCGGCGGCGGCGCGACGGCTATTGCGACGCGCTGACCGAGGCCGGGTTCGGGGCCGAGCGGGTGCATGTGGTGATGGCCGAGGGGTTCGATCCGAAATGCGGCGAGGCGGCGGTCCGCGCCTGGCTGGCGCAGAACGGCGGTGGCCTGGGGCCGGTCACGGCGATCTTCTGCGCGGCCGACAACCTGGCCTTCGGGGCGATGCGGGCGCTTGGCGCGGCGGGGTTCCGGGTGCCCGGCGACATCTCGGTGATGGGTTTCGACGGGGTGGCCCTGGGCGGGCTGCACGCGCCGCCGCTCACCACGGTGTCCATTCCGCTCGAGGAATTCGGCGCCGAGGCGTTGAACCTGTTGCAGCAGCGCGTGCTGGCCGGGCGCGTGCCGCGGGCGTCGCGGCGGGTCGAGCTCGGCTGCGAGATCGTCGAGCGGGCGAGCGTCGCGCGGCTCGATGGGGCCTGACGGCGGGGGATTCGGCCGTTTGGCGCGCGGCCGGTGTACGGGTTGTGTACGGGTTGTGCGCGCCCGAGACGGGCGGTTGGCGGGCCGGATCGCGCTGGATTCGCGGGGCTTTCGGCCGGTCCGTTCGGCGGCGTCCAGGTCGTGTGTGATATGAAAATTTTTTACCTTTGCCTTCGGAGTTCGCCTCATAATATGGTGCGGTCACAGCTCCGCAGGCTGAAAAAATTTGCAATCCGGGACGCCACATACCCGGATCAACGGGAGAGGAGACCGTTATGAAAATATTTGCACGCCGCCGCGCCGCGACCCTCGCCGCGCTTCTGGCTGCCACCGCCCTGTCCGCCCCCGCCTTCGCCTTCCAGGAGGCGCCGATGCTGGCCGAACAGGTCGCCGCCGGAACCCTCCCCCCCGTCGACGAGCGCCTGCCGGCGCACCCGTCTGTCGTGCAGGCGCTGGAGGTCGGGCAGTATGGCGGGACCTGGCATCGCGCCTTCAAGGGGCCCGGCGACCGCTGGGGTCCGACCAAGCTGATGGAAGAGCGGGTGCTGAAATACACCGCCGCGCCCGATGGCAGCGTGCAGCTGACGCCGGCATATATCGAGAGCTACTCGGTGAACGAGAACTCGACCGAATTCACCTTCACGTTGCTCGATGGGTTGAAGTGGTCGGACGGGGTTCCGGTCACCACCGAGGATGTCGCGTTCTGGTACAACGACATCTACAACAACCCGGAGATCACCCCGAGCCACGAGACCTATCTCGCTCCGGGCGGCGAGCCGCTCGAGGTCGAGATCGCCGACGACCGCACCTTCACGGTGAAGTTCAAGCAGCCCTATGTCTACTTCCTGAACATCCTGGCGCAGGATTCCACCGCGACGTCGGCGAGCCTCGACCGCCCGTCCTTCATCCAGCCGGCGCATTACCTGAAGAAGTTCAACAACCACTACGCCTCGGACGAGGAACTGGCGGCGCTGGCCGAAGAGTACCAGGTCGAGAAATGGACCGATCTCTGGGGCTCGAAGGGCAAGGTGACGGCATGGTGGTTCAACGAGGACCTGCCGGTCATCACCGCCTGGAAGGTCAAGGGCGGCGTCATGGGCGACAAGGTGACCATGGTCCGCAACCCGTATTACTGGGCGGTCGACCAGGACGGGAACCAGTTGCCCTATATCGACGTGATCGAGCACCGGCTGTTCGAGGCGCAGGACGCGTTCAACCTGATGATCGTGCAGGGCCAGATCGACATGCAGCAGCGCTATGTCACGGCCAACGACTTCACCTTCTACAAGGAGAACGAGGCGAAGGGCGGCTACCATATCGAGAGCTCGATCTCTGCGAATGTCTGGTCGCTGGTGCCGAACCTGACGGTGAAGGACGAGGCGCTGCAGGCGCTCTACGAGAACGCGGATGTGCGCCAGGCGCTGTCGATCGCCATCGACCGCGACACGATCAACGAGCTGGCCTTCTCGGGGCTGGGGGAAGCCCGCAGCGCCTCGCCGATCTCGGGCTCGCCCTATTTCGATGCCGATCTCGAGGCCCACTGGACCGAGTACGATCCGGAAAAGGCCAACGCGCTTCTCGACGCGGCAGGGCTGACCGAGCGCGACAGCGAAGGCTTCCGGCTGCGGCCCGACGGCAAGCGGTTCCAGATCGTCGTCGAGAACAGCGAGGACGCCTACAGCAACCTGATGGAACTGGTCGCCGACAACCTGGCCGATGTGGGGGTGGAGATCCTGCCGCGGCTGATCGACCGGACCCAGTGGGACGACAACCGGAAGAACAACGACTTCCAGATGCAGCTCGTGCCCTGGGACCGGCTGTCCATCGTGCCCGCCGACCCGCGGACGATGATGGGCAGCGACTTCTTCGGCAACGAGTACTTCACCTGGTACCGCACGGGCGGCGAAAGCGGCATCGAGCCGCCGGCCGACCATCCGATCCGCAAGGTTTGGGCCGACTGGGACCGCGCGGCGAGCGCCGGTTCGCTGGAAGAGGCCGACGCGGCGACCAACGAGATGATCGCCGAATTCGTCAACAACGGTTGGGTGATCGGCCTTGTGGGCGAGGTCGCGACGCCGACCATCGTCAAGAACGATTTCCACAATCTCCAGCCGGGTCTGGTGGAGGACAACATCACCCGCGGGATCGGCATCGCCCGGACCCAGCAGATGTGGATCGGCGACCAGTAGTCGCGGCAACCGGCTCCGGGGCGCCTTGGCGGCGCTCCGGATCCAGGCGCCTGACCGGACGGCCCCGCCGGGCCGTCCGGGGTGGCGGACAAGGACCAGCCAGATGCTCCAATTCGTTGTCAGACGGGTGCTCTGGGCGATCCCGGTCTTGGTGGTCGTCTCGTTCATCTCTTTCGTGATCATCCAGCTTCCGCCGGGCGATTACGTGACCGCGATGGTCGCGGAAATGCGCAACAACGGCGAGTTCCTGACCGTGGCCCAGGAGGAAGAGATCCGGACCGGGCTCGGTCTGAACGATCCGCTTGTGGTGCAATACTGGCGGTGGATCTCGGCGATCGTCCTGCACGGCGATTTCGGCCATTCGTTTCACTGGAACGCGCCGGTGGCGGACTTGATCTGGGGCCGGCTGGGGATCACGCTGATCCTGTCGACGCTGTCCCTGGTCTTCACCTGGATCATCGCGATCCCGGTGGGGGTCTATTCGGCGCAGCGGCAGTATTCGTTTCTCGACTACCTGTTCACGGTGTTCGGGTTCCTGGGCAAGGGGATCCCGGACTTCCTGCTGGCGCTCGTGCTGATGTGGATCGGCTTCGCCTGGCTCAACATGGATGTGGGCGGGCTGATGTCGCCGCAATACGAGGGGCAGCCCCTGAGCGTCGCCAAGGCGCTGAACGTGCTGGGGCATATCTGGATCCCGATCGTGGTGCTGGCCACCGGCGGCGCGGCGGGGCTGATCCGGGTGATGCGGGCGAACATGCTGGACGAGCTGGGCAAGCCGTATGTGGAGACCGCCTATGCCCAGGGGCTTTCCGAACGACAGGTGGTCTGGGGCTACCCGGTACGGGTGGCGCTGAACCCGTTCATCTCGACCGTGGGCTGGGCACTGCCGGCGCTGTTCTCGGGAGACGTGATCACCGCGGTTGTCTTGAACCTGCCGACGACGGGGCCGCTGCTGCTTCAGTCTCTGAAGATGCAGGACATGTATCTCGCGGGCGGGTTCATCCTGATCCTGAGCGTCTTCACGGTAATCGGCACGCTTCTGTCCGACATCCTTCTGGCGTGGTCGGATCCGCGCATCCGGTACGCGTGATGACCGAGTATACCGACATGCCCGAGACCGATGGCGCCGAGCTCTACCAGGCCAGCGCGCGGCGGCTGATCTGGTGGCGGTTCCGCAAGCACCGGCTGGCGGTGGTGTCGCTGGTCTTTCTGCTCTTCGCCTATCTGGTGGCAATCTTCGCGGAGATCATCGCGCCCTATCAGCCGGGGTCGATCGAGAAGCTCCAGACCTTCGTGCCGCCGCAGATGGTGCGGGTCTGGCATGACGGCGGGTTCCATACGCCCTTCGTCTACGAGCTGAAACGCACCCGCGATCCGGAGACCGCGCGGGTGCGCTATGTCGAGAACCGGGAGAAGCCGCTGCCGGTCCGGTTCTTCGTGCGGGGCGAGAGCTACGAGTTCTGGGGGCTCTGGGAGAGCGATCTGCACCTGTTCGGGATCGAGCACCGCAAGCAGAAGCTCAACCTCCTAGGCACCGACAGCCTGGGGCGCGACCTGTTCTCGCGGCTGGTCTACGGGGCGCGGGTGACTTTATCGGCCGGTCTGGTGGGGGTGATCTTCGCGTTCGTGCTGGGGCTCTTCTTCGGGTCGATCTCGGGCTACTACGGCGGCTGGCTCGACGCGTCGATCCAGCGGATGATGGAGTTCATCCGGTCGATCCCGACGATCCCTTTGTGGATGGGGCTGGCGGCGGCACTGCCGATCGAGTGGGATCCGCTCTTCGTCTACGTTCTCATCACGCTGATCCTCGCGCTGATCGGCTGGACCCATCTGGCGCGGGTGGTGCGCGGGCGGTTCCTGTCTTTGCGCGAGGAGGACTACGTGATGGCGGCGCGGCTCGCGGGGGCGAGCGAGTACCGGATCGTGACCAGGCACATGCTGCCGGCGATGACCTCCTACATCATCGCGGCGATGACGCTGGCGGTGCCCGAGATGATCCTGGGCGAGACGGCGCTTTCCTTCCTTGGGCTGGGCCTGCGGCCGCCGGTCGTGTCCTGGGGCGTCTTGTTACAGGACGCGCAGAATCTGCGGTCGATCTCGCTCGCGCCGTGGCTTTTGACGCCGGGGCTGGCGGTGGTCTGCGTGGTGCTGGCGTTCAATTTCCTCGGCGACGGTCTGCGCGATGCGGCCGATCCCTATGGCCAGTGAGGGGCGCGGCATGACGAACCCGGTGCTGCCCCCAATGCCCTCCGAGCGGCTTCTGGAGTTGCGCGACGTGCAGGTGGGGTTCGAGACCCGCGACGGCCGGGTCGCGGCGGTGAACTCGGTGACCTATCACGTGGATCGCGGCGAGGTCCTGGGCATCGTCGGCGAGAGCGGCTCGGGCAAGTCGGTCACCGTGCGCGCGATCATGCGGCTTCTGGCGAAGAACGCGGTGGAGGGTGCGGGCGGGGCGATCCGGTTCAACCCGGACGGCGACCGCGCGCTGCTCCTGTCGGCCGAGGACAAGAACAGCCGGCTGATGCGCGAGATCCGGGGCGGGCGGATCGGGATGATCTTTCAGGAGCCGATGACGGCGCTGTCGCCGGTGCACACGGTGGGCAGGCAGATCATGCGCACGGTGATGCTGCACCGGAAATGCGGACGGGCCGAGGCGCGGGCGCGGTCGGTGGAGCTTCTGGGCAAGGTGCAATTGCCGAACCCCGAGGAGATGGTCGACCGCTATCCGCACCAGATGTCGGGCGGCATGCGGCAGCGGGCGATGATCGCGCTCGCGCTCGCCTGCGACCCGGTCTTGCTGATCGCCGACGAGCCCACGACGGCGCTCGACGTGACGACCGAGGCGCAGATCCTCGATCTGTTGAAGTCGCTGCAGGACGATCTGGGGATGGCGATCATCTTCATCACCCACAATTTCGGCGTGGTGGCGGATATCGCCGACCGGGTGGCGGTGATGTATCTGGGGCGGATCGTCGAGACCGGCAGCGTCGACGATATCTTTTATGCGCCGAAGCATCCCTACACGCAGGCGCTCCTGCAATCCATTCCGCGGCTGGGTCAGGCGCGGGTGCGGCGGCTGAAGACGATCCGGGGCTCGGTGCCCGACCCGTACAACGTGCCGAAGGGCTGCCCGTTCCACACCCGTTGCGATTTCGCCGACCCGGCGCTGTGCGGCACCGAATTGCCGCCGCGCAAGGCCTTCGCGGACGGTCAGAGCGCGCTCTGCCATTTCGCGGGCGAACTGAAGGAGGCGGGGCAATGAGTGTGCTTCCTGCCGAGGCGCTGCCGGCCGATGTGCTGGTGCGCGTCGAGGGGCTGAGCAAGCATTTCGGCGTCAAGGCTGGGTCGGGGCAGGCTCTGCTGCGGGCGGTGGACGACGTGAGCTTCGACATCCGCAAGGGCGAGACCTTCGGCCTTGTGGGCGAGAGCGGTTCGGGCAAGTCGACCGTCGCACGGCTGATGCTGCGCGCCTATGCCCTGACGGCGGGGCGGGTGCTGTTCCGCCTCTCCGACGGGACGGTCGCCGATATCTCGGCGCTCGACGACAGGGCGATGCGGCCGATCCGGCGCGAGATGCAGATGATCTTCCAGGATCCCTACAGCTCGCTCAACCCGCGCATGACGCTGCGCGACCTGATCGGCGAGCCCATGTCGGTGCACGGGCATTCGCGCGCGGAGATCGACGCGCGGGTGGCCGAGCTTCTGGCCTGCGTCGGGCTCCGGCCGGAATATGCCGGGCGCTATCCGCATGCCTTCTCGGGCGGGCAGCGGCAGCGGATCGGCATCGCACGGGCGCTGGCGCTGGCGCCGGCGCTGATCGCGGCGGACGAGGCGGTGTCGGCGCTGGACGTGTCGGTGGCGGCGCAGAACATCAACCTCCTGCAGGACCTGCAGGAACAGTTCGACCTGACCTATCTGTTCATCACCCACGATCTGGGGATGGTCGAGCATATCTCGAACCGGATCGCGGTGATGTATCTGGGGCGGATCGTGGAGCTGGGCGAGACCGAGGAGATCTTCGCCCGGCCGATGCATCCCTACACCGAGGCGTTGCTGGGCGCGGTGCCGCAGCCCGATCCGCGCAAGCGGCGGAGCGGCAAACGGCAGGTCCTGAAGGGCGAGGTGCCGAGCGCGGTGAACCCGCCCTCGGGCTGCGCGTTCCACCCGCGCTGCCCCTACGCGACCGAGCGCTGCGCGGCGGAGCTGCCTGCCCTGCGCGTGGTCGGCGGGCGGCAGGTGCGCTGCCATTTCGCCGAGGAGCTGGCGTTGCAGGGAGTAGGGGCGTGAGCCTTTTCGCGGTAACCGATCCGGCGGTGCCGGCGGCGGATCCGGGCGCGCTGGATTTCGCGCTGGCGGAGCGGCATCGGCCGGTGCTGTGCCTCGACCTAGCGGAGCCCGCGCCGCCCTTGGCGCTGGGCTATTGGGTGATCCGGGCGGCGGGTGTTTCGCCGTCGTCGAAATTCCTCCTGACCCCGCCTGCCGGGGGCGCGGTGATCGAATACGCGATCTGGCACGATTGGGACATTCAGCATCTTTACGATCTGGAGCATGTCTGGGTGCATCTCGATGCCGCCGGGGCGCCGGTGCGGGTCGAGGGCACCATGCACGGGATGCGCGTGGCGATGGACACGGGCGGCGGTCTGCCGGAACTGCGGGAGGGACGGCCGGTTCTGTATTCCGAGCCCGGCAAGCACGCGATCTGGGCCTCGGACCGGGCGATGCCCTTCATCGCGGGCGAGATGATCCGCCGGGTCTGCGGGCCCGAGGCGGGGGCGCAGGGGGTGCATCTGGGCAACCGCTTCGCCGAGGCGGGCGGGTTCGCGGCGGGGCCGCGCGACCACCGCTTGGCCGGGCTGGCGCTGCGGCGGGCCGGGTTCGCGCCGCGTTTTGCGTTCCGGCCGGGGCCGGAGCCGGTGCTGTTGCCCTGGGCGGTTCTGGAGGGCTGGATCCCCACGCGGGTCCGGGCGCTGATCGCGGCATTGTCCGAGCGGGTGCCGCATCTGGCGGCGCTGTTCCTCGATTGCGGCGATACGCTCATCGACGAGGCGACCGAGGTGAAGCTGCCCGGCACCGAGATCGTGACCGAATCCGAGGAGATCCCGCACGCGATGGACGCGGTGCGGGCGCTGCACGGGCTGGGCTATCCGATGGCGCTGGTGGCGGACGGGCCGAGCGAGACCTTCGAGAACTTGCTGAAGCCGCGCGGGATCTGGGAGCTGATGGGCGCCCATGTGATTTCGGGCGATATCGGCGAGCTGAAGCCGTCGCCGAAGATGTTCGGGGCGGCGATGGCAGCGATGGGGCTGGACGACCCGGCGCGCGTGGTGATGGTGGGCAACAACCTCGCGCGCGACATAAGGGGCGCGAACGAGTTCGGGCTGATCTCGCTCCATGTCGCCTGGTCGCGGCGGCGGAGCCATGTGCCCGCGGAGGCGGCCGAGGTGCCCGATCACCGGATCGACCGGCTGGACGCGCTGGTGGAGACGATCGGTGCGATCGAACTGGCGCTGGGCGATGGCTGAGGCGCGGTTTCCCATCGCGCCGGGCGAGACGGTCACGGCGTTCGAGCTGGGGCCGCTGGAGGAGCGGTATTTTCCGGGCGAGGTCGCGGCGGGCCACGACGCGGTGGACTATCGCTTCGTCAATGGCTTCGTCGATGTGGGCGATCTGCCCTGCCGGGTGGCGACCTGGGCGGAGGTGAAGGCGCGGGAAACGCCGGAACTTGTGGCGTTCGACGCGGTGGCGGTCGCGCTGCCGGGCTTCAGCCGGCGGCTCGATTTCTCGGGCTTCTGGCACCGTCCGCACCGGTTGGCGCGCTGGTGCCGGACCCGGCTGGTGCCGGAGGCAGCGGGCGCGGCGCGGTTCCGGCTGGCCACCTGCGGCGGAGTGAATGTCTGGGTCGACGGGCGCCATGTGGCGGCGTTCGAGCCGTTCACGCGGAATGCGGTGCAGGAGACCGAGCTTGTCCTGCCGCTGACCGAGGGCGGGTCGGAGCTGGTGCTCCTGGTCGAGGAGATGGCCGAGCGCGACACGAATTTCTTCGTCGAGCTGACCTGGGAGGGCCCCGGCGCGCTGGTGGCGGCGCTGCCGACCGGCGCCGATCCCGGCGCGCTGGAGGTGTTGCGGGGGCTGGCCCGCGACATGCGCCCGGCGCGGCTGTGTTTCGGGGCGGGCGAGGCGCTGGAGCTGGCCTTCGACGCGCCTGCGCCCACCGATGTGGCGATCCGCGCCGAGATCCGGCCTTCGGTGCATCTCAGCCACAAGCCGGCGTTGTTCGCGGCGGAGGCGGTGCTCCGGGCGGGCGAGACGCGGGTGGTGCTGGGGGCGGCGGCGCATCTGGAAGACGGGTATCACCCACTCGACCTGACGCTCGAGATCGGCGCGGCGCGGGTCGAGCGGCAGATCGCCTTCGCCCGGCTGGGACAGAAGGCGGCGCGGGAGATCGGGTCGGATCTGGCGGCGCGCAAGGCGGCGGCGCTCGATCATGCCGCGCGGCAGGGGGAGCCGCGGATCGGGCGGCTTCTGGCGATGCTGGCGCTGGGGAGGCCGTTCGACGCGGTCGCGCGGGAGATCCTCGACGACACGCTCGACGGGATCGAGGGGCGGCGGGATTGCTCGGATTTCATCATCGTGCCGCTCCTGTGGTGCCTGGCCGAGCATGGTGCGGCGTTTCCGCCCGAGGCGGCGGCGCGGGCCCGCGAGGCGGTGCTCGGCTACCGCTACTGGGTCGACGAGCCGGGCAACGACACGATGTGGTTCTGGAGCGAGAACCATGTGCTGTGTTTTCACGTTGCCGAGTACCTGGCCGGGCGGCTCTATCCCGACGCGGTGTTTCCCAATGCGGGCATGACCGGTGCCGGGCATGCGGCGCTGGCGCGGGGGCGGCTGGAGCGCTGGCTGGCCTCGGTCAAGGCACATGGGCTCGCCGAGTGGAATTCGGCGGCCTATTATCCGATCGACTTCATCGGGCTCTTCGCGCTCCACCGCTTCGGCGAGGCGGATCTGCGCGACCGGGCGCGGGAGATCCTCGACCGGCTCTTCACGATGATCGCGCTGCACAGCATCGGCGGTGTTGCGGCGGGCACCATGGGGCGGGCCTATGACAAGGAGCTACGCGCGGGGCCGCTGACCGAGCTGGCGCCCTTCGCGGCTGTGGCCTTCGGGCCGGGCTGGCTCAATGGCGGCGTGGCGGCGCTGCCGCAATTCTGCGCCTGCGACTATGCGCCGCCCGAGGGGCTGGACGCGCTCGCCGCGCCGCCGGCGGGGCAGGCGGTGCAAGCGCGCTACGTGCAGGGCTATGGCACCCAGGCGCGGCTGGCGCTGTGGAAGACGGCGCATATGCAGCTTTCGGCCTCGGTCGATGCGGCGCCGGGGCAGGGCGGGCACCAGCAGCATCTGGTCGATGTGCAGGCGGAAGCGGCGCCGTTCGCACGGGTCTGGATCAATCACCCCGGCGAGGACGATCCCTGGGGCTCGAACCGGCCGTCCTACTGGGCCGGGAACGGGGTGATGCCGCGGGTCGGGATGGACGGAAACTGCGCGCTGGTTCTAAGCGATCTGGGCGCGGCGCCGCGCCTGGCGTTCACCCATGCCTATGCGCCCGCCGCAGCGTTCGACTCGGTGCTTTCGGGCGCGGACTGGCTGGTGCTGGCCTCGGGCGGCGGCGCGGTGACGCTGAAGGCGAGCGGGCCGATCCGGCCGGTGACGCGCGGGCCGGGGGCCGGGATCGAGTGGCGCTGCGAGGGCGCGCGCACCGGGTGGGCGGTGCTGGTGGACGACCTGCCCGAGGGCGGGCTGCTGGCCTTGGCGGCGCGCGCCGAGGGCATGGTGCTGGCGCTCGGGCCCGGGCCATCGCTCCGGCTCGAGGGCGCGGGCGGGCCGGAGCTGCGGCTCGACCATGTGCTCGGCCTGTTCCGGGACGACCGGGCCGTGCCGTTTCCGACGGGCAGCCGGGTGCCGGTGATCGAGCGGCTGCCGCGGGCGGATTTTTAGACAGGAAGGATTGGGACCGCGATGCAAGAAACGATGACCGATGCGCTCCTGTCGCAGCTCCGGAACGTCGCGACCGGCCTGGCGCGGTTGCGCGGGATCAACGAGACCGCGCCTCTGGCGGGCGACGGGTTCCGGCTGCAGTTTGACGAATGGGACTGGGAGATCGGCGTCGGCGTCTACGGGCTCTATCGCCATGCCGAGGCGACGGGCGATGCCGGGCTGATCGCAGCGCTGGCGGAGTGGTACGACTGGCAGATCGGGCGGGGCCTGCCGCCCCGGCAGGTCAATTCCACCGCGCCGATGCTGGCGCTGGCCTGCCTGATCGACCATGTGGACCGGCCCGACTGGGAGGCGCTGGTGACCGACTGGGCGAACTGGCTCCTCGACGGGCTCGCGCGCACCGAGGATGGCGGGTTCCAGCATGTGGTGAAGGAGCGGGCGAACGAAGGCGAGCTCTGGGACGACACGCTGTTCATGACCTGCCTGTTCCTGGCGCGGGCCGGAAAGCGGCTGAACCGTCCCGACTGGATCGAGGAGGCGGTGTACCAGTTCCTGGTCCATGCGCGCTATCTCGCGGATCCGAAGACCGGGCTCTGGTATCACGGCTGGACCTTCGAGGGCCGGCACAATTTCGCGGGTGCGTTCTGGGCGCGGGGCAATTCCTGGGTGACCATCGCGATCCCCGAGCTTATCGCGATGGTGCCTGACCTGCCCCCGGCGACGCGGCGCCATCTTTGCGCGGTGCTGCGGGCGCAGGTGGACCGGCTGGCGGCGCTGCAGGGCGCGGGCGGGTTCTTCCATACGCTGCTCGACGATCCGGCCTCGCCGATCGAGGCCTCGGCCACGGCCGGGATCGCTTATGGGGTGAGCCGGGCGATCGAGCTTGGGCTTTTGGGCGCGCGGTACCGGGCGATGTCGGAACGGGCGCGCGCGGCGGTTCTGACCTGCATCGGGCCGGACGGGATCGTGTCGCATGTCTCCGATGGCACGCCGATGGGGCACACGCTGGAGTTCTACCGGCAGATCCCCGACATCCCCGCACCCTACGGCCAGGCGCTGACCATGCTGATGCTGGTCGACGCCATCGCCTGCGAGGCCTGACAACACGGTGACCCGGAAAGAGATGTCCGCCCAAGAACGGGCGGACCAGGGGACGAGGGAGGAGGGCTGCAGCCATACCGCCGGTGGAGGCGATCCGCTGGTTCTGGGAGGGTCCGTGCGGGATATGGCCCTAACGGTTCGCCGCCGAACCGATGCTGGCCGCCATCCCTGCTGCGGCGGAACGGGGATGCTTCTGTTTCATCTTCTGCTCGAGCTTCTTCAGGTAGAGGCGGGCGATACGGTCATTGATCATGGGTCTGTTCCTTTGTTCAGGTCTGGTTCCGATCCGTCGGTCTCTCCGAGCGGCGATGGGGACGGTATGGAACCCGGGTGTTTCAGACGTATGTCCGGGAAGGCGGAAACGTGTTTCGACTGTGTCAGGACGTTCGGCGTCCCTGGCCGCCGTCGTTGTCGCGGACGAGCCCGTCCCAGAGGTTCATCAGGATGCGGAAAGCGTTGGCCGCGGTCGCGGCGGCGGGCATCCGGGCGCTTCATGGCCGCGCGATGACCATGCCGGTTGGGCTGCGCTCCGCCGACGCCCGACGATTAGAAACGCGCGATTCGCTGTGTCGGTGCGGTGACGGCGAGCGTCGCAGCTACTCGGCGATAAACCATTTCATCACAAAGACTTCCTGGTCTTCCATCATACGCCGCGCCATCTTCATGTGATCGCGCATGACGTCGCGCGCTGTGGCCTTGTCGCCGTCTTTCAGGGCATCGAGGAGGCGGAGCTGGTGGTCGCGGCCCTGTTTCCAGAGACGGTAATTGGGTTCGGAGTAGAGCCGCTTGTAGACCGTGAGGTCCGAGAGAATCTGCGCCATGAAGCCGATGAAGAAGCCGAGAAGGGCGTTTTCGCCGAACTCGGCGAGGCGGGCGTGGAAGCGAAGCGAGGCGATGTGCTGGGCGCGCTCCTCCTGGGCGTTCGCGGCGGGGCGGGCTTAGGCGGTCATGATCGCGCGGAGCTCGGCCAGTTGCGATGCGCTGATCCGCCCGGCGAGGCCGGCGGCCAGTTCCGGTTCGAGCGCGATCCGGACCTGGTAGATGTCGTCGATGGAGATTTGCTTGAAATAGAAGTAGTTTGCGAGGAGCGCATGGGCGCGGACCTTGGTGACGCGGCCGACGAAGCTGCCGCCGCCGGGGCCGGTCTTGGTGACGATCAGGCCCTGGGCCTGGAGGAGCCGCATCGCCTCGCGGATCGTACCCTTGGACATGGCGAAGCGGTCGATGAGCTCGGCCTCGCCGGGCAGGCGGTCGCCGGGCATGAGGCCCTTCTCGACGACCCATTCCTTGATCGCCTCGGCCACCCGGACCGGCCGGGACCGGCGGTTTGGTTCGGCACTCTCTGCGGCGGTCATGTGCTTCCCTTGCCGATGACGCGTGTCCTATGGAAGCAATTTATCATGATAAATTTAGGTCTTATGAAGGTCCCCGACGGCGGAAGGTCAGGTAGTTCGGCACGCGGCCCTCGCGCAGCGCCTTTTGCTCGTAGCGGGTCGAGAGCCAGTCGTCCCAGGGCTGGCGCCAGTCGTCGGGGCCTTCGGCCAACCAGTCGAAACCGGCGCGGGGGACTTCGATGAGCGTCTGGCGCACGTAGTCGGGGATGTCGGTGGCGATGCGGAGCTCGGCGCCTTGGGCCATGACGCGGGCGAGGGGGGCGAGGTGTTCGGGCGTCACGAAGCGGCGGCGGTGGTGGCGTTTCTTCGGCCAAGGGTCGGGGTAGAGGAGGAAGGCCTTCGCGACCGAGCCCACGGGCAGCACGTCGAAGAGGTCGCGGGCGTCGCCGGGGTGGACGCGGAGATTGGTGACGCCGGCGTTGCGGATCTTGCCGAGGAGCATGGCGACGCCGTTGATGAAGGGCTCGCAGCCGATCAGCCCGACTTCGGGGTGCGCGGCGGCCTGGTGGACGAGATGCTCGCCGCCGCCGAAACCGATCTCGAGCCAGAGCGGGCGGGGGCCGAACAGGCCTTGGAGGTCGAGGGGCGCGCGGCCGGGGTTTTCCTCCCAGCCGACGGGGCCAGGCGAGAGCCCGGCGAGATCCTCGTCGAGATAGTCGCGCTGTGCCGGTTTCAGCGTCTTGCCGTGCCGGCGTCCGTAGAAATTGCGCCAGGGCGCGCCTTTGGGGTGTTTGCTCTCCATGGGCGGGGGTCTTGGGGCAGATCGGAGGGCGAGGTCAAGCCGGGCGGCCATTGTCGCGGCGGCGGTGTTTGGCAATAGTGGCCGCGACGTTCCAAAGGAGTTCCCGCGCCATGCCCGTCATCACCGAGATCGAGGACCTGAAACGCCTCTACCGCCGGCGCGCGCCGAAGATGTTCTACGATTACTGCGAGTCGGGCAGCTGGACCGAGCAGACCTTTCGCGAGAACAGTTCGGATTTCGACCTGATCCGGCTGCGGCAGCGGGTTGCGGTGGACATGACCAACCGCACCACCGAGAGCACCATGGCGGGGCAGAAGGTGGCGATGCCGGTGGCGCTGGCGCCTGTGGGGCTGACGGGGATGCAGCACGCCGATGGCGAGATCTGCGCGGCCAGGGCGGCAGAGAAGTTCGGGGTGCCGTTCACGCTGTCGACCATGTCGATCAATTCGATCGAGGAGGTGGCCAAGGCCACGTCTGCGCCGTTCTGGTTCCAGCTCTACACGATGAGGGACACCGACTTCACCGCGAGCCTGATCGAGCGGGCGAAGGCGGCGGGCTGTTCGGCGCTGGTGATCACGCTGGATCTCCAGATCCTGGGGCAGCGGCACAAGGACCTGAAGAACGGGCTGTCGGCGCCGCCGAAGCCGACCGTGAAGACGATGCTGAACCTCGCGACGAAATGGCGCTGGGGGATCGGGATGCTGGGCGCGACCCGGCGGGATTTCGGCAATATCGTCGGCCATGTGAAGGGTGTCGCGGATACCTCGTCGCTGTCGGCCTGGACGGCGGAGCAGTTCGACCCCTCGCTCGACTGGGACAAGGTCGCGCGGCTCATGGAGCTCTGGGGCGGCAAGGTGATCCTGAAAGGGATCCTCGATCCGGAGGATGCGAAGCGGGCGGCGGAACTGGGGGCCGACGCGATCGTGGTGTCGAATCATGGCGGGCGGCAGCTTGATGGGGCCCTGTCGTCGATCCGTATGCTGCCGGCGGTGGTGGATGCGGTGGGCGGACGCTCGGAGGTCTGGCTCGATTCGGGGATCCGCTCGGGGCAGGACGTGTTGAAGGCGCTGGCGATGGGGGCGACGGGCACGATGATCGGCCGCGCCTTCGTCTACGGGCTCGGCGCGATGGGGCAGGCAGGCGTCACGGCGGCGCTGGATGTGATCCGCAAGGAGCTGGACACGACGATGGCGCTGTGCGGGCGGCGCGACGTGAGGGATCTCGACCGGGATATCCTCATGGTGCCGGAAGATTTCGGGGGGCGCTGGCGCGGTTCGGGCGCATGAGCGCCAGGAGCGGCGGGATGGCAAGGAGCGCGCAGGCCGCGGCGGCGAGCGCGAGACGCAGGCCGAAGGCTTCGCTGAGCTGGCCGATCAGCATCGGGCCGAGGAAGAAGCCGAGATATCCGACCACCGCGGCCCGCGCGATGGCGACGGTGCGCTGCCCTGCCGAGACCCCGCGCCCGATGAGCGCGAGCGCCATGGGCGCGATGACCGAGACGCCGAGCCCCGAGAGGCCGAAGCCGAGATAGGCGAGCGCGGGCGAGGGCGCAGCGGCGGCGATGAGCAGCCCGGCGAAGGAGAGGAGCGCCGCGCCGACCAGCACCGGCGGTTCGCGCCAGCGCCCGGCGACGACCTGCCCGAGAAGGCGGCCGACGCCCATGGTCAGCCCCAGGACCATCGGCCCAAAGGCGCCTTCCGCCGCCTGTCCGCCGAGCGTGCGCTCGATATGGAGCGCGGACCAGACCTCGGTGGCGTTCTCGATCATGAAGCCGACGAGCACGATGAGCCCGCCCAGGAAGACGAGGCGGCCGGGGAACCGGGCGGCGGCGGGGTTGGTGGCCTCGAGCGGGATCTTGCCCCGCGTGAACGGTGCGAGCGCGAGGCCGCCGAGGGCCACCACAGCGAGGACCGCGACGGCCGGAAGGCCCGCGCTTCGCGTGGCGGCGCAAAGGAGGGCGGCCGCCGCGTAGGAGAGCGAGAACATCGCGTGGTTGACGTTCATGAGCGAGGTGCCGTGCCGGGCCTCGAGGTCGGAGATGCGGGCGTTCATGATGACGTCGCAAAGCGCGGAGGTGGCGCCAAGAAGGGCCATCGCCGCGCCGAAGATGACGGGGCCCGGGGCGAGGCCCGGCGGCACGTAGGCGAGCGCCATGGCGCCGCAGGCCGCCGGAAGCGCGAGGGGGCCCAGCCAGGCGTCGATTCGGGGGGCGAGCCACATCGAGGTGACGAGGCCGAAGGAGGAGCAGAGGACCAGTATCCCGTAGAGCGCGTCGTTCGCGCCGAGCCCGGCCTTCAGTTCGGGCGCATAGGCCGCGAAACTGCCCCAGCCCGCCCCCATCACCAAGAAGGGCAGGACCGGCGCGCGCGACAGGCGAAGGGCGTCGAGGACGGACATGGCGGAGACAGGTGCCATGCCGCCCCGTCCCGTGCAAGCGGCGCTGGCTGGCGCGGCGGGAAGGCGCTATCTGTCGCCCATGAGCGTCGAGACCGAGATCGAGGATGCGCGCTGGGAGGCGGCGGGGCTGGCCGGGCTGGCCGAGGCGGCGGTGGCGGCGGTGCTGGAACATCAAGGGCTTGCGGCGGAGTTCGAGGTCAGCCTCCTGGGCTGCGACGATGCGCGGATCGCGGAGCTGAACGGCACGTTCCGCGACAGGCCGCGGCCGACGAACGTGCTCTCCTGGCCGTCGGAGGAGCGCGGGGCCGAGGTGCCGGGCGCGGAGCCCGTGCCGCCCGATCCGGGGGAGCCGGAACTGGGCGACATCGCCATCGCCTATGAGACCTGCGCGCGGGAAGCCGCCGAGGCGGGGCTGACCTTCGAGGCACATGTGACGCATCTTCTCGTTCACGGGGTGTTGCATTTGCTTGGCTACGATCACATCGAGGAGGCCGATGCCGGCCTCATGGAATCGATAGAGGTCGAGATACTTGCCACGCTGGGGGTCGAGGACCCATATTGACGGGCGGGCGGCCCGGCGTGGCGGCTGCAACTGGAAAGGACGAATGGGCGACGGTCAGGACGGCTCCTCTACCGCAGCGCAGGGCGCGCGGGAGGGTGAGGCACAGGGCGACGACGGCGAAAGCGGGTCGCAGGGTTTCTTCACACGATTTTTCTCGGTCTTTTCCGGTTCGGAAGACGGTGCAGCCGCGGAGAGCGGCGGCAGCGAGGCGCGGGCCAACGGGTCGGCGCCGCCGAGCCTCGGCAACCTGCGGCGGATGCGCGTCGAGGACGTGATGCTGCCGCGCGCGGAGATCGTCTCGGTGCCCTCGGACATCAAGAAAGACGATCTGGTCGAGGTGTTCCGCGAGAGCGGCCTGTCGCGGCTGCCGGTCTATCGCGGCACGCTGGATACGCCCATCGGCATGGTGCACCTGAAGGATTTCGCGCTGAGCCATGGCTTCAACGGCAAGGGCGGGCGGTACAATCTGCAAGGCATGCTGCGGCCGCTGCTCTACGCGCCGCCGTCGATGCCGATCGGTACGCTGCTGACGAAGATGCAGTCGGAGCGGATGCATATGGCGCTCGTCATCGACGAATATGGCGGGGTCGACGGGCTGGTCACCATCGAGGACCTGATCGAGCAGGTGATTGGCGAGATCGAGGACGAGCACGACATTGCCGAGGGACGGTTCTGGACCGAGGAAAAACCGGGCTGCTACCTGGCGCAGGCGAAGACGCCTCTGGACGAGTTCGAGGCCGAGATCGGCCGGACGCTGGCCGATGACGAGGACCAGGAGGAGATCGACACGCTGGGCGGGCTCGTGTTCATGCTCGCGGGCCGGGTGCCGGCACGGGGCGAGGTGATCCCCCATCCCGACGGGCTCGAGTTCGAGGTGGTCGATGCCGATCCGCGCAAGATCAAGCGCCTCAGGGTACGGACCAGCGGCAAGACGGCGGCGCATGGCTGACCTGCCCGTGGCGGTGCCGGAGGCGGGGGTATCCCGGCGCGGTCGGGACGTTTTCCTGGCCGGGCTCTCCGGGTTGGTCGGGGGGCTTGGGCATGTGCCCTTCGCGCTCTGGGTGGCGATGCTGGCGGGGCTCCTAGTGGCGTTTCTCCTGCTGGCGCGGGCCGGGACCTGGCGGCGGGCGTTCTGGGTCGGCTGGGCCTTCGGCGCGGGGTATTTCGCGCTGTCGCTGCACTGGATCGTCGAGCCTTTCATGGTCGACGTGGCGCGGCATGGCTGGATGGCGCCTTTCGCGGTGGTGCTGCTTGCGGGCGGGCTGGCGCTGTTCTGGGGCGCGGCGGCGGCCGTGGCGTGGGGACTGGCGCGGGGGCCGTTCGCGCTGGCCTTGGCCTGGTCGGGAACGATGGCGCTCGCCGAGTACGCGCGGGGACATGTGCTCACGGGCTTTCCCTGGGCGCTTCCCGCCTATGCCTGGACCGATACGCCGGCCCTGAAGCTCTTCGCCGAAATCGGGCCCTACGGGGTGACGCTCCTGACCGTGGCGCTGCCTGCGCTGATCGGCGTGGCGCTGATCCGGCAGAGCTGGGTCTCGACCCTGCCGCCGGCGCTGCTGGCGCTGGGGTTCGCGGGGTTGCTGGTCGATCCGCCGGCGACGCCGCCCGCGCCGCAGGGCGCGCCGGTGCTGATCCGGCTGGTGCAGCCCGACGCGCCGCAGCGCGACAAGTGGGACCCCGAGAAGGTCAACGCCTTCTTCCACCGGCAGCTCGAATACAGCGCCGCCGAGCCCCGGCCCGCGCTGATCGTCTGGCCCGAGACGGCGGTGCCCTGGGATCTGGCCGAGCATGCGCTGGCCCGCGAGATGGTGGCCGAGGCGGCGGATGGCGTGCCGGTGGCGGTGGGGTTTCCGCGCTGGGACGGGCGGCGGGTGTTCAACAGCCTGGGCGTGATGGACGCCACGGGCGAGATCATGCAGCTTTACGACAAGCACCACCTGGTGCCGTTCGGCGAATACGTGCCTTTCGGCGACCTCGCGGCGCGGGTCGGGATCACCGGTTTCGCGACGCGGGACGGGCAGGGGTTTTCCGCAGGCGAGGGGCCGAAGCTCCTCGATTTCGGGGCGGCGGGGCGGGCGCTGCCGTTGATCTGCTACGAGGCGATCTTCCCGCAGGATGTGGCGGCGGCGCCGGAGCGGCCGGATTTCCTCCTGCAGGTGACCAACGACGCCTGGTTCGGCAATTTCGCCGGGCCGCAGCAGCATTTCGCCCAGGCGCGGGCGCGGGCGGTGGAGCAGGGGCTGCCGCTGGTGCGGGTCGCCAATACCGGGATTTCGGGGGTGGTCGATGCCGGTGGGCGCGTCACGCAGGCGATTCCCCTGAATTCGGCCGGCTATGCCGACGTGGTGCTGCCGCCGGCGGCACCGCCCACCCTCTATGCAAGGACGGGCGACGGACCGACCGTGCTGATCGCATTGTTTCTGATCGGTTTGGGCACCGTTCTGCGTCTGCGAAAAACAGATTGACCGATGGCCATGGCGGGCGTAACCGGGCTGTCGCGCTGTCACAACGGCTTCCTGGCGTGACGGCTAAGACATCAATGGAGCAGTTTTCATGTCCCGGCAGAATTACATCTTCACCTCCGAATCCGTTTCGGAGGGCCATCCCGACAAGGTTTGCGACCGGATTTCCGATGCGGTGCTCGACGCCTTCCTGACCGAGGAGGCCAATGCCCGCGTCGCCTGCGAGACCTTCGCAACCTCGGGTATGGTGGTCGTCGGCGGCGAGGTCGGCCTGTCCGACGCCGACCGTCTCAAGCATTTCATGGGCCGGATCGGCGAGATCGCCCGGGACTGCATCAAGGATATCGGCTACGAGCAGGACAAGTTCCATTGGAACACCTGCCACGTGCTGAACTTCCTGCACGAGCAATCGGCGCATATCGCCCAAGGCGTCGACAAGGACGGCGCGGGCGACCAGGGGATCATGTTCGGCTATGCCGTCGACGAGACGCCCGACCTGATGCCGGCGCCGATCGACTATGCGCACAAGATCCTGAAGCGGCTCTCGGAGGCGCGGAAATCGGGTGCCGAGCCGACGCTGCGGCCGGATGCGAAATCGCAGCTTTCCCTGCGCTACGAGAACGGGCTGCCGGTCGAGGTGACCTCGATCGTGCTTTCGACCCAGCACGCGAGCGAGGACCAGACTTCCGACGACATCCGTGCCATCGTGGAGCCCTATATCCGCGAGGTGGTGCCGAACGAGTGGTTCACCGAGAAGACCGAATGGTGGGTCAATCCGACGGGTACTTTCGTGATCGGCGGGCCGGACGGCGATGCGGGGCTCACGGGCCGGAAGATCATCGTCGACACCTATGGCGGCGCGGCGCCGCATGGCGGTGGGGCGTTCTCGGGCAAGGATCCGACCAAGGTGGACCGCTCGGCGGCCTATGCGGCGCGGTATCTGGCGAAGAACGTGGTCGCGGCGGGTCTGGCGAAGCGCTGCACGCTGCAGGTGAGCTACGCGATCGGGGTGGCGAAGCCCCTGTCGATCTATGCCGATCTGCATGGGACCGGAGCCGTGGACGAGGCGGCGATCGAGGCGGCGATCCCGAAGGTGATGGATCTCTCGCCGCGGGGCATTCGCGAGCATCTGCAGCTCAACCGGCCGATCTATGCGCGGACCGCGGCATATGGCCATTTCGGCCGGGCACCGGAGAACGACGGCGGCTTCTCCTGGGAGAAGACCGATCTGGTCGAGGCGCTGAAGAAAGCGGTCTGAGACTGGCCCCGGCGCGCGTGGCGTGGGCCGGGGCAAGCCCTGCGAATGGTGTCGCATCCCGGCGGGGTTTCGCCTAAGCCGGGTGTCATGGAACTGAAAGTCTCCGGACTGGCCTGCGCCCGTGGCGGCGTGACCCTGCTCGAGGGGGTGAGCTTCGCGCTCGCGCCCGGGCAGGCGCTGGTGCTGCGGGGGCCGAACGGGTCGGGCAAGACGACGCTTCTCAGGACGCTTGCGGGCTTGCAGCCGCCGGTGGCGGGCGAGATCGCGGTCGCGCCCGACAGCATGGCCTATGCCGCCCATGCCGACGGGCTGAAGCCGACGCTGACCGTTGCGGAGAACCTGGCCTTCTGGGCGGCGCTTTACGGCGGACGGTCGGCGATGGCGGCGCTGGAGGCGTTCGAGCTGACCGAGCTTGCGGGACGGATGGCGCAGAACCTCTCGGCCGGGCAGAAGCGGCGGCTGGGGCTGGCACGGCTTCTGGTCACCGGGCGGCCGATCTGGATTCTCGACGAGCCCACTGTGTCGCTGGATGCCACCGCCGTGACGCTGTTCGCCCGGACGGTGCGGGCGCATCTGGCCGAGGGCGGGATCGCGGTTCTGGCGACCCATATCGACCTGGGCCTGCCCGAAGCGGAGACGCTCGATCTGGTGCCGTTCCGGGCGCGGCCCTCTTCCGCCGCGGAGCGGACCGCCTTCGATGAGGCCGTGGAGTGATCGCGCTTCTGGTCCGCGACCTGAGGCTCGCGATCCGGGCGGGCGGCGGCTTTGGCCTGGCGCTGGCCTTCTTCCTGATCGTGGTGACCTTGGTACCCTTCGGCGTCGGGCCCGACACCGCGGTGCTTACCCGGATCGCGCCGGGGATCCTGTGGCTCGGCGCTTTGCTGGCCTGCCTTCTGTCGCTTGACCGGATCTTCGCGCTGGACCGCGAGGACGGGTCGCTCGACCTTCTCGCCACCGCGCCGATCCCGCTCGAGGGGGTCGTGGCGGTGAAGGCGCTGGCCCATTGGCTGACGACGGGGCTGCCGCTGACGCTGGCGGCGCCCGGTTTTGGCTTGCTCCTGAACCTCGCGCCGGGGGGCTATCTCTGGCTGACGCTCGGCCTCGCGCTTGGGACGCCGGCCTTGTCGATGATCGGCGCCTTCGGGGCGGCGCTGACCGTGGGGCTGAAGCGTGGCGGGCTGCTCCTGTCGCTCCTCGTGCTGCCGCTCTACGTGCCGACGCTGATCTTCGGGGCCGAGGCCACGCGGCGCGGCGCGGAGGGGATGGCCGCCGGCACGCCGCTCGCGTTCCTCGCTGCGATCAGCCTTTTCGCGGTGGCGCTCCTGCCCTTCGCCGCCGCCGCCGCGCTGCGCGTCAATCTGCGCTAAGGCCCGCGCTTGTGGCGGTCGGGGCTGCGTAATACATAGCCTGCATGTCGCTTTGGGAATATGCCAACCCGCGCAAGTTCATGGCCACGACGGCGCCCCTGGTGCCGGTCGTGTCCGTCCTGGCGGGGCTCTGCCTGATGGCGGGGTTGGTCTGGGGCTTCTTCTTCACGCCCGACGATTTCCGGCAGGGCTCGACGGTGAAGATCATCTATCTGCATGTGCCCGCGGCGATGATGGCGATCAATGCCTGGGCGATGATGCTGGTGGCCTCGCTGATCTGGCTGGTCCGGCGGCACCATGTCTCGGCCTTGGCCGCCAAGGCGGCGGCGCCGGTGGGGATGACCTTCACGATGATCGCGCTGGCGTCCGGTGCGCTCTGGGGCCAGCCGATGTGGGGCTCGTGGTGGGAATGGGATCCGCGCCTGACCGCGTTCCTGGTGCTGTTCCTGTTCTATCTCGGCTACCAGGCGCTTTGGGCGGCGATCGAGGATCCGGACAGCGCCGCCGACCTCACTTCGGTCCTCTGCCTCGTCGGCTCGGTCTTCGCGGTTATCTCGCGCTATGCGCTCCTCTTCTGGAACCAGGGGCTGCACCAGGGCGCGTCGCTGAGCGTCGAGCCCGGGACGCGCATGGATGCGGTGTTCAAGCTGCCGCTCTACCTGTGCATGGCCGGCTTCGTGCTGCTCTTCATCGCGCTCGTCCTTTACCGGACCCGGACCGAGATCCGCGCCAGGCGGCTGCAGGCGCTGGAAGCGCGGGAGCGGATGGCGTGATGCCGGAACTGGGTAAATACGCGGGCGCGGTGCTCGGCTCCTATGCGGTGGGGCTCGGGCTGATCGCGGCGCTGATCGTCCTGAGCGTGTTGCGGGCGCGGCGGGTCAAGCGGGCCCTCGAAGCGGCGGAGGCGCGTGTCTGGGATGGCTAGGCTCTCACCCCTGATGCTGGCGCCGCCCATCGTCTTCGCGGCCATCGCCGGGCTTTTCTTCGCCGGCATGATGCGCGACGACCCCGATGCGCTGCCCTCGGCCCGGATCGGCCAGGTGGCGCCGGCGATGGTGCTGGAGCCCCTGGGCGCGGCGCCCGGTTTCGACGGCGCGACGCTCGCCGAACCGGGGGTGAAGCTGGTGAATTTCTGGGCGAGCTGGTGCGCGCCCTGCCGGGCCGAGCACCCGACTTTGTCGGCTCTGGCGGATGAGGGCGTGACGATCTACGGCGTCAACTACAAGGACGATCCGGCCAAGGCGCAGGCCTTCCTGGCCGAGCTTGGCAATCCCTATGTGGCGATCGGCGCCGATACGAGCGGCCGCGCCGGGCTCGACTGGGGCATCTACGGCGTGCCCGAGACCTTCGTGATCGACAGCGAGGGGCGGATCGTGTTCCGCTTCGCCGGGCCAATCACACGGACGGTCCTCGAAAAGCAGGTGCGCCCGGCCATGGACGGAGCCGAATAGCTCCTGGCCGGGCGCAGAGGAACAATCCCCTAGGTCTTCCCTCACCCGGATCGCGGCTGCAGATCGCCGCGACCCACACTCGTTAAACCAGTCCCGCGAGGGCCAGAACGGCCAGTCCGCCCAGTTCGAATACCGGCATACTCGCGGTCGGCCTGAACCGGACGGACCGGATCCAGCCGAAAACTCGGAACTTCATTTTTCACCCCCACTTACGCCATCAATCTGCCGCATTTCGGTGGGGTGCGCGAGTTTTCGCTCAATTCCTGCCGTTTTTACCGGCGAACTAAGGGACAACGGCGACCAAGCCGTTTGATTGTTTCCTTAGTGAAGACGGACATCCGGCGCTGGGGCTTTTTCGGCGCGAATCCGCCGGTTGGAAATGGCAACGCCCCGGCGATGGGGCCGGGGCGTGCGCGGTCGTTTCGGACGGGTCTCAGGAGGCTTTCGCGAGGTTCCTGAGGACGTAGTGGAGGACGCCGCCGTTCTCGATGTATTCGATTTCGACGGCGGTATCGATCCGGCACTTGAGGGTGATCTCTTTCGAGCTGCCGTCCTTGTAGGTGATGGTGCAGGGCACGTCCTGCAGGGGTTTGACGCCTTCGAGGCCGTGGATGGAGACGGTTTCCTCGCCGGTCAGGCCGAGGGATTTGCGGGTGTCGCCGCCGGTGAACTCGAAGGGGATGACGCCCATGCCGACGAGGTTGGAGCGGTGGATGCGCTCGAAGCTCTCGGCGATCACCGCCTTGACGCCGAGGAGCGCGGTGCCCTTCGCGGCCCAGTCGCGGCTCGACCCGGCGCCGTATTGCTCGCCGGCGAAGATCACGAGGGGGGTGCCCTTCTCCTGCCAGTCCATGGCGGCGTCGTAGATCGCGGCCTGGCTGCCGTCGGGGGCTTTGGTGTAGCCGCCCTCGACCCCGTCCAGCATCTCGTTCTTGATGCGGATATTGGCGAAGGTGCCGCGCATCATCACCTCGTGGTTGCCGCGCCGCGAGCCGTAGGAGTTGAACTCCCGGGGCGTGACCTGGCGGTCGGTGAGGTAGCGTCCGGCCGGCGTGGTGTCCTTGAAGGAGCCGGCGGGCGAGATGTGGTCGGTCGTCACCATGTCGCCGAGGATCGCCAGAACGCGGGCGCCCTCGATATCGGTGATCGTGCCGGTTTCCATGGTGATGCCCTGGAAGTAGGGCGGGTTCTGCACGTAGGTCGAGGAGGCCGGCCAGTCATAGGTCAGGCTGTCGGTGGTCTCGACGCCGCGCCATTTCTCGTCGCCCTTGAACACGTCGGCGTATTTCGACTGGAAGGCGGCGCGGGTGACGGTGGCGTGGACGAGATCGGCGATCTCTTTCGAGGTCGGCCAGATGTCCTTGAGGTAGACGTCCTGGCCGTCTTTGCCCTTGCCGAGGGGTTCGGTCGTCAGGTCGATATTCATGTCGCCCGCGAGCGCGTAGGCCACGACGAGGGGCGGCGAGGCGAGGTAGTTCGCGCGCACGTCGGGCGAGATCCGTCCCTCGAAGTTGCGGTTCCCCGAGAGGACCGCGGTGGCGACGAGATCGCCCTCGGCGATCGCCTTGGAAATCTCGGGTTGCAGGGGGCCGGAGTTGCCGATGCAGGTGGTGCAGCCATAGCCTACGAGGTTGAAGCCGATCGCGTCGAGATGCTCGGTGAGCCCGGCGGCGTCGAGATATTCGGTCACCACCTGCGAGCCCGGGGCGAGCGAGGTCTTGACCCAGGGCTTGCGGTTCAGCCCCAGTTCATGCGCCTTCTTGGCGACGAGGCCGGCGCCGATCAGCACATAGGGGTTCGAGGTGTTGGTGCACGACGTGATCGAGGCGATCACGACCTTGCCCGAGGACATCGCGTAGTCCTCGCCTTCGACCGGCACCGCCTTGTCCATCGGGCGCTTGAAGCTCTCGGCCATTTCCCTGGCGAAGGCCGCCTTGGCCCCGGTGAGCGCCAGGTAGTCCTGCGGCCGCTTCGGGCCGGAGATGGCGGGGACGATGGTGCCCATGTCGAGTTCAAGCGTGTCGGTATAGACCGGGTCGTAATCCGGCCCGCGCCAGAAGCCGTTTTCCTTGGCATAGGCTTCCACGAGCGCGATCCGGGCCTCATCGCGGCCGGTCTGGCGCAGGTAGCGGATGGTTTCGCCATCGACGGGGAAGAAGCCGCAGGTGGCGCCGTATTCGGGCGCCATGTTGGCGATGGTGGCGCGGTCGGCGAGAGGCAGGTGGTCGAGCCCCGGCCCGTAGAATTCGACGAACTTGCCGACGACACCCTTCTTGCGGAGCATCTCGACGACCTTGAGCACCAGGTCGGTGCCGGTGGTGCCTTCGAGCATCTGTCCGGTGAGCTTGAAGCCCACCACTTCGGGGATCAGCATCGAGATCGGCTGGCCGAGCATCGCCGCTTCGGCCTCGATCCCGCCGACGCCCCAGCCCAGGACGGCCATGCCGTTCACCATTGTGGTGTGGCTGTCGGTGCCGACGAGCGTATCCGGGTAGGCGACCTCCTCGCCCGCCTGGTCCTTGTCGGTCCAGACGGTCTGGGCGAGATATTCGAGGTTCACCTGGTGGCAGATCCCGGTGCCCGGCGGCACCACGCGGAAGTTGTCGAAGGCCGACTGGCCCCATTTCAGGAAGGTGTAGCGCTCCATGTTGCGCTCGTATTCCCGGTCCACGTTCATCTGGAAGGCGCGCGGGTTGCCGAATTCGTCGATCATCACCGAGTGGTCGATGACGAGGTCGACGGGGTTCAGCGGGTTGATCTTCTCCGCGTCGCCGCCGAGCGCCACGATGCCGTCGCGCATCGCCGCGAGGTCCACCACGGCCGGGACGCCGGTGAAATCCTGCATCAGCACGCGGGCCGGCCGGTAGGCGATCTCGCGCGGGTTCTGGCCGCCCTGGTCGGCCCAAGTCGAGAAGGCCTTGATGTCGTCCACCGAGACGGTCTTGCCGTCCTCGAAGCGGAGCATGTTCTCCAGCACGACCTTCAGGGCCGCCGGCAGCCGCGCGAAAGATCCGAGCCCCGCCGCTTCCGCCGCCTTGATAGAGTAGTACCCGTACCGGCGCCCTCCGGCCTCCAAGACACGACGAACTCCCGACATATCGCGGCCAACTGTCACGGTCATCTGGCATACCTCCTAGTGGGGCTGGATCTCCCCGGTCTTTGCGCCGAGCCGAGGCGACATTCAAGGGGGGTGCGGCAAAATAATGTATACCATGGTGTACAAATTTTGGGCAAGCCGTGTAACCAATCTCTCAAAACCTTGATTGGTGCGGATCGCGCGCAGCCGCTACCAAGCCGGAGTGGGGTACCGGACGGGATGTCGATGCGGTTTTTGAAAGTGACACTGGCGGCGGCACTGGTCGCGATGGCGGGCGCGGCCGCGGCGGCGGAGCGGCTGGTGGTGGTCGAGCTCTTCACCTCGCAGGGCTGCTCCTCCTGTCCGCCGGCGGACGAGATCCTGGCCGAGTTGACGGCGCGGCGCGACGTGCTGCCGCTCGCACTCCATGTGGATTACTGGGATTATATCGGCTGGAAGGACGATTTCGCCTCTCCGGCCTTCACCGATCGGCAGCGGCGCTATGCGCACGCGGCGGGCGAGCGGACGATCTACACGCCGCAGATGGTGGTGGGCGGGCGCGACCATGTGATCGGCACGAAGCCGATGCGGCTCGCGCAGCTGATCGAGCGGGCCCATGGCGAGCCCGTGACTGTGGATGTCTCGGTCGCGCGCAAGGGCGGTACGATGTCGGTGGCGGCCGAAGCGAAGGCGTCGCGGCCGGGGCGGTACCAGGTGCTCCTGGTGACCTACCGGCCTTCGGAGACAGTAGAGATCCGGCGCGGCGAGAATGCCGGGCGGCGGATCACCTATCGCAATATCGTCTCGAACATCGTCGAGATCGGGGACTGGGACGGGCGCGGGCGCTTCGAGGCGAGCCATGCGGTGCCTGCGGGCGGCGACGCGGCTGTGCTGATCCAGGAAGCGGGCGCGGGGCCGATCCTGGCGGCGGCGCGGGTGCCCTAGGCTTCGGCCGAAGGGGCGCGTTTCGCCCAGCGGCGGTGAATCCAGAACCATTGGTCCATATGGGCGCGGACATGCGCCTCGAGCCCGTCGTTGAGCGCCTGGGTCATCGCCTGGGGGGTCGAGGCAGAGACAGGCGGGTCGAGATGGATGCGGAAGCTCAGCCCGTCGGGCTGGCGGATGCCGTAGATCGGGACCAGGAGCGCGTCGTATTTCAGGGCCCATTCGGCAGCCGAGAGCGAGGACGGCGCGGGCTTGCCGAAGAAGGTGAGCGACGTCCCGCGGATCATGTGGACATCGACGAGGATGCCCATGATGCCGCCCGCTGCGAGATGGCGGACGAGGTTCAGGACGCCCTTGCGGTCGGCCGGAAAGACCGGCTCGCCGATTGCCGAGATCGCGGCCACGTAATGGGCGTTGAAGCTGGCGTTGCGCATCGGGCGGTAGAGCGCGGCGAGCGGGTGGCCCTGGGCGAAAAGCGCCGCGCGGGGGGCGTCGTAATTGCCGAAATGCGCGGTGACGAGGATCACCGGGCGGCCGGCGGCCCGGGCCTCGAGGAAGGCGTCGACGCCCGGGCCGGTGAGCGGCGCTTCCCTGAGGCGGGCGGCGAATTCGCCGGCCGAGTAGATCTCGATCAGGGTGCGGCCGGCATTGTCGGGAACGGCACGCTGCAGGCGGCGGACCTCCTCGGGCGGGAGGTCGGGGCGGACATGGGCGAGGTTGAGCGCGATCCGGCGGTCCCAGCGGGCGAGAGGGGCTACGATGCGCGACACGATCCAGCCCATGAGCCGCACGCGGCGCTCGTAGGGGAGGCGCAGCACCAGGCCAAGCAGCGCCCTGATCGCCAGGTTCTGCATGAAATCGCGCCAGTCGCTTTCGGGTCGCTGCATCGCGCCTCGGATGGTGAACGGGTGGTGGCGCAGAGATAGACGGGGCGGGAGGCGACCTCAAGGCGGCGTCTCCGGGGCGCGACAGCGGCGTGTGGGCGTCAGCCCTCGTCGGCGATGAGGTAGATCTCGCCCGAGGCCTCGAGCTCGCGGATCGCGGCGACGACGGCGCCCATCGCCTCTTCGCCGGCCTCCTCGCTCACCTCGCCGATATCCTCGATCTCGCCCTTGATCGAATCCGCCATCCGCTGCGAGAGGCCGCCGAGGAGGAACTCGCCGGCGGTCTTGAGATCGGTCAGGAGCGCGCTGGCGAGCGCCCGGACCAGCACGTCCTGGTCGACCTGGCGGACGATCTTCGGAATGTCGCGCGGGTCGATCCGCTCGGGGATGTTGCCGAAGGTGAAGATCGCCTTTCGGACCTCTTCGGCGAAATCCTTGTCGGTTTCGTCGAGACCTTCGAGCACGGTGTTCCGGGTCGCCGCGCGGGAGAAGTTCAGGATCGCGCCGACGCGTTCGACCGGGCCTTCCTCGAAGGCGCGGTTCGGCTGGATCGCGAGCACGCCGGCGAGCGCCTTGCCGATGCGGTGGATCGCGTCCGGCGAGACCGCGGAGGTGACCGAGATCGCGTAGGTCAGGCGGCGGGCGCGTTCGCCGGGCATCAACCCGAGGAGTTCGGCGGCCTTCGAGACCTTGAGCTTCGAAAGGATCACCGCCGCGACCTCGACGCTCTCGCGGTCGAGCGCAGGGAGGAGGTCTTCCGATTCCTGCTCGCCGATCCGCTCCCAGGGGTCGCCCACCAGCTTCGTGCCGCCCGATTGCGCGCGCAGCCGGGCCGCGACCGAGGGGCTGACGGAATCGCCCAGGAGCTCCAGCGCCTTCTTGACGCCCTCGGCGCCGCCGAGGCCTGGACGCTTCATCCGCTCGGCGAATTCCTTGCGCACGGCGGCAACGGTGCCGGGCTCGACCTCGCCCAGATTGGCGATGGCGCGGACCAGCCGTGCCTGCGCCTCGTCGGGGAGATGTTCGAGCGAGAAGGGCTTGCCGTCTTGCGCCAGTGCCTGGACGAGGATCGCCGCTTTTTCGATGCCTGACAGATGCGCGATCGAGGTGGGTTCGACCGACAACGCACCGCCACCGCCGCCCATGGGCAGCGGATCGAGGCCGGGAAGACCGGCCATGGGAAGGGGCATCATCGGTTCCATGGCATAGGCGACAAGTGGCGAGCAGATCCCTGTTGCCATGGTCAGCGTTAAGGTTTGGTTCCTGCCGGACGGGCCGGCGCGGCGCGCTCAGCCGGTGGTCGGCACGCACCGCTGCGATTCGGCGTCCCAGACGGTTCCGGTCGCGCAGGACATGGCCTGTTCGGTGTCATGGCCCATGCAGGACGCGGCGGAAAGCGTGGGGGCGCCAGCGAGAATCAGTGAGATCAGGGCGAACGCGGTCTTCGACATCCGTGGATCCTTTCCCGATGAGGCCCCCAGTGTAGCGAATCTTGCGCACTTCGCAAAATAAGTGTTTCAAATGCCAAAATACACGTTATAGTTGTGTTTAGATTAAGACAAAATAAACCGTAAACGGGTTCGCTGTCGGCATCACCAATTGCATTCGCGGGAGAGCAGGAGTGCATACGGATATTGCCCAGGCGGCGGTGCTGGTCGGCACCCCGGGAACGGTTCAGACACTGGTCGTTGCGGGTACGATGACGCTGGCGGGGCTTTACGCGTTGGTCGGGCTCGTGGTGACCGAAGAGATCAACCTGGTGATCCAGGCGGTCTACGAGAGCGATTCCCCGGTCCGGTAGTTCCTCGCCGGACCTTCCCCCAGCGGCCCGGCGGCGAGCACCCCTGCCACCGGGCCGCACCCCCTCTTACATTCCGGGATCAGCGGCTCAACCGGCGGCGCCGAACACCCGCGCGAAGATCGTGTCCACATGCTTGGTGTGGTAGCCGAGGTCGAATTTCTCCTCGATCTCCGCTTCCGAGAGCGCGGCGGTGACGTCGGGATCGGCCTTGAGCTCGGTCATGAAGTCGGCGCCCGCTTCCCAGACCTTCATCGCGTTGCGCTGCACGAGGCGGTAGGCGTCCTCGCGACTTACGCCGGCCTGGGTCAGCGCGAGGAGCACGCGCTGGCTCATCACGAGGCCGCGGAACTTGTTCATGTTGGCGAGCATGTTGTCGGGATAGACCACGAGCTTGTCGACGACGCCGGTGAGCCGGGCCAGCGCGAAGTCGAGGGTGATCGTCGCGTCGGGGCCGATCATGCGTTCCACCGAGGAATGCGAGATGTCGCGCTCGTGCCAGAGCGCCACGTTCTCGAGCGCGGGCACCACGGCAGAGCGGACGAGGCGGGCGAGGCCGGTGAGGTTCTCGGTCAGCACCGGGTTGCGCTTGTGCGGCATCGCCGAGGAGCCCTTCTGGCCCTTGGAGAAGAACTCCTCGGCCTCTAGGACCTCGGTGCGCTGCATGTGGCGGATCTCGATGGCGACATTCTCGACCGAGCTGGCGATGACGCCGAGCGTGGCGAAGAAGGCGGCGTGACGGTCGCGCGGGATCACCTGGGTGGAGATCGGCTCAGGCGTCAGGCCGAGCTTGGCGCAGACATGTTCTTCCACCGCCGGGTCGATATTGGCGAAGGTGCCGACGGCGCCGGAGATCGCGCCGGTGGCGATCTCTTCGCGGGCGGTCCTGAGGCGGCGCAGGTTGCGGTCCATCTCGGCGTAGAAGCGGGCGAAGGTGAGCCCCATGGTGGTGGGCTCGGCGTGGATGCCGTGGCTGCGGCCGATGCGGACGGTGTCCTTGTGTTCGAAGGCGCGGCGTTTGAGTGCGGCGAGGAGACCTTCGAGATCGGCGATCAGGATGTCGGCGGCGCGGGCGAGCTGGATGTTGAAGGTGGTGTCCAGCACGTCGGAGGAGGTCATGCCCTGGTGGACGAAGCGCGCCTCGTCGTTGCCGATGATTTCGGCGAGATTCGTGAGGAAGGCGATGACGTCGTGCTTGGTGACGGCCTCGATCTCGTCGATGCGGGCCACGTCGAACTCCACGTCCTTCGCCTTCCAGACGGCCTCGGCATTGGCCTTGGGGATCACGCCGAGGTCGGCCATCGCGTCGCAGGCATGGGCCTCGATCTCGAACCAGATCCGGAACTTCGTCTCGGGCGACCAGAGGGCGACCATCTCGGGGCGGGAATAGCGGGGGATCATCTCGGGGAGGCTCCGGGGCTTGGACTCGTCTGCGCGGCGGTCATAGACTGCGCCTTCCCGGGCGGCAAGGAGAGCGGGGTGGCACTGGTTCTGGGCGATTTCGAGGGAGTCTGGCGGGTGGAGCGCCGGATCGAGGATGCGCGCGGGCCGGGCGGGCGGTTCGAAGGGCGGGCGGTGTTCGCGCCGGACGGGACGGGCGGGCTTGCCTATGACGAGGAGGGAGCGCTGGTTCTGGAGGGCCAGGGGCCAGTCGCGGCGACGCGGCGCTATCTCTGGCGGCCGGACGGGGCGGGGCGGGTCGAAGTGCTGTTCGCGGACGGGCGAGCGTTTCACGGCTTCTCGCTCGCGGACGGGGCGAAGGCGGAGCATTGGTGCGATCCGGACCATTACCGGGTGGCCTACGACTTCGCGGCCTGGCCCGAATGGCGCGCGGAATGGCGGGTTTCGGGCCCGCGCAAGGCCTATCGCCTCTGGTCGCGGTACCGGCGCGAGGCCTGATCCGCGCTTGCGCCGGTGCCGGTGCTGGTGCAGAAACTTCGGGAACGCAGGGGCAATTCCGGAGCACACGCCATGAGCGCAACGACCGACGACAGGGTTTTGACAGAGGCTTTCGGCCCGACCGAAGGCGCCGGCCTGCGGGTGAAGCAGGTGGCGCTGGTGGTGGTGGGGATCGCAGCGATGGCGATCTTTGCGAAGATCAAGGTGCCGATGTGGCCGGTGCCGGTCACCATGGGCACTTTCGTGGTGCTGACGCTGGGCGCCGCCTACGGGCCGCGGCTCGGGCTGGCGACGATCCTCGGCTATCTGGCGGTGGGCGCGCTCGGCTTCGACGTCTTCGCGAGCTCCTCGGCCGAGAAATACGGTCTCACCTACATGATGGGCGGCACCGGCGGCTATCTCCTGGGCTACGTGCTGGCGACGCTGGCGCTGGGCTTCGCGGCGCGGAAGGGCTGGGACCGGAGCGTGCCGGGCATGGCCGGGGCGATGCTTGTGGGCAACGTGCTGATCTACGTGCCGGGGCTTCTGTGGCTGGGCCAGCTCTATGGCTGGGACAAGCCGATCCTGGCATGGGGCCTGACGCCGTTCCTCGTCGGCGATGCGCTGAAGCTGGCGCTGGCGGCGCTGATCGTGCCGGCTGCCTGGAAGCTGGTGGGCAAGGCCCGCGCCTGACCCCGAGCCAGGTCTGATCCAAAGGAGAGGCGCGTGCCATGGCACGCGCCTCACGTCATTCTGGGGCGCAGGCCTTGCGGCCTGCGGACGCTCCGGTGCCGTTGGGCGCGCGGGTCTGACCGGGGGAAGTTTGCGTGGGAGGCGTCTGATGAGCCGGCTGCTCATCAGAGCGCCTTTCCGAGGGTCTGGAGATTCCCCGCCGCCTCAAGGCCTTCGTGCCTCAGGCCTTGACCCGGCGCGGAATCACTTCGGGTTCGGTCAGCACGGTTTCGATGGTCGCGGTGCGCTCCAGCGTGCGGTGGACCGGGCATTTGTCGGCGATCTCGAGGAGGCGTTGGCGCTGGGCCGCGTCGAGGCTGCCGGTGAGCGTGATCGCGCGGCGGAACGTGTCGATCTTCAGGGGTTCGCAGGAGCCGGCGTCCTGGGCGTGGACCTTGTCGTGGGTCACGTCGACCCGGACGTGGTCGAGCGGCCAAGACTTGCGGCGCGCATACATGCGGATCGTCATCGAGGTGCAGGCGCCGAGCGCCGCCGAAAGCAGGCCGTAGGGCGAGAGGCCGCGGTTGGTGCCGCCATAGGCCAGGGGTTCGTCGGCGAGGAGGTGGTGATGCGGCCCGGCGGCGATGTCCTGGAGGAAGCCGCCGGCATCGGCCTCGGAGACCCGCACGACGCCTTCGGGCGCCCCGATCGGCGGAGCGGGATGCGCGAGGTCGATATAGCGGCCGGCCCAGGCGGCGATGACCTCGGCGGCGTAGTCCGCGTCCTCCGGCCGGGAGACCAGGTGATCGGCGCCATCGAGGGTGACGAAGCTTTTCGGATGCTTGGCTGCGGTGAAGATCGCGGTGGCGTTCTCGATCCCCACGGTGGCATCGCGGGGGGCGTGGAGCACGAGAAGCGCGCGTTTCAGCCCCGCGATGGCGGGGCGCAGGCGCTCGGCCTCGACATCTTCGACGAAGGCGCGGTCGATCCGGAACGGCCGCCCGCCGAGCATGACCTCGGCGGTGCCCCTGGCGCGAATCGTCTCGAGCGCGCCGCCGAAATTCTTCGTGACATGGGCCGGGTCGAAAGGCGCGCCGATGGTGACCACGGCGCGGGCGCTCGGGACGCCCCGGGCCGCGCGCAGCACCGCCGCGCCGCCAAGCGAATGGCCGATCAGCAGGTCCGGCGCCATGCCGCGCCCGGCCAGCCAGTCGGCGGCTGCCAAAAGATCGCCCACATTGGATGTGAAGGTGGTGTTGCCGAATTCACCGCCGGAATGCCCGAGACCCGTGAAATCGAACCTGAAGACCGCGATTCCCATCCCGGCGAGACGGGCCGCGATTCTGCGCGCTGCCGGAATATCCTTCGAACAGGTGAAACAATGGGCAAAAAGGGCCGTGGCCAGATGCGGTCCGTCGGGCAAATCGAGGCGTGCTGACAACACATGGCCGGAATGGCCCTTGAAGGTGACGGGTTCGATGGGCATGTCGGGGGCGTCCTTAGAGCGTATCGAGAGAGTGGTCCCGGTTCATGTCTGATACAAGGGCGCTGCCCGGCTCTCACCCGAGTGTGACACGGCGTGAGCCGGGCGGCGCGATCCGGGTTCTGCGCGGGCTTCTGGCCGTGGCGGCGCTGTGGGTCGCGGCGCTCTTGGCGCTGGGCGCGCTGGGGCGGATGCATCCGGCGGGCGACAGCTTCGCGGTCCTGCGGGTGAGCCTCGTCGCGGCCGGACTGGCCGTGGCCGCCCTGCTGGCCGCTCTCGGCGCCGGGCGCGCGGCCCTGCTGGCGGGACTGGCGCCGGGGCTCGGCCTTCTGAGCCTCGTCCCGCATTGGGCGCCGGAGCGGGCACCGGTCGCGCCCGGGTCGGCGGAGCTGGTGCTCTATCAGAAGAACCTGCTTTACGCGCTGCACGATCCCGTGCGGATCCGCGACGACATTCTCCGCGCCCGGCCCGACGTGGTGACGCTCGAGGAACTGCACCGCAACAATGAGCGCATCCTGGCCGCGCTCCGCGAGGCCTATCCCTGGAACATCCGCTGCCGCCCACGGCTCCGTGCCGGCTACGTGGCTGTGCTGAGCCGGTTCCCGTTCCGCGAGGGCAGCGCGGGCTGCTCGAAGACCTACGGCATGGCGCATGCAGTGGTCGAGGCGCCGGACGGGCCGGTGACGGTGGGGGCGATCCATTTCGAATGGCCCTGGCCGCACGGGCAGGCGGCGCAGGCCGAGGGCATCGTGGCGGAGGTCGCGGCGCTCGAGGCGCCGGTGGTGCTGGGGGGCGATTTCAACATGGTGCGCTGGTCGGACGTGATGGAGCGCATCGAGGCCGCGTCGGGGACCGAACCGGTCGGGCCGGCGCGGGTGACCTTCCCGGTGGGGCCGGGCGGCTTCTCGATCGACCACGTGCTGGCGCCGGGCGGGCAGGGGCAGACGACGCTGCGGCCGCTTCTCGGGTCCGACCATCTGGGCGTCCTGGCCGAGATCGCATTGCCGAAGGGGCGGCCGGCGGAGCCGCCGGTGCTGCAGGCGCAGGGCGCGGCGCGGCCGGTCGCGCAGGGGCTTTAGCGGGCGGGCCATGGGTCCGGTGCTGCAAACGCGCCTACCCTTCACGCCCTGGGCCGATCCGGCCTTGCGGCGGCTGCCGGGGATCCAGCCGGCCGAGCCCGCCTTGGCGTTCGCGCCCGACGAGGCCTATGCCGGGCAGATGGCGCTGCGCGATGCGCTGATCGCGGCGCAGTGCGGGGCCGTTCTGGCCTGTCTGCCCGAGGCGGAGCGGGCGGCGGAGGAACTTCTGGGCGTCGCGTTTGAGGAGGCGCGGCGTTTGCCGGGCTTCTCGGTGGGCGCGGCGGCGGTGAAGCGGCCGGACGGGGTGCGCGTGGCGCGCGACGGGGCGCCGCTGGCGGTTCTGGGGCGCATCTTCCAGCAGGATTTCTGCCTGATGCAGAAAGCGGCCGGATCGGACGAGCATGTTCTGACCGGGGCGGTGCTTTGCTTTCCCGCGGGCTGGACGCTCGCGGAGAAGATCGGCCGCCCTCTCCTGCGCGTCCACGCACCGGTGCCGGCCTACGATGCCGGGCTGGGACGGCGGGTCGAGCGGCTCTTCGAAGCGTTGCGCCCCGGGCGGGCGCTCTGGCGGGCGAACGCGCATTTCTGCGCCGCGCCGGAGCTTTGGACGCCGCTGCGCGAGGCGGATCCGAAGCCGGTGAAGAACACGGGCATGCCGTACCTGCGTTCCGAGCGGCAGGTGCTGTTCCGGCTGCCGGAAAGCGACGCGGTGGTGTTCTCGATCCACACGATCATGGTGAAGCGCACGGCGCTGGACGCGGAACAGCTGGCCTCCCTGGGCAGCTAGCGGCGGGGCACGGAAAATCCCATGGATGTTCCGTGTAAAATTCTTGCTTCAAGAATCCTTCCCGCTCCGGGGCGGGCGGCGGAGCCAGCGGCGAAGGGGTTGGAGCCGGGCGAGAAGCCCGCGCGGCGGCGGGGTGGCACCCGAGGCGAGGCGGTCCACCGCGATCTCGGGCGGGCAGGCGAGGCCGGTCACCGGGTCGCGGTAGCGCGGATAGCCGATCAGCGCGGCATGGGCGAGGGCTTCGAGCGTGGGCCGGGCGCTGCGGCGGGCGGGGATCTCGCCGAGGTCGCGGGTCAGGCCCCAGCCGGCGTAGAAGGGCGCACCGGTCACGGTGACGGGTTTGCCGCGCAGGAGCGCCTCGAAGCCGAGGAGCGAGGTCATGGTCCAGACTTCGTCCACCGCGTCGATCAGCGCCGGGGCAGAGGTGCCGGGGGCGGCGATCACCCTGTCGGGCAGGCGGTCGAGCGCGCCCCGGCGCAGCCCGGCCTCCACGTCCGGATGGGGTTTGTAGATCAGCTCCGCGCCGGGGTTCTCGCGCGCTGCGAGCTCCAGAAGTGCGGCGTTGGTGGCGATCTTCCCGGCGCCTTTCAGGATCGAGGCGTCGTCTTCGACCTGACCGACGACGAGGATCTTGCGTCCCGGCGGTACGGCGGGCGGCGCGGCGCCGATATTGTATTTCGACAGGCCGAGGGCTCGGATCCGGGCGACGAGCGCGCGGGCGCGTTCGATTTCTGCAAGCGGCAGGGTGGGGCTTTCGGCGATCAGGCGCTCGAGGCGGCTTTCGCGGGTGGGGTCGTAGTAGATCCCGAGATCATCGAGGACGAGCGAGAGTGGCGGGGTGAGCCGCGCGCCGAGGCCGCGGGAGCGGAGGAAGCCGTCCTCGATGCGGGTGCGGGTCTCGCCGGGGCGGGTGGCGGAGGCCCAGACCATCTCGCGGCGGCGCCCTTGCGGGCCGGAGAAGGCGATGCCGCCATGGGTGCCGAAGAAGGCGCGGAGATGCGGGTGCTTCCAGCGCGACATCCCGTGGGCGCGCCAGCCCGCGCGGTCGTCGCGCCAGGCGCGGGCCTGGGCGCCGAGAGTGCGGATCACCTCCTCGATGCCGCAGAGCCGGTCGTGGAACGGGTCGTACCAGGCCGGGTAGAGGATCAGTGCAGCGGCGGCGAGCTGGTCGCTCGTGAGCTTGCGGCCGCGGCGGGGGAGCGGCGCACCGCGGTCGGCGGTGAGGCCCCAGCCGGCGTAGAAGGGGGTGCCGAAGACCTGGGGTGTGCGGCCGGCGAGGATTGCCTCGAACCCGGCGCCGGAGGAGAGCGTGTAGACGGCATGGGCGGCGTCGTAGAGGCGCCACGGCGAGACCGGGGCAGTGAGGGTTTCGGCGCCGTCGGTGGCGTCGAAATGGCCGCCGCGATGGCCCTGTGCGGTTTCGGGGTGGGTTTTCACCACGATCCGGCGGCCGGGATGCTCGGCGCGGGCGGCGTCCAGCATCGCGCGGAAGGCGGCGCGGTCGCCGCCGCTCGCGGCCACGGCGGCGTCGCCGCGGGTTTGGTCGAGGACGAGGACGAAGCCGGGTTCGGGGACGGGCAGCGCGGGGTCGGTGGCGGCGAACTTGGAGAGATGCGCGCGGCGGAGCGCGTCGATTGCGGTGCGGGCGCGGACAAGGAGCGCGGGGTCGTCGAGCGGGTGGGTGGCGAGCAGGGTTTCGAGATCGGAGGGCGCGGCGGCGTCGAAATGCACGCCGGTTTCGTCGATCAGGAGGCCGAGTGTCGGATCGCCGGCGCGGCCGGGAAAGAGCGAGCGCAGGAAGGCATCTTCGACGCGGACGACGGGGGCGCCGGTCAGGCCGGCCACCGCCTCACCCCGTGGCGCCGTGGGGCTTTGGCCCCAGACGCCCACCGCGTCGCCGGGGCCGGGTTTGCCGAGGCGCACCTCCCAGCCGCGGAGCGCGAGGATCCGCCGGATACGCGTCTGGGTCAGGAAACCGCCGTTGTAGACGTAAAGACGCCGCCGGGGCGCGGAGGCACCGGCGGCGTCTTCTTGCATGGCGTCAGTTGCTGGCGAGCTGGTCGATGGTGCTCGCCGAGTTCAGGGGCGCGATGATCGCGGAGAGGATCTTCACGAATTGCGAGTAGGGCGCCTCGGTGACGTAGACCGTATCGCCGTCGCGGATCTGGAAATCGCGCGCGATGAAGAGGCCGTTCGGCTTGGTCAGGTCGATGATGTAGGCGACGCGCTGTTCGCCGGCGAGGTCGCGGCCGGTCACCGCCTCTGCGCGGGTTTCGGTCTCGTTGCGCAGGACGAAGACGCCGGTAGGGTCGGCGAGGCCGGAGCTCAGGCCGCCCACGGTGGCGACGGCCTCGATCACCGAGATCGACTTGGTGTTGAAGGGAACGCGGCTCTGCCCGCCGGTGGCGCCGAGCGCGGTGTAGGAGCGCGGGTCTTCCTCGACCAGGATCCGGTCGCCGGCGCGCAGCGCGATGTCGAGCTGCGGGTCCTCGTAGAGATCGTTCAGCCAGACGGTGCCGGTCTGCCCGCCGCGGATCACGGTAATCTGGGCGACCTCGGGCGCGATGGTGACGCCGCCGGCCCTGGCCAGCATCGCGGTGAGCGTGCGGGTCGGGCGTTCGATGGGGTAAACGCCCTGCGAGCCGACACCGCCGATCAGCGAAACGGTCGAGCCGTCGCCGGCGACGCGTCGGACCAGTACCTGCGGGTCGGGCGTCTGGGCCGAGAGCTTTTCGGTGATGATCCGGCGGATCGCCTCGGGGGTATTGCCCGACGCCTTGATGCGCCCGGCATAGGGCACGAAGATGAAGCCCGCGCCGTCGACCTGGACCTGTTCGAGGTTGGTCGCGCTCATCCCGTTATTCGCCAGGAGCCCGTCATCGACGTTTTCCCAGATCGACAGGCCGAGCGTGTCGCCCGGCGAGATCGTGTCCGATCCGGCGACCCCGGCATTGAGGAAGGCGGGCGAGAAGGAATGGGACGGGGTCTCGCGGGTGGCCGCGACCACGTGGTCGTCGACTTCGACCACCAGCGCGTTGCCGTTCCGAAGCTCCGAGCCCGAGAAGATTTCATGCTTGTTCGGGCCCGAGCGCGGCAAACCGCAGCCGGCGACCAAACTGACCATGAGGGCAAGCCCCACGGGGCGCCCTGTGCGCATCAGAAACGATTTCACTGCCCGGGTCTCCTGGACCTGTTGTTGCCTGCTCATATTTTTTTTGAAAGGTTAACGGCCGCTCCGCCGCCCCGACCAGCATTTTTGCAATGTCAGCCTCGGGTTGCGCCGACATGTTGCGCCGGTGCCGCGCTTGCGGTGCGGCGGGGCTGGTAGCGGTCATGGGCGCTGAGCATGATGTCGGGCAGGTGCCGGAGCGCCTGCCGGCGCCCCGCCGCGGCGTAGAAACTGCCGGGAAGCTGCGAGGTTTCGAGGAGGAACTGGCGGAACACCCGGTAGGCGGTCCGGTCCGGGCCGCGCGGCGCGGCGAAGAACGCCTCGAGCGGCTGGTCGGAGACGAATTCGGGTTTCGAATAGACCGTCTTGCCGAAGGCCTTAACCGGGATGCCGCGCAGGAGCGCCTGTTGCGCGGCGGTCGAGTTCACGGTGACCACCGAGCGGGCGCGGTCGAGGAGCGGCGCGAGCTTGCCGCCGCCGAGGAAGCGCACCCGGTCGGCCACGCCATGGGCCCGGGCCTGGCGCATCAAGAGCTGGCGGACCGGGACGCGCCCGTCCTCGAGCGGATGCGCCTTGACTACCAGCTCATGGTGTTTCGGCGCGCCCTCGGCAAAGGCGGAGACGGTGTGCTCGAGAAAATCCTCGGTCGTCCGGAACGGGCCGTGCACCCGGTAACTGGCGTCATGGTCGAGCTGCAGGAGTACCAGGTGATAGGGGGCGGTGCTGCGCCTGATGCGGGCCGTTGTCACGATCCGGTCGGCCGCGGTGAAGGGCAGGAGCGCGAGGCGCCGCAGATGCAGCCTGAATTCGCGCGAGACCGGGATGCCGCGATGCGGGTCGAGGCGCTTGCGTCCGCTCATGACCAGCCCGTGGTAGAGCGCGCCGTAGAACATGTGCCGCCGCAGCGCGCCCCAATGCCCGGGCGGCTCCACCGGCTCGGGGGCCGGGCGGTCGAGAAACGCGACCATCCGTTCGAGCCCCAGGTCCATCGCCGGCGAATGGCCGTTCGACCCGCCGCGCTCGTAGGTGATCCACCAGGGCCTCAGATAGCCCTCCTCGAAGATATGCACGGTGATGCCGGCCAGCGTCGCGGCGCGGATCGCGTCTGCATGGATGGGCCGCGTGTCGCCGTAGAGCACAATGTCGGTGACCTGAAGCCTGCGGTAGAGCGCGGCGATCCGATTTGGCCAGGCTGCGAGCGGGCCGGCGAAGGCGGTGTAGCTTTCGCGCTCCGGCCAGAACGCCCGGTCGCCGCGGTTGAAGCCGACCCGGTAACAGCGGGCGCCGGCGCTACGGAGCCCACGGGCAAGTTGCCAGAAGAAAGGGCCGTGTGGCCCCTGCAGGAACAGGAAGGTACGCGGACGGGTCTGCATTCACTACTCAATCAACTACGCGCGCACTCTGACCGCAAAAGTTTAAAATGTCACGCACGCTTGCAGGCGCCTGTCGCCACGTCTAACCCAAGGTGGACAGGTTTTCGGGGAGTGTTTCGATGTTCACGGGGATCGTGACCGATATCGGCCGGGTGATCGAGACGCGGCGGGAGGGCGATCTCCATGCGAAGATCGCCACGGGCTACGATCCCGCCGGGATCGAGATCGGCGCTTCCATCGCCTGCGACGGGGTCTGCCTCACCGTCACCGCGCTCGGAACCGCGCCCGAAAACTGGTTCGCCGTCGATATTTCCGCCGAGACGCTGTCGAAGACGAATATCGGCGAGGCCGGCTGGGCGCCGGGCAAGCGGCTGAACCTCGAGCGCGCGCTGCGCGTGGGCGACGAGCTGGGTGGGCATATCGTCTCTGGTCATGTGGACGGCGTGGCCGAGGTGCTGGCGCTCCGCGACGAGGGCGGCTCCACCCGGGTTACCTTCCGCGCGCCCGAGGCGCTCGCGCGCTTCGTCGCGCCGAAGGGCTCGGTGGCACTGAACGGCACTTCGCTGACGGTGAACGAGGTCGAGGGCGCCACGTTCGGCGTCAACCTGATCCCGCATACCAAGGAAGTAACTACCTGGGGCGAGGCCGCGGCGGGCGACGGGGTCAATCTCGAGATCGACACTCTGGCGCGCTACGTGGCGCGGATTCGGGAATTCGGATGAGCATGATCGGACATAACGGCGGGCCGTCGATGGAGCCCGGCGCGGGTTGGCGGCGCTATGCCTGGGGACGGGCGCGGGCCGACCTGTTGCCGAAGCTGCCGCTCGAAGTGGTGCGGATCCGGGTCGCGCGGGCGCGCGAGCTGGGGCTCGACTACAAGACCTATGCCGGGGTGCGGGCGACGACGGGGCGCGATCTGGTGGCGTTCCTGTTCTCCTCGAACGCGCTGCGTGTCGGGCCGAATGCGCCGCGGCTCCCGGAGCCGCGGGCAGAGAAGCTCGGCGCGCTCAGGGATTGCCAGCGCGTGGCGCTGATCCATGTGCCGCTCGACCCCGAAACGGTGCTCACCCAAAACGCCGTGATCGACGGCGCCGGTGCCGCGCCGGTTTTCACCGACGGCTGGAGCGCGATCCGTGCCCGGGTCGGCGGGGTGCTCGGCAATCTGCCCCGCGACGGGGTCCTGGTGATCGGCGAAACCGGGTTCGAACGGGAATGGTCGATGGCCGGAAAGCTCGCGGGCTATCTGCCCTCCGACCGCTTCTTCGGCACCGGACCCTAGCCTCCTCATCTGGCAAGAAATACTCCCCGGGGGAGCGCGAGGGGGCCAGCGGCCCCTTCGCACGAGCGACGCCGGAGGCGGCGCAAACTGAAATAATGCGCGCCGAAGGCGCGCGCCGCTGGATCAAGCCCGGCTTGACGCGCCGGGGCAGATCGGTGACAGGACCGGCCATGGTGCCCTTCGAGAAACTCGACCAGATCGCCGCGCGCTTCGAATTCCTCGAGGCGAAGATGGCCGCGGGTGCCGAGCCGGGCGAGATCGCCGCGCTCGCGCGGGAGTATTCCGAGCTGAAGCCGGTGGTGGCGACGATCGGCGAATACCGCCGAACGCTCTCCGAGATCGAAGAGGCCGAGGCGATGCTCGGCGATCCGGAGATGAAAGCCCTGGCCGAGGACGAGCTGCCACGGCTCAGGACCCGCCTGCCCGAGGTCGAGCAGGCGCTGAAGCTCGCGCTCCTGCCGAAGGACGCCGCCGATGCCCGCCCGGCGATCCTCGAGATCCGTCCCGGCACCGGCGGCGAGGAGGCGGCGCTCTTCGCGGGCGATCTGTTCCGCATGTACCAGCGCCATGCCGAGGCGAAGGGCTGGAAGCTCGAGCTGATCGAGTTGGCCGAGACCGAGCTCGGCGGCATCAAGGAAGTCATCGCCCGGATCGTCGGCGAGGGCGTCTTCGCGCGGCTCAAGTACGAAAGCGGCGTCCACCGGGTACAGCGGGTGCCGGAGACCGAATCCGGCGGGCGGATCCACACATCGGCCGCCACCGTCGCGGTCCTGCCCGAGGCCGAGGAGGTGGATATCGACATCCCCGCCACCGATATCCGCATCGACACGATGCGCGCGAGCGGGGCGGGTGGACAGCATGTGAACACCACCGACTCGGCGGTCCGGATCACCCATCTTCCGACTGGCATCGTCGTGACCTCGTCGGAGAAATCCCAGCACCAGAACCGCGCCATCGCCATGCAGGTGCTGCGCGCGCGGCTCTACGATCTCGAACGCAGCCGCGCCGATGCCGAACGCGCCGCGACCCGCAAGAGCCAGGTCGGCTCGGGCGACCGCTCGGAGCGGATCCGTACCTACAACTTCCCGCAGGGCCGCATGACCGATCACCGGATTGGGCTCACGCTCTACAAGCTGGGCGAGGTGATGCAGGGCGATCTGGATGAAGTCATCGACGCGCTGACCGAGGCGGAGCAGGCCGAAAAGCTGGCCGACGCGGGGCTGTGAAGCCGCGTACCGTGCAGGGCGAGTTGGTCTTCGGAGCTGACTCGCTGCGCGACATCGGGATCGAAACTCCCGAACGGGACGCGCGGAGGCTGATGTCCGCGGCATTGGGAATTTCGCCCGACAGGCTTGCCCTGCATCTTCGCGACGAAATCAGCGACGATGCCTTCTACCGGTATCTCGGTTTTCTGAAAGCGCGCTGGAGGCGGGAACCCGTCGCGCGCATCGTCGGCGGCCGCCTGTTCTGGGGGCGATGGTTTCACATTTCGGATGCGGTGCTCGACCCGAGGCCCGAAACCGAGACGCTGATCGAACGGGCGCTGTCCGAACCCTTTTCCGAGGTGCTCGACCTCGGCACCGGAACCGGTTGTATCATGATCTCGCTCCTGGCCGAGCGGGGAGAGGCCACCGGCATCGCGACGGATCTGTCGGAAGCCGCCCTGGAAATCGCCCGGTGGAACGCGCGCCAGCATGGGGTGGAGCATCGTGTTGCGTTCGAGGCCTCCGATTGGTTCGCAGCCGTCGGCGGCCGCTACGACCTCATTGTTTCCAATCCGCCCTATATCGCGGCCGACGAGATGGAGTGTCTCGCGCCCGAGGTTCTCGACCACGACCCGCATCTTGCCCTCACCGACGGGGCCGACGGCCTCACCGCCTACCGCGCCATCGCCGCGGGTGCGCCGGCGCATCTCACCCCTGGCGGGCGGCTTCTCGTGGAGATCGGATACCGGCAGGGACCGGCCGTCGCCCAGCTTTTCAAGGCGGCGGGGCTTGAAGATGTCACCGTCCATCCCGATCTCGACGGGAGAGACAGGGTCGTCTCGGCACGGCGCGGCTAGGATCGGGCTTCGTGGCAAAAATGGCCCGGATTGCACGCAAATTGCGGGGATAAGCCCCAGAAACCGCTTGTCTTGGTGTTTTTGACGTGGTTAGTGGACTGCGTGAGGGCCGTCGCATCCATTCGATGCGGGCCCACGCGGTTTGCCACAGAATTGCCCGCTCCCCGAGGTCGCGATGGCGCGACAACACTGAGACAACCGGGGCAGGCAAGGGCTACAGCAAGGCTGGACTAAACAAAGCATGAGATCTTCCAAGGCACGCTCGCGGTCGAAGTCGAACCGCAACCGTTCGGTGGGCAACATCGTCAACCGGGTGTTCGACTCTTCGGGGCCCGAGGGCAAGGTGCGCGGCACCCCGCAGCAGATTATCGACAAGTACAACCAACTTGCCCGCGACGCGCAGCTCGGCAACGACCGGGTGGCGTTCGAGAATTTCCAGCAGCATGCCGAGCATTACACGCGGATGCTGAGCGAGGCGCAGCGCGAGCAGGACCAGCGGCGCGAGCAGCAGGAACGCGAGCACGAGGCCCGTCGCAATGAGCGGGAGGAACACCGGCCGCAGAACAACGGCGATCAGCCGTCGCATGGCGGCGGGCAGGAGGCCCAGCCCGTGGCGCAACCGCGCTCCGACGACGTGATCGACATGGGCGACGACCTTCGCGGCGAATCCGGCCTGGTCGAGACGCCCGAGAGCAAGCCCGAGCGCCCGCGGCGCCAGCGGCGCCCGAAGCCCCAGCAGGACCCGGCACCGAGCGGCGGGGGCGACCAGCCCAACCCGGCCGAAGCCGCGGAATAAGGCATCTTCGGGAGGAGCTGACAGGCTCTTCCGGGTCTAAGATGCGCGCCGGCCCTTAGCCCTCGGACAGCACCCGGGCGAGGGCGCAGAACCTCTCCAGAGAGATTTCCTCGGCCCGTGCGGTCGGCACGATGCCGGCCGCCTCGAGCCGCGCCTCGATATCGGGCGCCACGCCCTTCAGCGCCGCCCGGAGCATCTTGCGTCGTTGTCCGAAGGCGGCGGCGACCACCCTGGTGAGCGTCCGGGGGTCGGCCGGGTAAAGCGGCTCCGCGCGGCGTTTCAGATGCACAACGGCCGAGCGGACCTTGGGGGCGGGCGTGAAGGCTTCGGGCGGCAGGTCCATGACGATGCGCGGTTCGGTGCGCCAGCGGGCGAGGATCGACAGGCGTCCATAGGCTTTCGAGCCGGGCTCCGCGACGATCCGCTCCGCCACCTCGCGCTGGAACATCAGCGTGAGGCTCTCCCAGAAGGGCGGCCAGACCGGCGGGTCGAGCCAGCGGGTCAGGAGCTCGGTCCCGACATTGTAGGGCAGGTTGGCGACGATCTTGACGGGGGGGCGGAGCAGCGCGGCATGGTCGAGCCGGAGCGCGTCGCCCTCGACGATCTGGAGCCGGCCGGGATAGACGGCGGCGATCTCGTCGAGCGCGGGGCGGCAGCGGGTGTCCTTCTCGACAGCAACCACCCGGCGCGCGCCTTCGGCCAGGAGGCCGCGCGTGAGCCCGCCCGGGCCCGGCCCGATCTCGAGCACATCGGCGCCGGAGAGATCGCCCGCCGCCCGTGCGATCTTGGCGGTCAGGTTCAGGTCGAGAAGGAAGTTCTGCCCGAGCGCCTTTTTCGCCTGCAGCCCGTGGGCGGCGATCACCGCGCGCAGCGGGGGCAGATCATCTATTGCACTCATGCCACGGGTGGTGGCAGATCGCGCGGGCGCTGTCCATTGCTGGTCGGGCCGGGGCCGCCGCCTGTGGCGCCGCCGGCCGGTCGCGTTACAGGCTCGCCCAGTCCATGTGACGGGGCGGCGCGGGCCAGGGTTCCGCGCGTTTGTCCTGGCTGGAAGGTGGCCAGTCTCTCCTGGGTTCCGGATCTTGGTCTTGGCGTGACATGACTGCTCTCCTCGTGACGCCTGGTGCGCGCGCCGGAGATGTTCGACCCCCCTTTCGAGCAGCTGCCCGTGCCTCTTCGCGCTTGCTGCCCCTGGGGAGTCGCAGGGCCGACGCTGGGGACAGCGTGACACGGATCGCCGAAGAATTGCTTAACAAAGGTTTCCGCCGGACCGCTTGTTGTGGCCGCGCAACAAGCGGCGCCCGCTCAGATCATCGCGAAATCGGTGAAACGCCAGGTTTCGGGCCGCTGCGGTCCGAGGCGCGGTGCCGGTTTGACCACACGGACGGGGGGCGGCGGGGCGGGGCGATATGACATGACTGGCCTCAAAGGTTCAAACAAGGGAGCCCAAATTTCCCGGGCAGCTGTGGCCATCATGGCGCCCGCCCTGTCAGTCGCGCGTGAATGCGGCGTGAGATCCGGGATATCGCGCCGTCATGTGACGCAACGTCCCGAAACGCGAAGGGCGCGCAGAGCGCGCCCTTCGACAAGTTCTGGCGGCGTCCTCAGACGAGGGCGAGATTCGTGGCGCTCTCGCGGCCGTCGCGGCCCTTCTCCAGGTCGTAGGTGACCTTCTGGTCATCCTTGAGCCCGGTCAGGCCCGACCGCTCGACGGCGGAGATGTGGACGAACACGTCCTTGCCGCCGGTTTCCGGGGCGATGAAGCCGAAGCCTTTGGTGCTGTTGAACCATTTCACGGTGCCATTGGCCATTCCGTGGTCTCCTTTTCAAGCGCTGCCCGCGGAATGCGGCAGCCTGGCCGGTCGGTTCTCCAATCGAGAGACTGACAGCCGGTGAGGGAGACAGTGGTCGAGTAGGGAATAACGTAGCGGCGCCCGTCTGACAGGTCGGGGGCCGTGAAGCAAGAGAAATCCGCGCGGCCGGATCGTTACGGTCGGTGCGCCGATGATTGGTTAAGATCCGGTTAACAAGCCGGGCGCATCGGCCAATTGTCGCTCACTCTTTGTTACCCCGGCTTCAAAGATTTGAACCAACTTTCTGATTTTGTTTACACATTCATCTTGTTGTCGCGATTACATGGGCGGTGCTCACGGGAACGAGGGATCGGAAACTGTTCAATGTGCAAGACTTTCACGAGTGGCCGTATCAACAAGACCTGCCTGCGCGTCGTCTCCCCGGAAACCGAACAGTCGGAGTGTGCTGAGCGGGACGACGCCCTCCGCTTCATGACGAATGCCGGTGCTGCGGCCCTGGTGCTCGGCGGAACGGTGGCAATTGTCTCGGGCGGCGGGCACACGGAAACCGTTGTGACCTACACGCTTGGCACGGCCCGGCGCCTGCGCGCCTGAGACCCGGGCGCCTCGCCGGCCGTCGCCGCTGACGAGCTTCGTCACAGCAAACGACGGTAGGTCTTCTCGATATCGAGAATGTTTTCAGGCGTATCCTCGGGCGATTTCGACCACGGCTCTCCGGAGATGGCGCCGGGGCGGAAGATGCCGTCGACGGTTTCATCCACATGTACCGCCAGGAACCCGGCGGCGGCGGCGATGTTGGTCAGCGTTCCCATGGAGAAGTCGCTGATATGGGCGATGTGAAAATATCGCCGCAAATCGTGCTTGTACGCACCGCTTCGCACCATGTTGAGCCCAGGCACGAAAATGCAGAGCAGATCGCCATCGTCCATCATACGCCGCACGGTGCGCAGCGTACCGAGCGGGTCGTGAAGATGCTCGAGGACGTGTGACAGGACGAAGATCCGCGGACCCACGGGCAGGGTTGTCGGCAGCGCGGCGGTTTCGAGCTCGAGACCGAGGACGTCGCGCCCGTAGGCGATGGCGTCGATGTCGAGGTCGCAGCCCTGGACCGTCCGAAACGCCGGCGCGGCTTCGGCGAGGATGCCGCCCGAGCTGCACCCGATCTCGATCAACGCGCTTCCGGCGAGAACAGGCCCGAAGCCATGGGCCTTCAGGTAGGTCACGAGGTCGCGACCCTTTCCGCGCTGCTCGGGCATCAGGGCATCGTAGTCCACCTTCTCTGCCGACCCCGTATAGAGGCGCCGGTAGTGGTGTGCATAGAACTCGTCGAAGAATTCGGCGCGCGGTACCGGGTGCGTCTGCACCAGCCCGCAATGGCCGCAGATCCGCTTGCTTAGGTCGAACCCGTAGCGATCGCTTTCCGCCAGAAGTGTGAAGTCCTTGCCCCCGCACAGGCGACACCCGGACTCCTCCAAGCCGATCCGCTGGTAAAGGTCACGGACCCGCCTCTTTTGTCTGGCCCGCTTGGAAATCGTGCGTTTCAGAAAGCCGAAGGCCCGGCCAAAGCGGACATGTTTGAGCAGCCTCTCCGTCATCTCGATCAGCGCCCTGAATCCTGTGCGTTCCGCCCGACCTACCGGGCGAACTTCTTGTACTTGATTCGCTTCGGCTCCACCGCGTCCGGGCCCAGCCGGCGCTTCTTGTCTTCCTCGTAATCCTCGAAATTGCCCTCGAACCATTCCACATGGGCCTCGCCCTCGAAGGCGAGGATGTGGGTGCAGATCCGGTCGAGGAAGAAGCGGTCGTGCGAGATCACCACGGCGCAGCCGGCGAAGTCGACGAGCGCGTCTTCGAGGGCGCGGAGGGTTTCGACGTCGAGGTCGTTGGTCGGTTCGTCGAGGAGGAGGACGTTGCCGCCGGATTTCAGCAGCTTCGCCATGTGGACGCGGTTGCGTTCGCCGCCCGAAAGGAGGCCGACCTTCTTCTGCTGGTCGCCGCCCTTGAAGTTGAAGGCGCCGCAATAGGCGCGGGAATTCATGCTTGCGTCGCCCAGCTCGATCACCTCGGCGCCGCCGGAGATCTCCTCCCAGACGGTCTTGCCGGCATCGAGCGCGTCGCGGGACTGGTCGACATAAGCGAGCTTCACGGTATCGCCGTAGCTGACCTCGCCGGCGTCGGGCGTCTCCTGGCCGGTCAGCATCCGGAAGAGCGTGGTCTTGCCGGCGCCGTTCGGGCCGATCACGCCGACGATGCCGCCGGGCGGCAGCGAGAAGGTGAGGCCTTCGATGAGTTGCTTGTCGCCCAGGTGCTTGGCCAGGCCCTCGACCTCGATGACCTTCTGGCCGAGGCGCGGCCCGTTCGGGATGACGATCTGGGCGCGGCTGATCTTCTCGCGCTCGGATTGCGCGGCGAGGTCATTGTACCGGTCGATCCGGGCCTTCTGCTTCGACTGGCGCGCCTTCGCGCCCTGCCGGATCCATTCGAGTTCGCGCTCGAGCGTTTTCTGGCGCGACTTGTCCTCGCGGGCCTCCTGTTCGAGCCTTTTCGCCTTCTGTTCGAGCCAGGAGGAGTAGTTGCCCTCGTAGGGGATGCCGCGGCCGCGGTCGAGTTCGAGGATCCAGCCGGTGATGTCGTCGAGGAAGTAGCGGTCGTGGGTGACGATCAGGATCGTGCCCCTGTAGTCGATCAGGTGTTGTTGCAGCCAGGCGATGGTCTCGGCGTCGAGATGGTTCGTCGGTTCGTCAAGGAGGAGCATCTCGGGCGCCTCGAGCAGCAGCTTGCAGAGCGCGACGCGGCGCTTTTCGCCGCCCGAGAGCGTGGCGACGGCGGCCTCGTCGGGTGGGCAGCGGAGCGCCTCCATGGCGACGTCGATCTGGCTGTCCAGGTCCCAGAGGTTCTGGCTGTCGATCTCGTCCTGCAGCGTCGCCATCTCGTCGGCGGTCTCGTCGGAATAGTTCATCGCGAGCTCGTTGAAGCGGTCGAGCTTGGCCTTCTTGGCGGCGACACCCAGCATGACGTTGTCGCGCACGGTGAGGGTCTCGTCGAGCTCGGGCTCCTGGGGGAGGTAGCCCACGCGGGCGCCCTCGGCGGCCCAGGCCTCGCCGGAGAAGTCCTTGTCGATGCCGGCCATGATGCGCAGAAGCGTCGATTTGCCGGCGCCGTTCACGCCGACCACGCCGATCTTCACGCCGGGGAGGAAGGACAGTCGGATGTTCTCGAAGCACTTCTTGCCGCCCGGATAGGTCTTCGAGACACCGTCCATGTGATAGACGTACTGGTAGCTTGCCATGACGAAGCCCCTCGTTGGCGCGGTTGCGGGTCGACCGGCTAGATAGCGGCGGCGCGGACCGGGGGCAATGCGGGTGCGGCGGAATCGTCAGGCCGGCCGCTTGAGAGACGGCCGGCCCGGCGGGTGCCGCAAGGCGGAGCGACCGTCAGAACTCCGACCAGCCTTCGTCCTCGGAAGGCGCGAGCGGCGCGACGGCCACATGCGAGGCCGCGGCGGCCCGCTTCCGTTCGGGCTTGGCCACCGGCCGGGCCGAGCCCGAACCGAGCTGGAACCGGGCGATCGTGTTGGTCAGGGCCTGCGATTCGTCGGTCAGCATGTGACTGGTCGCGGTGGTCTCCTCGACCATGGCCGCGTTCTGCTGGGTGACCTGGTCGAGCTGGTTCATCGCCGCGTTGATCTCGGCGAGGCCGGTGGATTGTTCTTCGGAGGATTGCGCGATGCCGCCGACATGCTCGGAAATGGTCCCGACCGACTCGACGATGCGCTTGAGCGATTCGCCGGCATCCCCCACGAGACCGACGCCGCGCTTCACCTGCTCGCCTGAGGAGGTGATCAGCGTGTTGATCTCCCGTGCGGCCTCGGAGGAGCGCTGCGCCAGCGCGCGCACCTCGGAGGCGACAACGGCGAAGCCTCGGCCGGCATCACCGGCGCGGGCGGCCTCGACGCCCGCGTTGAGCGCAAGCAGATTGGTCTGGAAGGCGATGTCGTCGATCACCCCGATGATCTTCGAGATCTCGCGCGACGAGGCCTCGATCTCGCCCATCGCGGAAACGGCCTCGCGGACGACGTTGCCGCTCTGCTCGGCATTGGACCGCGCCTCGATGACGATCCGTGCGGCCTCGTTGGCGCCCGCGGCGGCGGACTTGACCGAGGCGGTCAACTGGTCTAGCGCCGCGGCGGTCTCTTCGAGCGTCGCCGCCTGGCTTTCGGTCCGGTTCGACAGGTTGTCGGAAGCCGCGCTGATCTCCTCGGCCTTGTTCCGGATCATGCCGGCATTGTCGACCACCTCGCGCATCGCATCGAGCAGCGATTGCATCGCCTTGTTGAAGTCGACGCGGATCCGGTCGTTCTCGTCGTCGAACCTGGTCTCGATCCGGGTGGTGAGGTCGCCGTTCGACAACCGATCGAGATGCATGCGCAGGGTTTCGACGACGCGGGCCTGCGCGGCGGCCATGGCCTCCTGGCGCGCCTCGGCCTCGGCCATGATCTTCTGCTGTTCGGTGACGTCCACGCCCAGGAGCAGGAAGCCGTCGGTTTGGCCGCGATGGTCGGGGAGTGGGCTCAGGCTGCCCTGGAAGAGGATTTCCTTGTCCCCGACGTGGACGCGGAAGGTGTCGAACACCGGCTTCCCTTCGGTCACGCCCTGCCACATCGCGGCGGTATCGGTGACGTTCTGAGCGCCCTTGACCATGTCGTGGCCGGGAGTGCCCTCGACTGCCTTGGCCTCGACGGCGAACGCCTCGCAGAAGGCCGCGTTGACCTTGGCAACCGTCCCGTCGAGCCTCATCTCGAGGCGGCATTGCGACGTGTCGATCGCGTCGAGGACGACCTGCGTGTGCATCTGGTAGGTCTGGTCGCGCCACTCGAGCACATAGCCGATCAGCGTGCCTTCGTGGTCGCGCACCGCGTCCACCAGGAGGCCCATATAGGCATCGCCGATGCGGATCTTCATCCTGTGCGGCAGGTTTTCCGGCCGCATGAGGCGTTCGCGTGCATTCTTCGGCTGGACATGGAAGAAATCCATGTTCTTGCCCATCAGCGCCTCGGGATCGAAATCCGGGATCTGGGTCCGGAAATCGTCCGTGCGATCGCGCATCATCCGGTCGATGGCCGAGTTCTTGTAGATGATGTTGAAATCGGTGTCTGCGAGGAGCATCGGCGCACCGGACACTTCGAAGCCCGCGCCCTTGAATGCCGCTTCGATCGCAACCGTCTCGGCCGCGGCGAGCGACTGGCGGAACTTGTCGAGCGCGGCGGCGATTTCACCGATTTCGTCCTTCCGGCCGGTTTCGGGGACGGTCGTGTCGAAATCCTTCCGGGCGATCCGGGCCATCGCCTCGCCCACGGCGGTGAGCGGCCGGGTGATCGTGCGGCTGACAAGGAAGGCCAGCACCAGGGTAATCGCGCCGATGACCAGACCTTGGAGCGTGGCGTCGCGCTTGAGCTGCTCGAGCGGCGCGAACACCTCGGCGCTGTCTTCCTTGGTGACCATCGCCCAGCGGGTGCCCAGGAAATCGACCGGGCGGGCGAACCACATACCGGGATCGCCCATCTGGTCGGTGTATTCGCCGATGGCGGTTTCTCCGGCGAGGGCCTGTTCGATCACCGGGTTGTCCACCCGGGTCACCAGGGTGTCGTTGACCTCCGTCTCGGTCGAGTCGGTCCGCAGGAGATTGTCCGAGCCAACCAGATAGGCATCGCCGCTGGCCCCCAAGCCGAAGATGTCGCCGGTCAGCGCGTTGATCGCGTCGATCGGCATCTGGTAGGCGAGGACGCCGATCTTCTTGCCTGCCTCGTCGAACACGGGCCGTGCGATGAACGAGGCCGGCGCGCCGGCGCTGGGGGCGTAGGGCGCGAAATCGGTGAAGGCCGAAGCATCGTCGGGGCCCATGGCGAGGGCCGCGCGGAAGGCATCGCCAAGCTCGGTATCCTTCCATTTTCCGGTCATGACGTTGGAGGCGAAGTCGGCCTCCTTGAACACCGTGTAGACGACGTTCCCCTCGAGATCGAAGAGGAACATGTCGTAGTAGCCGTGGGCGTCCTGCATCCGGTCGAACTGGGGATGGAACCTGGCATGCGCCTGGTCGTAGGGCGTGCCGCTTCCGGCCGAGGTCATCTTGTCCTTTTCGCCGGCCTTGTTGGGGTTCTCGTCGATATAGACGCGCTGCAGCTCGGCCTGGGCATCGTCGAGCTGCGCGAAGGCGCCGGCGAAATCCGTGAGCGCGGCGGCGGTGCTGGGGTCGGCCGCGGTCAGGCGCAGATCGGTGTCGATCCCGTCGAACAGGCGGGCCACCGCGCGGGCCTTCATCTCGCCGAGCGCGCCAAGCCTGGCGTCGGCTTCCCTCCGGATCGTTTGCTGGGAGGCCCGGTAGGAAGATATCCCTTCCGCGAGCAGCGCGGAGACCGTGACCAGCACCATGATCAGCGGAAGCTTCAGGCTGATGCGGAAGGCGTTGAAGAAATTCATGACCCGTTTCCTTCGTGCGGACCCCAGACTTGGGCGGGGTGCTACACGCGGAACAGTGAATCCGAAGTTTATGCCAACCGGATTGCGGCAGGAGCTGCGCGAAAATTCCCGGGACGTGCGGTGGCCTGCGGCGAAGGCCCCGAGCGGTCCCGACGGTCGGGGCGGGCCCGAAAGCGGGGTGCACAACCCGTACACAACCCGTACACAACCTGTACACCGGCCGTGCCCCCTGGATGGCTGCGGCGGACAGACGAGGGACGCGCCATGGCCATGGTGATCTGTGCGGGATTGGTGTGCGCTGATCTGGTCTTCGACCTGTCGGTGCTTCCGGCGGCGGGCGAGAAGACCCGTGCGACGGCCTCGCGGATTGTCGCGGGCGGCGGGGCGCTCTATGCCGCCGCGGCGGTGGCGGCGCTGGGCGGGACGGCGCTGCTGGCGGGCCGGGTGGGCGGCGACGCGCTGGGCGATTTCGTGAAGGCGGCGCTGCCGGGGCTCGGGATCGACGGCAGCCTTGTCGAGACGGTGCCGGGCGCCGCGACGGCGCGGTCGGCGGTGCTGGTCACCGGCGCGGGCGAGCGGACTATCGTCAACCACCGCGACGACGCGCTTTTCGCCGGCGGTCCGGAGCGGTTTCCGGGGGAGGTCGGCGCGGTTCTCGCCGATACGCGCTGGCCGGCGGGGGCAGCGGCGCTGGCGGTCCATGCGCGCCGGCTGGGCCGCCCGGCGGTGATCGACGCGGAGGCACCGGTGCGCCACGCGCGCGCGGCGCTTGCGCAGGCGAGCCACGTGGCCTTCTCGGAACAGGGACTGGCGGATTTCGCGCCCGGTCCTGTTGCCGAGGCGCTGGAGGCGGCGGCTGTGGAACTGGGCACCTGGTGTTGCGTCACCCGGGGCGCCGCGCCGGTGCTGTGCCGGGCGGCGGGCCAGACGGTCGACGTGCGGGGCTTCGCGGCGGAGGCGGTGGACACGCTCGGGGCGGGCGACGTCTGGCACGGCGCCTTCGCGCTGGGGCTCGCGCAGGGCCGGGCGGAGCCCGAGGCGGTGCGTTTCGCGAACGCGGCGGCGGCGCTCAAGGTCGGACGAAGGGCCGGCGCGCCGATGCCGGGGCCGGCGGAAGTGGCGGCGCTGATGGCGCAGGGGCAGTAGGGGCCGGTCCGGCGGCGCGATGGCTGCCCGGTGCGGGATAGGCCGGACGTGTATTGCGGCGTGACCGGAATTTGCGACTGGCGGGGACGGGCGGTCCGCCCTAGCTGGTCACGCCGGCATGGGAGGCCGCGGCACCATTCTGGAGGTCGCGCTGCGAGGTGGCCGCGAGAAACAGGTCGACGAAGGCGTCGAGCAGCTTGAGATCATCGCAGGCGGCCATGGCGCGGACGATCTGCTGGCCGCGGCGGGTGGCCATGAAATGCAGCGTTTCGACCGGGGTCGAGGGCTTGACCTGGGTGCTCCCGTCGAGCCGCTCCTCGAGCTCGCTCAACAGGTCGCTCGCGGTGACACCCAGAGCCGCGGCGACGGTGTAAAGCCGCGAGACCGAGACCTTGTTGGCCCCGGATTCGTATTTCTGGATCTGCTGGTAGGAAATCCCGGCGGCATCCCCGAGTTCGACCTGGGAAAGACCTGCGGAAAGGCGATAGAGGCGGACGAGCTCGCCGAGCTCGCTGTCGAGCCGTTCGGATATGGAAGTCAAGAGACCGGTTCCCCCCTTCGGGTAATGACATATTCTTCGGGGGCTGTTTCCTGGATTCCCGAGATCCGCTCGCACCAGGTCTTGAGGACCATGGTCGTGGTCAGCGACGCGACTTCGGGGTGGCGGGCCAACCGGTCGCGCAGATCCTCGATGATCGAGTGATCCGCCGCTTCGACCAGCACCCGCATGTCGACCGATCCGGAGGTCGACCAGGCCGAGACCAGTTCGCTCCAGTTCGAGATCGACGCGTAGACCTTGCCGCAGACATTGCGGCGGAGACGGACATCGAACATCGCGCGGATGCCGGTGGGCATCGAATCGTCGACCGCGTCGATATCGACGGTGAAGCGCCGGATCACCTTTTCGCGGACCAGCTTGTCGACATGGTGGCGCACGGTGGGCCGCGACAGGCCGACGATGCCGGCGATTTCGGTGAGCGACCTCCGGCCATTCTCCCGCAACAGTTCGAGAATCATCTTATCTGTTGGACTGAGGCGCACTTGTCACCCTCCGTTTGGCGTCAACTTACGGTAGTTTTTCGTCGAAACGAAGAGAAAATTTCAATTCGAAAGCTGCGCAACCGTTCGTTTCCGACAATTCTCGACGAAATGTTCAAAAAATGGGGCCTGGGGTAATGGCAAGACTCCTTACGTCTGGTGAGGTACGCAGCCTGCACGACTCACCGTCATGGCAGCGTGTCGTCTTTTCCGAGTTCGAATCGACGCTGACGAGCAAGTCGCGTCCGTTTCCCTGCGTGTTCGGCGTGACCGGCCTGAAGGCCGATCAGCTGCGCTACGTGTTTCTCGATCCCTTGGAGCCGGAGACCCTGGCAGAGGCGCTGCGGGAATACCTGCCGGCGGCGCGCGGCCTCGGGCGGATGACCTCGCTCGTGGTGTTCGGGCGGCCCGGGCCGGTGCAGAACATCGAGCACTACCGGAGCCGGTTCTGGAACCTTCTCGACGGGCTGGAGCGGCTCGACACCGCGCCGCGGCCCGAGCTGATCGACCGGCAACTCGACAGCCCGTCCTGGGAATTCTGTTTCGAGGGCGAGCCGATCTTCGTGGTCTGCAACTCGCCGGCCCATGTGCTCCGGCAGAGCCGGCGCTCGACCTCGTTCATGATCACCTTCCAGCCGCGCTGGGTGTTCGAGGGGATCACCGATTCCGAGGAACCGGCGATGAAGAAGGCGTTGAACACGGTGCGCGAGCGACTGGAGGCCTTCGACGCGATCCCGCCCTCGCCGCATCTGGGCGTCTACGGCGCCGAGGAGAACCGCGAGTACCGCCAGTATTTCATAGATGACAGCAACGATACGCCGGTCTGCCCGTTCCACAGCCTCGGCAGGAGCAAGGGCACGGCGGCGGATGACAAGGAAGGACGTGTGGCATGAACCAGCATGTGAGCTTCGACAGCACCGACTGCGATTTCAGGATCTTCTCGACGGAGATCGACACCGGCGACCTGCGCCCGCTGATCGAGCAGCTCCTGCCCGATCAGGGCGCCATCGAGGTGCAGCGCGACGTGCCCGGCAAGGAGCATGCCTGGCACACCCATGACACCGACGAGACGCTGGTGATCCTGGACGGGCGGGTGCGGTTCTACTGGGACCAGGGCGAGAAGATCTGCGGCCCCGGCACGGTGATCTCGCTGCCGGCGGGGACGCTGCACGGCTCCGTCGCGCTGGAGGAGGGGGCCACCTACCTCATTGCGTTCAACGCGGTGAAATTCACCCACCATGGCTGATCTCGACAAGGCCATCGGACCCTGGCGCGGGACGGCGATGCTGCTGAACATCGTCCTCGGCGCCGGGCTCCTGGCGCTGCCGGGGCTTGCGGTGAAGGCCGCCGGCTCCTCCGCGATCCTGGTCTGGGGCATCTGTGCGGTGGCGGCGGTGCCGCTCCTGCTGGTCTTCGCCACGCTCGGGCGGTCGTTTCCCGATGCGGGCGGGCTGGCGACCTTCATGAAGCACGCTTTCGGCGCGCCGGGCTATGCCTGCGCGACCTTCCTGTTCCTGGGCGCGGTGGCGGTCGGGCTGCCGGCGATCGCGCTCACCGGCGGCTACTATGCCGCCGCGGTGCTGGGCGGGCCGCCGACGCTCTATGCTGCGCTCCTGATCGGTGGCGCGCTGATGGCGAACCTGCTCTCCGCCGAGATCGCCGCGCGGGTCAACGCCGCGCTCGCCTCGGCGATCCTGCTGATCCTCGTCGCGGTGGCGGTGCTGGGCTGGGTCGCGGTGCGGCCGAGCCTGGACACGGTCACGCTGGTGCCGCAGACGCTACCCGACCCGCCGGTGCTCGGTCTCGCGGTGATGATGGTGTTCTTCGCCTTCACCGGCTGGGAGGTCGGCGCCAATCTCGGCGGCGAGTTCAAGAACCCCGAGCGTGACTTCCCCATCGCCATCGCCGCGAGCTTCGGCATCGCGGTCGCACTTTACCTGGTCCTCGCGGTGATCGTCGTGGCGGCGGGGCCGGAAGGGGCCAGCGAGGCGCCCTTCGCGGCGATCTTCGGCGACCGGTTCGGACCGGTGGGAGGGCAGGCGATCTCGGCGATCTCGGTGGTGATGATCTTCGCCAATCTCTCGGCGGCGTTCTGGGCGGTGTCGCGCATGGTCTACTCGGCCGCGGGCGAGCGGCTCCTCGCGCGGGACCTGGCGCGGCTCAGCCGGGGCGTGCCGCTGCGGGCGGTTTTCGCCACCGCGACGGTGCTGCTCGGGGTGGTGCTCCTCGCGGCGTCGGGGCTTCTCGACCTGAGCGCGCTTCTCGGCGCGGCCGGGCAGAACTTCCTGCTGCTCTACGCCGGCGCGGCCGCGGCGCTGGTCAGGCTGGGCAGCCGGCCGGGCCACAAGGCGCTGGGGTGGCTCTGCCTCGCGATGGTGACCTGCATGATGGCGATCCGGGGGCCGGACGGGCTCTACTATCCGGCGATCCTGATCGCGTTGGGGCTTGGCGTGGCGGTCCTCCGCCGGCCCCGGAGTCCGGAGGTGACGGAAAGCGCATGAAACACGTACGCAGTGAACCGGAGTTCACGCGGCGCGGCAGGGAAGAGCTGAAGGACAAGCTTTTCGTCGTCCTCGCCGGACTGGACGAGCGCCGTCTCTGCACGGTGCTCGATTTCGTGAACGAGGTGGCGATTTGCAACGATCCCGACGTGGTCGACGAGTTCCTGGAGTGGCGCGACGACCCGATGATCGGCAGCATCCTTCAGATCGCCGCCACGATCAGCCGCGACATGCGCGAGCAGCTCCTGTTCGCGGCGGAGGAGCTCTTTTCGAGCGAGTCGGTGCATCACTGAGCGGCGGCGCGAGGCGTTGGAGCGAGGGTTTCGGCGCGCGCTCTTGACGCGGCCGCGGCGGCGGCTAGCGTCGCGACCATGAACCCCGGTCCGCCGATCCCTGACCCGCGCTTCCCCGGTCCCGCCGGGTGAGCGGGCTTGGCGGCCTCTGGACCGGGCTGCTCGAACCGGGGACGGCCGCCTGGCTGCTCGTGGCGAGCTTCGGCGCGTCCTTCGTGACCGCCGCAATGGGGATCGGCGGTGGCGTCCTTCTCCTCGCGGCAATGGCGAGCCTCCTGCCGCCGGCGGCGCTGATCCCGGTGCACGGGGTGATCCAGCTCGGCTCCAACGCCGGGCGGGCCTTGGTGCTCGCGCGTCACGTCTCCCGGGCGCCGCTCGGCGCCTTCGCCCTCGGCGCGGCGCTGGGGGTGGCGCTGGGCGGGCTGGTGGCGGTCGACCTGCCGCCGCCCGTGGTGCAGATCGGCGTCGGGCTCTTCGTGATCTGGACCGTGCTTGCCACCGCGCCGCGCTGGCTGGCGGGGCATCCGGCGGTGACCGGCGCGGTGTCGAGCTTTCTCACCATGTTCTTCGGCGCCTCGGGGGTGTTCGTGGCGAGCTTCACGCGCTCTCTCGGCCTCACCCGGCAGGGCACCGTCGGCACCCATGCGGCGCTGATGGTCCTGCAGCACGGGCTCAAGGTGGCGATGTTCGCCGCCCTGGGCTTCGCCTACGGCCCCTGGCTCGGTTTCATCGCGGCGATGGCGCTGGCCGGCTTCCTGGGGACGCTCGTGGGGCGTCAGGTGCTCGAGGGCTGGTCCGACCACCGCTTCCGCCGGGGGTTCGACGCGGTCCTGGTCCTCCTCGCGCTGCGGCTGATCTGGGGTGGCGGATCGGCGCTCTGGGCGGGCTGAGCCGGTCTTTACCCTTCGTTGACCTTTTCGGGAATTCTGCCATACTCGCTTGGTTGCGTGTGCGGGGTGGGTGCGGTGGCGAAATCCGTTAAAACCAGAGCATTTGGGAAGAAATTGTTGTTGGGCGTGGCGATCGGGGCGACTCCGATCCTCGGCGCGGCGACGCTTGCGCAGGATTTGCCGCCGGCACCGGTGCTGGCCCAGGCCGAGACGGACCCGATGGAGCGGCAGATGTTCGAGCAGGCGGCGCAATCAGGCGACCCCGCGCGGATCAACGCCTTCCTGCGCGCCTATCCCGACAGTCCGCTGGTCCGCTCGCTGCTGGTGAACCTGCCGCCCGAGACGCTGCAATTCCTCGAATCCTCGGCGCTTTTGCAGGTGAGCCCGGCGGTGGTCCGGAGCCTGCCGATCGCGCTTCGCCAGTCGCTGGGACTGCCGGCGCCTTCGGGCTTCGGCACGCCGGCATCGTCGGGGACGGGGACCTCGGTGATCGACACCTATGCGGGCTGACGGGCCTGCCGTTGCGGTGACGTGACCGGTCCTCTCAAGATGCCCGATCCGCTGCCGGGCGCGGCGCTCCGCGTGTCGGTCGTGGTGACGAACTACAACTACGGCCATTATCTCGGCGCCTGCCTGGCGAGCCTGCGCGCGCAGACCAGTCCGGCAGACGAGATCGTCGTCGTGGATGACGGATCGACCGACGGGAGCCGGGCGCTGCTGGCGGGCGAGACGGGCATCGAGGTGGTGCTGCAGGAGAACGCGGGGCAGGCGGCAGCGTTCAACACGGGTTTCGCGGCGACCACGGGCGATGTGGTGATCTTCCTCGACGCCGACGACCTCCTTTATCCCGAGGCGATCGCGGTGGTCCGGGCGCTCTGGACCGGGCGCGAGGCGATCCTGTGCTGGCGGCTCGACACGGTGGACGCGGCGGGACGGAAGACCGGGCGCTACGAGAAATGGGCGCCCGATCTCGACATGCTGCCGCGGCTTCTGGACGGGCTTCTCTTGCCGTTCATGCCGACGAGCGCCAACGCGTTTTCGCGGGCGGCCATTGCCTGGGCCTTTCCGCTGCCGGCGGAACGCTGGCGGATCAGTGCCGATGCGCTTCTGGTGCGGGCCGGCGTGATGGCGGGGCCGATGCGGCCGGTGGCGCAGGTGCTGGGCGGCTACCGGATCCATGGCGGCAACAACTATCACCGGGGCAGCGAGGCGCAGACGGCGAACATCTTTCGCGGCCTGAACGACATTGCCGATGCGGGGCTCGATCTGGTGGAGATGGCGGCGCGGGCCGGGCGGCTGGAGCGGGGCGTTCTGGTGAAGCTCCTGGCGAGCGCCTTGCGGGTGCGGCTTCGGGCAGATGCGATCCTGCCCGATCCGGCGCGGTTCCGGGCGTTTCTCGCGCGGCTCGCGCAGGCGGCGCGGGCAGGCGGGCCACGGCTGGCGCTGGCGGGGTGGCTGGCGGCGTGGCTTCTGCCGCGGAGCGCGGGCTTGCGGCGGCATGTGCGGGAGCCGGCCAGCCGGCCGCGGGGGGTGCAGGGCTGGGTCGAGCGGGTCGCGGGGGCGGCGCTGACCGCCGAGCGCTATGCCGCGACGCCGCGCCGGGCGCCGCATGACGGACCGCCGGCCGAGCCGGGGGAGCAGGGCGGGCTCTACCTGCCCGACCTTCTGGAAGCGCCGGAATGGGAGCGGGACTGGGCCGATGGCAGTTTCGCGCTCCGCGCCGCGACGGGGCGGTTCCGGCTGCAGCGGCCGCCGGGGCGGGTGCACGATCTGCGGCTCTCGCTGGCGCCGGGTGGGCCGTTCGGGCTGATCGTCACCGTCATGGGAAACGGGCTGCCGCTCGCGAACCGCTATGTCGCCGGGCAGGACGACCTCTTGATGGCGCT
>JBNKWI010000008.1:65724-66062 GCA_050299695.1 Paracoccaceae bacterium
CGCCGGACGAGATCGAGATCCTGGTGGAGGAGACCGCGCGGCCGGGGCGCTGGCGCGAGCGGTGGCGGCAGCCGGTGGTGCGGCTGAAGCTCCATGGGGTGGTGCTCACCCAGTCGGGCGCGGAGGGGGTCGACGGCGTCCTGCCGGTGCTCGACGAGCGGCCGATCGAGGCGCTGGGGCCGGTGCTGCGCGCGGCGTCGGGCGCGGTCCTGGAGGGCGAGACGCTGATCGGGCCGGGCAAGCCAATCGATACCAATCGCTTCTTCGTCATCTGCTCCAACATTCTGGGCGGTTGCATGGGCTCTACCGGCCCCGCCTCCCCCAATCCCGAAACCGGC
>JBNKWI010000009.1:0-63091 GCA_050299695.1 Paracoccaceae bacterium
ACGTTACCAAAGCGCCAGCCCGCCGGGACGGGCAGGCGCTCGCCCGGCGGCCCTTCGGGCCTTGATTCCGGGCGGGGGGAGCCGCGCAGCCGTCGCCGGGCCGCCCGGTCGTGCCGGAGGCGCGCCAATGGCGTGACACGGGCAGGCGGTCACCCGGAGGCTTCCGCGCTGTTCGGGTGGAGCAAGGCAGAGCCGGGATCAAGGCTCAGGGGAAGCGCGAATGCGGCACAGCTCCGGGTCCGAGGAAGGCACTGGCCTCCCATCTTCTTGGAAAAAGAGCACGAGGGGGGTGGACCCCCTCGCCCGCCGCGACGCCAAGAGCGGCGCAACCCCAGGCCCGCCGGCCGCCCGCCGCGCCCGGCACTCAGATGTGGACCACCCGGTCATAGGCGTCGAGCACGCTTTCGTGCATCATTTCGCTCAGCGTCGGGTGCGGGAAGACCGTGTGCATCAGATCCTCCTCGGTGGTCTCGAGCTGTCGGCCCACCACATAGCCCTGGATCAGCTCGGTTACCTCGGCGCCGATCATGTGCGCGCCCAGAAGCTCGCCGGTCTTGGCGTCGAACACCGTCTTGACCAGCCCCTCGGGCTCGCCCAGCGCGATCGCCTTGCCGTTGCCGATGAACGGGAACCGGCCGACCCTGACCGAATAGCCCAACTCCTTGGCCTTCGCCTCGGAATAGCCGACCGAGGCGACCTGCGGGTGGCAATAGGTGCAGCCCGCGATGCTCTCGGGCTTCACCGGATGCACGTCGTTCTTCCCGGCGATCAGCTCGGCCACCATCACGCCTTCGTGGCTCGCCTTGTGCGCCAGCCAGGGTGCCCCGGCGATGTCGCCGATGGCATAGAGCCCCTCGACCCCGGTCCGGCAATAGGCGTCGGTCACCACATGGGTCCGGTCGATCTTGACCCCCAGCGCCTCCAGCCCCAGCCCCTCGACATTGCCGACGATGCCGACCGCCGAGATCACCGTGTCGAATTCCTGCGTCTCGACCTTGCCGCCCGCCTCGATATGGGCGGCGACGATGCCCTTGCCGCGGTCGAGCTGCTTGACCATGGCCTTCTCCATGATCTTCATGCCCTGCTTCTGGAAGCTCTTCTTGGCGAAGGCCGAGATCTCGGCATCCTCCACCGGCAGGATCCGGTCCATCACCTCGACCACCGTCGTGTCGGCGCCGAGCGTGTGGTAGAAGCTCGCGAACTCGATCCCGATCGCGCCCGAGCCGATCACCAGGAGCTTCTTCGGCATCCGCGGCGGCTGCAGCGCGTGCTTGTAGGTCCAGACGAGATCGCCATCGGCCTCGAGTCCCGGCAGTTCGCGGGCGCGGGCACCCGTGGCGAGGATGATGTTCTTCGCCTTCAGCACCTCCTCGCCCTTCTCGGTCTTCACCTTCACCGTGCCCTTCACGGGCAGCGTCGCGGCGCCCATGACGACCGTGACCTTGTTCTTCTTCATCAGGTGGCCGACGCCGCCGTTGAGCTGCTTCGCCACGCCGCGCGAGCGCTTGACCACCGCGTCGAGATCGTAGCCGATCCCCTCGGCCTTGAGCCCGAACTCCTTGGCGCGGTGCATCAGGTGGAAAACTTCCGACGAGCGCAGGAGCGCCTTCGTCGGGATGCAGCCCCAGTTCAGGCAGATCCCGCCCATGTGCTCGCGCTCGACGATCGCGGTCTTGAGGCCGAGTTGCGACGCCCGGATCGCCGCCACGTAGCCCCCCGGGCCGGCGCCGATCACGACGACATCGAAGCTTTGCTCTGCCATTGGTCCCTCCCCGGGAAAACTGTTCGACGTTAAACTATCTGCCACAAGCGGGCGCCCCTGTCACCCGCACGGGCATTGCAGGCGGAGCATATCCGCTGACCGCCTGCCGCAACCGCCGGGTGCTCTCCCGGTGTACAGGTTGTGTACGGGTTGTGTACAGGTTGTGCTCGGCCGAAATCAGCTTCCGAGGATCGCCTTCACGTAGCCCTGGGTCTCACGATAGGGCGGCATGCCGCCATAGCGCTCCACCGCCTCGGGCCCGGCATTGTAGGCCGCGAGCGCCAGCCGCCAGTCGCGGAAGCGCTCGAACTGCGCCCGGAGGTAGCGTGCCCCGCCGTCGAGATTCTCCGCCGGATCGTCCGGATCCACCCGGAGTTTCCGCGCTGTCGCCGGCATCAGCTGCGCAAGGCCCCGCGCGCCCTTCTGCGACACCGCGCGGTGGTTCCAGCCCGATTCCTGCTGGACCAGACGCAGGAACAGGTCCTCGGGCACCTCGTGCTTCCGCGCCGCCTCCCGCGCCATGGCGAGGAACGGGCCGCTATAGGCCCCGCGAAACGCCGGGACCGGCGCGCTCCGCCCCGGAATGTCGTAATGCGGCTGCAACCGGACCGAGGCCGCGTACTGGCTCTTCGCGCGGGTATCGAGCACCCGTGTCTGGTTCTGGAAGAGCTTCACCCGGTTCTTCGACGACAGCGTCGTCTCCCCGGCCCCCGCCGCCCCGGCAACCATCGCAAAAGCCCCCAAAAGCAGGCCAAACCGCCCTGTCCCAGCCGTCACGTCACGATCCCCCGATCTTCCCGGCAGCGACTATAGAAAGTTCCGCCGCCCCCGCCAACCCGGAGGTTCACGCCCTGTTAACCACCCGCGCCCGAGTGTAGGGTCTCGCCCAAAGTGTGAGAATCGGCGGGAGGCAAGACATGGCCGGATCGGTCAACAAGGTGATCCTGGTGGGCAATCTCGGGCGCGACCCCGAGGTCCGGACCTTCCAGAACGGCGGCAAGGTCTGCAATCTCCGGATCGCCACCTCGGAGAACTGGAAGGACCGCAACACCGGCGAACGGCGCGAGCGGACCGAGTGGCATTCGGTGGCGATCTTCTCCGAACCGCTCGCCAAGATCGCCGAGCAATATCTGCGCAAGGGCTCCAAGGTCTATATCGAGGGCCAGCTCGAGACCCGGAAATGGCAGGACCAGTCGGGCCAGGACCGCTATTCGACGGAGATCGTGCTGCGCCCCTACCGGGGCGAACTGACGCTGCTCGACGGCCGCGGCGAAGGCGGCGGCGGCGGCGGATACTCCGACGACCGGGGCTATGGCGGGAGCGGCGGCGGCGACCGCAGCGGCGGCTATGGCAGCCCCGCGCCGGCGGCCGATCTCGACGACGAGATCCCGTTCTGAACCTTTCCCGAATGCGCTGATCCAGCGGACGCGCGGAGCCAGGGCTCCGCGCGGCTTTCCTTGTCTCGCGCGCCGCCTCCGGCTCTGCGCTCGGGCGGGCGCCCGGACCCGGCCCCCGACCTCCCGGATCAGAGAGGCTTGATCTTCAGCCTCGTGATCCGGTTGTCCTTGCGCTGCGCCACCTCGAAACGGAAGCCGTGGAACGAGAACACCTGGCCCTGGGTGGGGATCGACTGCGCCTCGTGGATGACGAGGCCCGCGATGGTGTTGGCCTCCTCGTCGGGCAAGGACCAGTCGTTCGCGCGGTTCAGGTCGCGGATCGTCATGGCCCCGTCGACCAGGTACTCCCCGGTCTCGGTGCGCCGCACGATGTGTTCGGCCGAGGTGTCGAACTCGTCGGTGATCTCGCCGACGATCTCCTCGAGGATGTCCTCGAGCGTGATCAGCCCCTGCAGCGCGCCGTACTCGTCGACCACCAGGGCGAAATGGGTCTGGCGGCGCAGGAACTCGCGCATCTGGTCGTCCAGCGTGGTGGTTTCGGGCACGAAATAGGGCTTCATCGCCACCGACATGATGTCGAACCCTTCGAACGGGTCCTCGCCTTCCTTAACCGAGAGCGCGTACATCGCGCGGACCAGGTCCTTGGCGTGGATCACGCCGACGATGTTCTCCTTCTCGCCCCTGAAGATCGGCAGCCGCGTATGGGCCGACCGCAGCGCCTGTTCCACCATCTCGCGCGCGCCGAGCTCGGCGTCGATCATCTCGATCTGCGAGCGGTGGAGCATGATTTCCTCGACCATTCGGTCGCCGAGATCGAGCGCACCGAGGATCCGGTCGCGATGCTCCTTCTCGACGGTGCCCTCGGAATGGCCGAGCGCGATGGTGCCGGCGATTTCCTCATGCACCGAGAGCACGTTGGTGGCCGCATCGACCTCGACGCCGAAGAGCCGGAGCACAAGGCGCACGATCAGCCGGACGAAGCTCACGACCGGGGCGAAGACCAGGATCACCGTGCCGATCACCGGGGCGACCAGCGTGGCGGCGCGTTCGGAATTGGTGATCGCGTAGGTCTTCGGCAGCACCTCGGCGAAGACCAGCACCAGCGCGGTCATCACCAGCGTCGCCGCCGCCACCCCGCCCTGGCCGAAGAGCCGGGTGAAGAGCAGCGTCGCGAGCGAGGTGGCGAGGATGTTGACGAGGTTGTTGCCGAGGAGCACCGAGCCGATCAGCCGCTCGTTGTCCTCGGTGACCCGCAGCGCCGATTCCGCCGCCTTGTCGCCCTTGTCGGCGCGTGCCCGGAGCCGGCCGCGCGAGACGGCGGTCAGCGCGGTTTCGCTGCCCGAGAAGAAGGCCGAGGCCAATAGCAGCGCCGCGACGGCGCCGACGATGATCCAGAGACCGGGTTCCATCGAAGATCCAGAGTTGCGCGAGAATGCATTCCGCGTGTTTATGGTCTCCGGGGGAGAGGCTTTCAAGGGAGGGGACCTTGGAGACCGTGGCTGTGCGTGACCTGGGTCCGCTCGACGGCGATATTGTCGCGTTCGGCGGCGTCCATTCCAATCTTCAGGCGCTCGAGGCGCTGATCGCGGCAGCGGGCGGGCGCGCGGCGGTCTGCACCGGCGACGTGGTGGCCTATTGCGGCGATCCCGCCGCCTCGGTGGCGCGGCTCAGGGAGACGGGCTGGCAGGTGCTGGCGGGAAATTGCGAGCGGCAGGTCGCGTCGGACGCCGAGGATTGCGGCTGCGGCTTCGGCGAGGGAACGGCCTGCGACCTGCTGTCCCGGGGCTGGTACGCCCATGCGCGCGCCGGGATCGACGCCGAGGGTCGTGCCTGGATGGCCGGTCTGCCCGATATCGTCACGTTTTCAGCCCACGGGATGCGCTGGGCCGCGATCCATGGCGGCGCCACGGCGATCAACCGGTTTCTCTGGCCCACATCGCCCGAGGCGGAGTTCGCCGAGGAGGTCGCGACCCTGCGCGCCCTGGTGGGCCCGGTCGATGCGGTGCTGGCCGGCCATTGCGGCATCGCCTTTTCGCGGCGCGTGGCGGGAGTCCTGTGGCTCAATGCCGGCGCGATCGGGCTGCCCCCGAACGATGGCGGCCGGGCGACGCGCTATGCGGTGATCCGGGCCGAGGGAGTGACCATCGAGCGGCTCGACTACGATGCCGGGGCGGCCGCGCGGGCGATGCGCGCGGCAGGCCTCGTCCAGGGCTACGAGCGCGCGCTCCTCGCCGGATGGTGGCCCAGCGAGGAGATCCTGCCGCCCGCGCTCAGGCGCGTTTCACCAGCGGGTGATGCTCTTCAACCAGCGCCCTGAGACGCGCGTCGAGCACATGGGTGTAGATCTCGGTGGTCGAGACATCGGCATGGCCGAGCAGCGTCTGGATCGACCTGAGATCGGCACCATGGGCGAGAAGATGCGTCGCGAAGGCGTGGCGGATCGTGTGCGGCGAAACCTTGCCCGGGTCGATCCCGGCCGCAACGGCAAGCTCCTTGACGAGGCCGTGGAACCGCACCCGCGTCATGTGCCCCGCCTTCCCGCGCGAGGGGAAGAGATGCGGCGAGGGCCGCGCGCCCTCGGCGCGGGCCACCTCCTCGGCGGCGTCGCGCTGCCTGAGCCAGGCGGAAAGCGCCGCGCGGGCGGGCGGCGAAAGCGGCACCATCCGCTCCTTCCCGCCCTTGCCGCGCACGAGGATCATCCGCGGGTCGCCGCGCACCGCCGAGACCGGCAGCGAGACCAGTTCGCTCACCCGCATCCCCGTCGCATAGAGCAGTTCGAAAAGGCAGGCGTTGCGGATCCGGTCCACCGCGCGGCCTCGGGTCCGGGCGGCGTCGAGAAGCGCGCCGACCTGGGCCTCGCTCAGCGTCTTCGGCAGGTGCTTCGACTTGCCCGGCCCGGTCAGCCGGATCGCCGGATTGTCGCCGCGCCAGCCCTCCTCATAGGCGAAGCGGAAGAACTGCCGGATCGCCGAAAGCCGCCGCGCACGGGTCGATTTCGCCAGCCCCTCGGCATCGCAGGCGGCGAGATAGGCCTCGATCTTGCCCTGCCCGGCCGTGACCAGCGCCCCGCCCCGCCGCTCGATCCAGTGCGCGAAATCGGAAAGATCGCGGCCATAGGCCAGAAGGGTGTTCCGAGCCGCGTCGCGCTCGGCAGCCTGCGCTTCGAGGAAGGCGGAAATCCTCTGCCCCGCCGCGCCGCTCATCCGGTGGCATCCCGCAAGAGAAGCTCCAGCGCCGCCCGCCGCGCGGTGCGCTGGAGCCCGAGCGCGCGCAGGAGCGCGATGGCGTCGGCGGCGCTCTGGGTCTCCCCCGCCGCGCCTTCGGAGAAGAGCGCGATCGCCTTCAGGATCGCCTCGCCCACCCGCCGCTCGGCGATCATCGGCGAGGCGATGTCGGGCAGGCCCTTGGCGAGAAACCCGTCGCGCACGGCCAGCGCCAGCGGGCCCTTGGCCACCGCCGATTCCGGCGTGCCCTTCGCCAGCGCCAGGAGGAACGCGTCCTCGCCCGTGGCCGGATCCGCGGCGAGCGCCACGCTCTCATAGGCCGGCGAAAGGAGCCCGATATGGAGCGCCAGGCGCTTCGCTTCGCCGGTCAGCGGCAGGGCAGCGATCTCGGCGCCGTAATGGTTGGCGAAGATATGGGCGAGCCCGGCATCGCGCATCCGCGCCCAGGCCTCGGGCAGGATCTCCGACACCGCCTCGGTGTCGTTCTCGGCCAGCGCGGCCTGGAGCTTGTGCACCGCCGCGACCCGCTCCCAGACCCCGCCCGATGCGGAGGGGCGCTGGCGGAGATAGAGCCCGAAGAGCTGGTTGCCCGACAGGACCCCCGCGCGCGCCAGCCGCTCGGCCGCCTCGATCTGCGGTTTCCAGCCGCGGGTCGGGCGCAGGTCGGCCCAGGCGAAAGCAATGGGCAGGGGGCCGGTGGGAACGGGCTCGCCGATTGCCTCCAGCATCCGGAAGGTGAGCGGCGTCGGATTGCGCCAGTCGACGCCCGCGTCGCCGACGATCTCGGAATCGAGGAACCGCGCCAGGAGCACGTCGTCGGACGGCGTGAGGATGCCCAGCGTCTCGGCGCTCTCGAGCGTCAACGCGGCCGCGTTCCAGTCGCCGCCGCGCGCCAGGCAGAAGATCCGCGCCGGGTAGGTCGGCGAGAATTCCGGCCGGGCGCGCATCCGGGCGCAGGCCTCGTTCTCGCTGCCCTTCAGAAGCGCGATGTCGAAAAGCCGCCGGAACCGCTCCGGCGTGTCGACCCCGGCCCGCTCCAGGAGCGCCTCGGCCCGGTCGAGCGCGCCCTTGGCGAGAAGCCGGTCGACCCGGGCGAGGAGCAGCCGGTCGTCGCCATTGGCGGCGCCGACGGGCGCGTTGGCCTCGGCGAGGAGCACGGTGGTCAGAAGCTCGTTCAGGCTCGGCAGGAGCGCCCGCGGCACCGAGCGGAGCCGCACCAGCACGTCCTCGGTCGTCGCCGGCCCCCAGAGCGCCCGGGGGAGCCCGGTCATCGAGGGCGGCAAAAGCCCCGCCGCATCGGCGCTCGGCCCGTCGAGCGGGGTGACCATGATCGCCCCCGGCTCGGCGCTGCGCGCCACGCCGGTCTCGGGCGGCGGCGGCAGCGCGGCGGGCGCCGCGATACTGTCCGACAGCCAGTCGATCGCCGAGAGCGGCGCCTCGGCCCCGCCCTGCCCGGCGCTGAGCCCCAAAGCCAGCGCGAGGGTCGTGGCCCTAGCTGCCCGCATCCAATTCGACCGGAATCGACCGGTCGTCCTGATCGGGCGTGAGGTCGCCCAGATAGCCGTAGCCAATCACGCCGATCGCGCCCAGCACGATCAGCACCCCCAGGAATTTGAACAATCGCCCCATATGCGCGCGCCTCGTCTCTGCCCGTTTCCCGCGGCCCCGGGGCCGCATCCATACCGCGTCTGTCGGCGGTTTCGCTGCGATCATATATGGTCTTTCCGGCAAGATCACGCCATTCAGAGCGGAAAACGTCAACCGGGAGCGTGACGGAACGTGGCCTATCGGCTGAAGAAGACCGTGGTGATGATCGGCATGATGGGGTCGGGCAAGACAGCGATCGGATCTGCGCTGGCACGCTCGCTGCAGGTGCCGTTCCTCGACAGCGATGCCGAGATCACCCGTGCCGCCAATCTCTCGGTGGCGGAGATCTTCGAACGCTACGGCGAACGCTTCTTCCGCGAGAAGGAAAGCCAGGTAATCGCGCGCCTTCTGTCCGGGCGTCCCGGCGTCCTCTCGACCGGCGGCGGCGCCTTTCTCGACCCCAGGAACCGGCGGATGATCGCCGAACGCGGCGTGGCGGTGTGGCTGCGCGCCGATCTCGCCCTTTTGTGGAACCGGGTGAAGCACAAGGATACGCGGCCGCTTCTGCGCACGCCCGACCCCTACGGCACGCTGAAGGCGCTGCTGGAGGCGCGCGAACCGAGCTACGCCGAGGCCGAACTGGCCGTCGATGCCTCTCCCGAATATTCCATCGACGACATGACGGGAAAGGTGATCGAGACGCTCCTGACCCGCCCCGACGTGCTCGAAACGGAGGCCGCATGACCGAGATCGTCCATGTTCCGCTCGGCGACCGCGCCTACGAGGTGCGGGTCGGCCCCGGTCTGATCCACCGCGCGGGCGCCGAGATCGCGCCCTTGCTCGCGCGGCCCCGGGTGGCGATCCTGACCGACGCGAACGTGGCCCCTCTCCATCTCGCGCCCCTCCAGGCGGCGCTCGAGCGCGAGGGCATCGTCTCGAGCGCCCTCACCCTCCCCGCCGGCGAGGCGACCAAGGGCTGGGCCGAGTTCTCCCGCGCCGTGGAATGGCTCCTTGCGGAGAAGATCGAGCGGCGCGACGTGGTCGTGGCCCTGGGCGGCGGTGTGATCGGCGATCTCGGCGGCTTCGCGGCCGCCGTCCTGCGCCGCGGCGTGCGTTTCGTCCAGGTGCCGACCACGCTCCTCGCCCAGGTCGACAGTTCGGTCGGCGGCAAGACCGGGATCAACGCGCCCCAGGGAAAGAACCTCGTCGGCGCGTTCCACCAGCCCTCGCTGGTCCTCGCCGACACCGCCGTGCTCGACACGCTGCCGCCGCGCGACCTCCTCGCGGGCTATGGCGAGGTGGTGAAATACGGGCTCCTCGGCGATGCGGCGTTCTTCGGCTGGCTGGAGAAGAACGGCCCGGCGCTCGCCGCGGGCGACCCTGCCGCGCGGCTGCACGCGGTGCGCCGCTCGGTCGAGATGAAGGCCGAGATCGTGGCGCGGGACGAGACCGAGACCGGCGACCGCGCGCTCCTCAACCTCGGCCACACATTCTGCCACGCGCTCGAGGCGGCAACGGGCTATTCGGCGCGGCTCCTGCATGGCGAAGGCGTCGCCATCGGCTGCGCGCTCGCCTTCGAGCTTTCCTCCCGGCTCGGCCTCTGCCCGCAGGAGGAGCCGAGCCGCGTCCGCGCGCATCTCAAGGCGATGGGCATGAAATGCGACCTCGCCGACATCCCGGGCGACCTGCCGGGCGCCGAAGCGCTCCTCGGCCTCATGGCGCAGGACAAGAAGGTGATCGACGGCCGGCTCCGCTTCATCCTCGCCCGCGGCATCGGCGAGGCCTTCGTGACCGACGCAGTCCCGACCGACGCGGTCCGCACCCTCCTCGCCGACGCGCTCGCCGCCGCCTGACACGCCGCCACAATTCGGAAACGGTGCGGCGCTGCGGCGCCAGACAATTTCCCCCGGCACAACAACCTTTCGGCAAAATGTTTTGGTTAACGTGGTCCCATGATGGGCCGGATTGCATATCTCTGCGTGGGCCTCGCCGCGCTGGTCTCCCTCCCGACGGAGGGCCGCACCGCCGCCCTGCCGCACAAGGACCATGCCGAACAGATCGAACAGATCCGCACCTTCGCCTATTGCGCCGGCCGGATGATGGCGCTCCGCGATCACCTCTCGATCTTCGGCAATGAGGGGGTCGACGCCGCCGAAACCCGGCGTCTCGCCCATCTCGCCATTCTCGACGCGCTGGTCGAGGTCGCCAGCGAGGACGGGTTCGACTACCGCGAGGCCTATTCCTGGCGGATCGACGCGCGGGCGGCGCAGACAGCGGTCCTGAGCCAAGCGGATTTCGGCACCAGCGAAACCACCCGCCGCCGCGCCCGCGCCGCCGCCGATCGCCACATCGCGAGCTGCGACCGGCTGATCCTCGGCGCCTGACCCGAACGCCCTTTCCGCCTTGCCTTTCCCCCGGCCCGGCGCGATCTATCCGGCATGACGAAACCCAACGACAACCCGGCCGATCCGTTCAAGAAGGCGCTCGCCGAGGCGACCAAGGTCATGGCCGACGACCCGGAGATGACGGTGAGCTTCACCGTCGATCCGCCGGGCATGACCGCCGACACGATGCGCCTGCCGCAGGTGACGCGGCGGATGACCCGCGCCGAAGTGCTGCTGGCCCGCGGCACGGCCGACGCCTTCGCGCTCCGCCGCAAGTTCCACGACGACGCCACCTTCGCCCGCTACGCCCCACCGGGGCAGATGGCGCGCGAGATCTACGACGCGATGGAGACCGCCCGCTGCGAGGCGATGGGCGCCCGCGCCATGCCCGGCACCGCCGGCAATATCGACGCCAAGATCGCCCACGAGGCCGAGCGCAAGGGCTATGCCCAGATCACCCGCGCGAGCGACGCGCCGCTCGCCACCGCCGCGGGCTACATGATCCGCGAACTCGCTACCGGCCGGAAACTGCCCGCGGGCGCCGCGAACGTGCTCGACCTCTGGCGCGGCTTCATCGAGGAACAGGCCGGCGGCACGCTCGGGGACCTCGGCGACACGCTCGCCGACCAGGCCGACTTCGCCCGCTTCGCCCGCCGGGTGATCGAGGATCTCGGCTATGGCGACCAGCTCGGCGAGGATCCCGACAGCCAGGACGAGGAGGCCGAGGACGACGCCGCGAGCCAGGAGGACGACGAGAACCCGGATTCGCAGGGCGATGCCGACCAGGACGAGGCCGAAGCCTCGCCCGAGCAGAGCCAGGAAGCGCAGCAGGACGAGGCCCAGGCCGAGCTCAGCGCCGACGAGCTCGCCGACGCCGAGATGGGCGAGGAGAGCGAACTGCCCGAGGGCGAGGCGCCGCTCGAACCGCCGCCACCGATGCCCGCCAGCGAGGCCGACCCGAACTACGAGGTCTATCTCACCGAATTCGATGAGGAAATCCGCGCCGAGGAACTCGCGGAACCGGCCGAGCTGGAACGCCTCCGCGCCTATCTCGACCAGCAGCTCGAACCCCTGAAGGGCGCGGTGTCGCGGCTCGCGAACAAGCTCCAGCGCCGGCTCCAGGCGCAGCAGAACCGGAGCTGGGAGTTCGACCGCGAGGAAGGCATCCTCGATGCCGGCCGCCTCGCCCGCGTCGTCGCGAACCCGACCACGCCCTTGAGCTTCAAGGTCGAGAAGGACACCGAGTTCCGCGACACCGTGGTGACGCTGCTGCTCGACAATTCGGGCTCCATGCGCGGCCGCCCGATCTCCATCGCCGCGATCTGCGCCGACGTGCTCGCCCGCACGCTGGAGCGCTGCCAGGTCAAGGTCGAGATCCTCGGCTTCACCACCCGCGCCTGGAAGGGCGGGCAGGCGCGCGAGAAATGGCTCCAGAGCGGCCGGCCGCAGGTGCCGGGCCGGCTCAACGACCTCCGCCACATCATCTACAAATCCGCCGATGCGCCCTGGCGCCGGGCGCGGGAAAATCTCGGCCTGATGATGAAGGAAGGGCTCCTCAAGGAGAACATCGACGGCGAGGCGCTGGAATGGGCGCACCGCCGGCTCGCCGGCCGCCACGAGGCGCGCAAGGTCCTGATGGTGATCTCCGACGGCGCGCCCGTCGACGATTCAACCCTATCCGTCAACCCCGCGAATTACCTCGACAAACACCTCCACGACGTGATCGCGATGGTGGAGCGCCGCAGAGCGGTCGAGCTGATCGCCATCGGCATCGGCCATGACGTGACCAAGTACTACAACCGCGCGGTCACGATCACCGATGTCGACCAGCTCGCCGGCGCGATGACCGAGCAGCTTGCCGCGCTCTTCGACACCGACCCTCGCGCCCGCGCGCGCTTCGCCGGCCTGCGGAGGGCGTCATGACCCTCAGCACGCTCAAGAGTTTCAATACTCCCTGAAAGTAGCTATATCTTCGGTTAGAGCCCTTGGAGTCGCAGATGCACAAGAAAGGTCAACATGTGGTGCCGAGCAACGGACGATGGAGTGTCCGGAAGGCCGGATCGTCGCGTGCGTCCAATACTTACGACACTCAGGGCGAGGCGATAGACGTGGCGCGCGATCGCGCCCGCCGTGAAGGATCGGAGCTCTATATTCACGGACGCGACGGCCGGATCCGCGAGCGCAGCAGCTACGGACCCGATCCCTTTCCCCCGAAGGGATGACGATTGCCGCCATACGACAGATCCGTCTTCATCAATTGCCCGTTCGATGAGGATTTCCAGCCGCTCCTACACGCCATCGTCTTCGTGGTCCTTTATCTTGGCTTCGAGCCACGGCTTGCCACAGAGAGAGACGACGCCGGGGAGTCTCGGCTCGACAAGATCCGCCAGCTCATTGAAGAAAGCCGCTATTCGATCCACGACCTGAGTCGGTGCAAGGCAACCGAAGCCGGAGAGATCTTCAGGCTGAACATGCCGTTCGAGCTCGGGATTGACTATGGCTGCCGGAAGTTCTTGCCGGGTCGGGAAGACAAGCGATTTCTTATCCTCGAGGAAGAGCGGTATCGCTTCCAGCGGGCGCTCTCGGACATTTCAGGGAGTGACATTCGTAGCCATGGCGGGGAGTATGACCGTGTAATGACCGAAGTGCTCGAATGGTTTCGCCTGACGACCGGAGCGAGATCGCGCGGACCGAGCACCGTCATCGGAAAATACATTGATTGGCAGGAATGGCATTGGGAATGGAAGCTTTCGGAAGGATACTCGGAGGCCGACATTCTGCGCTACCCGACCTTCGAGATCATTGAGTCAATCCGGGCATGGATTCATGCCGGCGAGCCCGAGGGATCCGTGTAGTCTTGTTCCAGACCTTCGATTCCCGGACCTCGCCCGACCAGGGCCCGCCCCGGCTCGCGACGCTCCGGGCGGCGATGACGGAGGCCGGGCTCGACGGGTTCATCGTGCCCCGCTCGGACGCCCATCGCGGCGAATACGTCGCGCCTTGCGACGAGCGGCTGGCCTGGCTCACCGGCTTCACCGGCTCGGCGGGTTTCGCCGCGGTTCTGAAGGACCAGGCCGGCGTCTTCATCGACGGCCGCTACCGCACCCAGGTCAAGGCGCAGGTCGACACCGCCCATTTCACCCCGGTGGACTGGCCCGCCACCAAGCTCGCCGACTGGCTCCTCGCGCATGCCGACGACGGCGCGGTGATCGGCTTCGACCCCTGGCTCCACACCGTCGACGAAATCGAGGCGCTGACCCGCCCCCTCGGCAAGGCCGGGATCGAGGCGCGCGCCTCGGCGAACCTCGTCGACGCGATCTGGTCCGACCGCCCGCCCCGCCCCGCGGCGCCGCTCTCGACCTATCCCGAAGCGCTCGCCGGCGCCGCGCCGGCCGAGAAATGCGCCACCCTCGCTGCGACGCTCAAGGAAGACGGCCAGTCCGCCGCCCTCCTCACGCTCCCCGATTCCGTCGCCTGGCTCCTCAATATCCGCGGCGGCGACATCCCCCGGATCCCCATCGCCCATGCCTTTGCACTGGCCCATGGTGACGGCCGGGTAGACCTCTTCACCGACGCCCCGGCCGACGCGGAGGTCACCGCGCATCTGGGCGACACGGTCACGTGCCACCCCTACGGCGCGCTCCTCGACGTGCTCGCCGCCCAGAAAGACGCCATCCGGGTGGACCCGGCCACCGCCCCCCTCGCCGTCTGGTCGCACCTGAAGGCCCAGGGCGCCGAACCGGTGCGCGGCGCCGATCCCTGCCTTCTCCCCAAGGCCCGCAAGACCCCGGCCGAGATCGCCGCCACGCGCGAGGCGCATCTGCGCGACGGCGCCGCAATGGTCGAATTCCTCGCCTGGCTCGACAGTGAAGCGCCCAAGGGCGGGCTCACCGAGATCGACGTCGTCGAAGAGCTCGAAACCTTCCGCCGCGCGACCAACGCGCTCCGGGACATCAGCTTCGACACGATCTGCGGCGCCGGCCCGAACGGTGCCATCGTGCACTACCGCGTCACCCGCGAGACCAACCGCGCGATCGCGCCGGGCGACCTGGTGCTGATCGATTCCGGCGGGCAATATCTCGACGGCACCACCGACATCACCCGCACGGTGACCACCGGCAGCCCGACGCCCGACCAGAAATCCGCCTTCACCCGCGTGCTCCAGGGCATGATCGCGATCAGCCGGGCGCGCTGGCCCAAGGGGCTTACCGGCCGCGATCTCGACCCGCTCGCCCGCGCGCCGCTCTGGATGGCCGGGCAGGATTACGACCACGGCACCGGCCACGGCGTGGGCGTGTTCCTCTCGGTCCACGAAGGCCCGCAGCGGATCTCGCGGCTCTCCGATGTGCCGCTCGAGCCAGGCATGATCCTCTCGAACGAGCCCGGTTATTACCGCGAGGGCGCCTGGGGCATCCGCATCGAGAACCTCGTTGTGGTGCGCGAGGCCGAACGGCTCGACGGCGGCGACGACCGCGACCAGCGCGCCTTCGACACGCTCACCTGGGTGCCCATCGACACCCGGCTCGTCGAGACCGCGATGCTGTCGCCCGGCGAGCGCGACTGGCTGAACGATTACCACGCGAAGGTGCGCGCGCTTCTGGAGAAACGCGTCTCTCCGGGCGCGTCGGGCTGGCTCACCGCCGCGACACAGGCTATTTGAAGGAAAACCGTCGTATTGCCGGGGTATCCTTGGCGACGGGTCAGGGAGGAATTTCATGGCAGATCATATCAGAATCCGGGAGGCGGCAGGCACCTGGGTCATCAGGGCCGGCGGCGCGGTCCTGGGCGAGAGCGACCGCGCACTGGAACTGACCGAGGGCACCTACCCGCCGGTGATCTACTTCCCACGCGAGGATATCGCGATGGCCTTCCTCGAACCCACCGACCACAGCACCACCTGCCCGCACAAGGGCGCGGCCAGCTATTTCTCCATCGTCACCAAGAGCACGGTGCTCGAGAACGCCGCCTGGAGCTACGAGAACCCGAAGGACGGCGTCGCGGCGATCAAGGGCTATGTCGCCTTCTACGCCACGCCCCAGGTGGCCGTCGAAGCGCTCTGACGGCCGCTACCAGAAGCGCCAGGCCGGCCGCGACCTGAACCGCGGGACGATCAGGTCCTCCGGGTCGATGAGCCAGGCATCGGGATGCCCCTCGAACTGGAACCCGAGAAAGGCAAGGAGCGCCTCCTCGCCCAGGTCGAGCGGGTGGCCGAAGGGCAGATCGTCCTCCTCCGGCGGCGCCCAGAACGCCGCCTCAAAGGGCAGCCGCTCGCCGATATCCTCGATGATCCCGTCGTCCGGACTGACGCTCAGGCTGCGGCGCAGGACGCCATCCTCCCAGAGCGCGAAGGCAGCCCAGTCCACCACGCTGTGCTGGGCGTGAAGCGTCAGCCGCCGCCCGCGCCCCAGGTCGAGGAACCGCTCGGGCAGGGTCGAGGGCCGGTCGAGCCCCAACGCCTCGGCCGCCACGACGGTGACACCGGGATAGACCCCCACGAGGACCTCCCCACCCCGCGGGTCAGCCTCGACAAGGTTCGCCTCGCCGGCCTCCTTCAGGCGCGGGCCGAAAAGCTCCTTCGCCAGCGCCACCGAGGCCGCCCGGTCGGGCGTCGGCCGCGCCTTCAGACGCGCCCGCGCATCGCCATCGGACGCCGCCAGAAACCAGAACTTCGCGCCCATGCCGCGTCCTTCCTCTTGCCGCCCGTCCCGCCCGGGCGTCCCTCAGCTCCGGTAGTCGCGCAGGACCGAGGCGGCGATCGCGTCGCGGGTCAGGACGCCGATCACGTTCTCGGGCCGCGGGATCGTCTTTTCGGGCAGCACCAGAAGCGCCGCATGTCCGTGGTCCGCCATGCCGGTCATCGCCTGCTGCAGGAAGCTCGATTCCTGGGCGTAGCCCACCGGCGCGATGATCGGCCCGTGGCGCTTGGTGGGGTCCTCGGGGTGGACCCGGACGATCCCCACCACGTTGCGGCCGGTGACGACCACCGCATAGACCCGCTCCTCGCCCAGCTCGGTATCGACCACGCCGCTGGGGCCGAGCTCCGACTTCTCCATCACCCCCACGGCCGGCGACATCAGCTCGCGGATCCGCCGGATCGAGAAACTGTGCGACCGGCTCTCGCGCGGGATGTGATGGCCCCGCCGCGCGAGTTTGGTGGTGTAGATGTCGTCCTCCGACAGCCAGCGGCGGACGCCCACGGCGCAGACCACCGCGATGATCGCCGCCACCGTGATCGTGTAGTCGCCGGTCATCTCGAAGAGCATCATGATCGAGGTCAGCGCCGCGCCCGTCGACGCGCCGACGATCCCGGCCATGCCGATCAGCGCGAAGGTGACCGGGTGGAAGCCGAGATGCGGGAACATCAGGTCGAGCGCGCCCCCGAACGCGCCCCCCAGCGTCGCGCCGAGAAACAGCGACGGCGAGAATACCCCGCCCGACGCGCCCGCGCCGAGCGAGACCGAGGTCGCGATCATCTTCAGCAGGAAGAGAAGCAGCAGGAACCCCGGCGCCGCAAGCTGACCGGTCAGCACCGCCTCGATCGTGGCATAGCCGACGCTCTCGGTGTGGTACTGCCCGGTGGTCAGCAGAAGCACGTAAAACAGGATTCCGAGCGAGAGCATGCCCACCGCGTTCTTCAGGTAGGGGTTCGCCTTCCAGCCGTCGAAGAGATCCTCGGTGCGGTAGAGCACCTTCACGAAGGTCCAGGCGGCGACGCCCGAGAGCATGCCGAAGATCACGTAGAGCGGCAGCATGTCCACCGAGAGCGGCACGAAGACATCGGGCCGGTTATGCGCCGCGACGAGGAAGGCGGGCGCCATCCCGAAGGCCGCGCGTCCGACATAGGTCGCCGTCCCGGTGGCGAGCACCACCGGCAGGAGCGTGCGGGCGCTGAACTCGGGCAGCATCAGCTCGACCGCGAACATCACCGCGCCCAAGGGCGTGTTGAACGTCGCCGCGATCCCCGCCCCGGCCCCGGCGGCGACCATGGTGATGACCTGCCAGCTCCTGAGGTTGAAATAGCGGCCGAGCACCGAGCCGATCCCCGAGCCGATCTGGATGATCGGCCCCTCGCGCCCGACCGAGGCACCCGAACCGATCGAGAGTGCCGAGGCGAGCGACTTCACCAGCACCACCTGCGGCCGGATATGACCGCCGCGGTAATAGATCGCGTCCATCACCTCCGGCACGCCATGGCCCTTCGCCTCGGGCGCGTAGCTGCGCACCAGCCAGAGCACGATGGCCCCGCCGACGACCGGCGCCAGGATGACGAGCGGACCGTAGGGCGAAGGCGGCGTGGGAATGTTCGCGTCGTAGTCGAAGGAGAAGATGCCGAGGAAGAAGAAGTTGTGCAGCACCGAGATCAGGTAGCGCAGGACGACCGCGCCCAGCCCGGTGACGATCCCGATGGCGATGGCGATCGCGGAAAGCGCGATGATCGAGAACCGGCGCTGGTCGTCTTGCGGCTGCGGAAACTCGATCGTGGATTGTTCGCTCATATTCTGCGCCCGCCGATTGTCGAGCCCGGCCGCCAAAGCTATGGTTCGCCAGGCCGGTGCTCTGGATATGGTTTCCGCTTCCAGCTACGACGTTGCGGCGGGAAATGCAAAGCACCTCCGGGGCTTGGCGATGCGAGGGACAACTGTGGCTTTGAAGGGGACTCCGGCGTGACGATCTCGAGACAATGGCGACGCTACCGGTTCGGCCGGATCGAGATGCTGTCCTTCGGCGTCAGCGTGCTCGCGATCGGTCTCTACTTCACGATCCTGCACGTGCTCGACGGCCGCGCCGAGACCTATTTCCGCGATCTTCGCGAAAGCAATCCGCCGCTCTACCTGACCCAGCTGCGCGAGAGCCGCGGTTTCGAGGCCTATCTCGAGGCATATCGCGACATGAACGGCTACGACGCGTTCAAGCCCGCCGCGCCGAGTTTCCTCGTCGGCCGCTGGACGATGCGCCCGCAGCCGCTTCGGCTGACGCCCGGCACCGCGCCATCGGAATGCAGCGCCCCGGTGACCTTCGACTACGGCATCATCCTGATGCTGGAATCGGGCGGCGGCGCGCTCCCGGTCACCTACGGCATCGAGGGCCAGAACGTGCTGCTCAAGGCCGCGAACATCGACACCTTCCCGATCCGTCTCGTCAGCTACGGCGGCCAGCTCGACCACATCGAGTTCCAGCCGCCCGGCATGACCGAAACCAGGTTCGCCTACCGGTGTGGGCAATAGCATGAGCATCGCCACGGCCATCGACGCGCTGAAGCCCGTTCTGGGGCAACGGCTGTCCACCTCCCGCTCCGATCTCGACCTGCACGGCCAGAACGAAAGCTATTTCGACACCACCCCGCCCGACGCGGTCGCCTATCCCGAGAGCACCGCCGAGGTGTCCGAGATCGTCCGGATCTGCGCCCGCCACGGCTGCCCGGTGGTCGGCTGGGGCGCCGGCACCTCGCTCGAGGGCCACGCGCTCGCGGTCGAGGGCGGCATCGCGGTGGATTTCGCCCGGATGAACCGGGTCCTCGCGGTGAGCCCCGAGGACATGGACTGCATCGTCCAGCCCGGCATCACCCGCCGCGCGCTGGCCGAGGAACTCCGCGCCACCGGCCTGTTCTTCTCGGTCGATCCCGGCGCCGACGCGTCGCTCGGCGGCATGGCCGCGACCCGCGCCTCGGGCACCACCGCGGTGCGCTACGGCACCATGCGCGACAACGTCCTCGGGCTCGAAGTGGTGCTCGCCGACGGCACCGTGATCCGCACCGGCACACGGGCGCGGAAAAGCGCCTCGGGCTACGACCTCACCGCACTCTTTCTCGGCTCCGAGGGCACGCTCGGCCTCATCACCGAACTCACGCTGAAGCTGCGCGGGCAGCCCGAGGCGATCTCCTCGGCGGTCTGCGCCTTCCCGACCATCGCGGAGGCGGTGAACACCGTGATCGCCACGATCCAGATGGGCATCCCCATGGCCCGCATCGAGTTCGTCGATGCCGAGGTGGCGCGCTGTTTCAACGCCCATGCCGGCACCGACTTCCCGGAAGCTCCGCACCTGATGCTGGAATTCCACGGCTCCGAAGCGGGCGTGAAGGAAGACGCCGAACGCTTCGGCGAGGTCGCTGCCGAATATGGCGCGACGGGCTTCCGCTGGTCGGACAAGTCCGAGGACCGCAACCGCCTCTGGCGCATGCGCCACGACGCCTATTACGCGATCATCGCCGCGCATCCGGGCAAGCGCGCGGTCGCGACCGACATCTGCGTGCCGATCTCGCGCCTGGCCGAGGCGGTGGTGGACACCCAGGCGGACATCGCCGAAAGCGGCCTCTACGGCCCCCTCCTCGGCCATGTCGGCGACGGCAATTTCCACGCGACGCTGGTGGTCGATCCGGCAAGGCCGGAAGACCTGAAGACCGCCAAGGCCCTCGCCCACCGGATGACCGAGCGCGCCCTGGCGATGGGCGGCACCGCCACCGGCGAGCACGGGGTCGGAATCGGCAAGAAGGGCTACATGGAGGCCGAGCACGGCGCGGGCTGGGCGGTCATGGCCGCGCTGAAACAGGCGCTCGACCCGCAGGGAATCCTGAACCCCGGCAAGATCCTCCCCGAGACGGCAGGCCCCGGCGCGGCCCGCGCGTCCTGATCCCGGTCTGGACCTCGCGAAGATATACCGATTCTTCAGACCTCGCCCGCTATGCAGCCCACGTGCTGCTATGAGGTTCCAATGCTCCGGAATTCGGTCGCCCTGCAGGCGCGCGTCGGCTTTCTGGCTTTCATCGCGCTGATCTTGATCGCCGGCGGCGCCAGTATCTGGACCGGGAACTCCCTCGCCGGGCGCGGCATTCTCCTGGGCCGCGATCTGTTTCCGATGCTGGCCCTGATCAAGGATTCCAGGAACGCCGTCACCGAGGCGCACATCGTGATCGAGGAGATCATGGGGGGCGATTCCGCCGAATCGACCGACGATGTCACCCACCAGATGGAACTTTCCAAGGTCATTCTCTCCGACCTTGTCCAGCAGGCCGAACATACGTTCGGCAAGAGCGATCCCCGCGCCGAGGAAATCCGGCAAGAGGTGAGCAGGACAATCGCCGAAATCGACGAGCTCGGCCGTCAGGCCGCCAGCCGCTTCGCCCTGCTCGCCGACGATACCGGCGTCGGCACCGGTTCGGACGTGGAATTCGACGCGCTCTATGACGGGATCATCGAGGGAATCGTCGGGCTCGCGGAATCGCCGGCCTATGCCGGGAGCGCGGCGGACCAGGCCCGGCTCGGCACCGCCCGCTACCTGGTCGCCAACGGCCATCTCCTGACCGAGGAGGCGATCGGCGGCGACGCGGGCGAGGATATCGGCGAGGCCGTGTCGGAGATCGCCGCGGCGGGCGCCGCGCTCGCGGATGGCAGCGCCGATGCCGCCACGTCCAGGACCGTGGAGGCGCTCCGCACCGATATCGACCGGTTCGCGGAGCTCGCGCAGAGCCGCTATGCCGCGACCCTGAACCTGTCCGCGCGGATCCTCCAGGGCGACGTCTCGTTCGACGCTGCCTATGACGAGGCCATGGCGGCCTATGCCGTGATGACCGAGGTCGTGTCGCGCCATGTCGGCGGCGCGCTCGTCGAGATGAAGGACATCTCGCGCGTGACGATGATCACGCTGGGCGCCTCGGCGGCCCTGATGCTTGCCATGTCCCTCGCCGGCTACCTGATGATCTCGAAGCGGATCCTCGGGCGCCTCCTCGATCTAGAGCACTGCATGGGCGGTCTGTCCCGGGGCGCGCTCGACACGCCGCTGCCCGGCTGGGACAGCACCGACGAGCTCGGCTCGCTCCGCGGCAAGGTGGCGGAGTTCCGCGACGCCATTGCCGAACGGGCCCGGCTCGAGAAGGAGAATGTCGAGGCCGCGCGGCGAGCCGCGGAGACCTCTGCGGAGCATGCCCGGCAGGAGGCCACCGCCCAGCAGGCCGAGGCCGACCGCCTGTCCCAGGCCCGCTCGGCCGAGGAGGCCCGCCGCCGCACCGAACAGGAGGCCGCCGCCGAGATCGCCGACGTGGTCCGCGCCTGTGCGAGCGGCGATTTCTCCCACCGGATCGACGTGCACGGCAAGGAGGGCATCTTCGCCGAGGTCTGCGAGGGCCTGAACCAGATCTGCATGGTCACCAACGCCGCCCTGGCCGATATCCGCGCGGCCCTCGCCGCCCTCGCCTCCGGCGACCTGACCTTCCGCACCAAGGCGACCCATAGCGGCGATTTCGGCGAGATCGCCCGCGCCGCGAACAGCTGCGCGGAGAGCCTGGCCGACACGATCCGCCAGATCAGCCAGTCGAGCAGCACGATCCAGGACTCCACCGGCGAAATCAGCCACGCCGCCGACGATCTCGCCCGCCGCACCGAGCGGACGGCGGCGACCCTCGAGGAAACCGCCGCCGCGCTCGACGAGATGAGCGCCACGGTCAAGACCTCCGGCAACGAAGCCGCAGAGGCGAGCCTGACCGTCGACGAGATCGACGCCAAGGCGTCGAGCGGCACCCGGGTCGTCGGCGAGGCGGTCGCCGCGATGAGCGAGATCGAGGCGTCGAGCCAGGCGATCCGCAAGATCATCGAGGTGATCGACGGGATCTCGTTCCAGACCAACCTCCTGGCGCTCAATGCCGGCGTCGAGGCCGCCCGCGCGGGCGAGGCCGGGCGCGGCTTCGCCGTCGTCGCCTCCGAGGTGCGCGCGCTCGCCACCCGTTCGTCCGACGCCTCGCGCGAGATCGCCTCGCTGATCGACGCGAGCGGCGCCCATGTGCAGAAGGGCGTCGATCTGGTGCACCAGAGCGGCGTCGCGCTCAACGAGATCGCCGAGGCCGTGCGCGGCGTGACCGAACGGATCCAGGGCATCGCGTCCGCCGTTCAGGAAGCCTCCTCCACGGTGGCAGAGGTGTCGAAGGCCGCCACCGATCTCGACCGCTCGACCCAGCAGAACGCCGCGATGTTCGAGGAGACCACCGCCGCGGTCCGCATCCTCGAGCAGGAGACCGGCCGCCTCGCCGCCGCCGCGGCCCGGTTCCGGCTGTCCGACACGGCCGGCGGAGCGGCAGCCGGGGAAGACCCGTCCGGCGCCCCCGAGGGCTTCATGCTGGCGCAGGCCATTCCCCTCGCCTCGTAGCACCGCCGCGCGCCGCGGCGCGGTCCCGCGCCGGGCCCGCCGCAGGCTCTCGACGACACCCGAAAAGAAATGAGCGCGCGTCGGGACGCGCGCTCATCTCCTTGTCCGGGCCGCAATCGGGTGCGCCGGGCGGACCCGGCGCCTCCGGCTCAGTGCGTGGTCGCCGCCGCAACCTGCGCCGAAGCGGCCGCCCGCTCCGCCGCGGCGGCTTCCTCGGCCGCCTCGTCCCACTCGATCGGCTCGGGCTGGCGCACCAGCGCAAGCTTCAGAACCTCGGAGACATGGCTCACCGGGATGATCTCCAGGCCGTTCTTCACGTTGTCCGGGATATCCGGCAGGTCCTTGGCGTTCTCGTCGGGGATGAGCACCGTCTTGATACCGCCCCGCAGCGCGGCGAGAAGCTTCTCCTTGAGGCCGCCGATCGGCATCGCGTTGCCGCGCAGGGACACTTCGCCGGTCATGGCGATATCCTTGCGGACCGGGATCTGCGTCAGGACCGACACGATGGACGTCACCATCGCGAGCCCCGCAGAGGGGCCGTCCTTCGGCGTCGCCCCGTCGGGGACATGGACGTGAATATCGATCGTGTCGAACCGCGGCGGCTTCACACCGATCTGCGGCGCAATGGAGCGCACGTAGCTCGACGCGGCATCGATCGACTCCTTCATCACGTCGCCGAGCTTGCCGGTGGTCTTCATCCGGCCCTTGCCGGGCAGCCGCAGCGCCTCGATCGACAGAAGATCCCCACCGACCGAAGTCCAGGCCAGCCCGGTGACGACACCGATCTGGTCGTCCTTCTCGGCGAGCCCGTAGCGGTACTTCCGGACGCCGAGGTAATCCTCGAGCTTCTCCGGCACGATCCGAACGGTCTTCTCGTCCTTCCGGATGATCCGCGTGACCGCCTTCCGCGTGAGCTTGGCGATCTCGCGCTCAAGGTTCCGGACACCGGCCTCGCGCGTGTAGTAACGGATCATGTCGGTCAGCGCGTCGTCGGTCAGTTCGAACTCGGACGATCTCAGCCCGTGGTTCTTCACCTGCTTCTCGATCAGGTGCTGCTTCGCGATCTCCCGCTTCTCGTCCTCGGTGTAGCCCGCGAGCGTGATGATCTCCATCCGGTCCAGGAGCGGTCCCGGCATGTTGTAGGAGTTCGCCGTGGTCAGGAACATCACGTCCGACAGATCGTATTCCACCTCCAGATAGTGATCGGTGAAGGTCGAGTTCTGCTCGGGATCGAGCACCTCGAGCATCGCCGAAGCCGGATCGCCCCGGAAATCCTGCCCCATCTTGTCGATTTCATCGAGCAGGATCAGCGGGTTGTTGGTCTTGGCCTTCTTCATCGACTGGATGATCTTGCCGGGCATCGAGCCGATATAGGTCCGCCGGTGGCCGCGGATCTCGCTCTCGTCTCGAACCCCGCCCAGCGAGATCCGGATGAATTCGCGACCCGTCGCCTTGGCGACCGACTTGCCCAGCGAGGTCTTGCCCACGCCCGGCGGGCCGACAAGGCAGAGGATCGGACCCTTCAGCTTCTTCGAGCGCTGCTGCACGGCGAGATACTCGACGATCCGCTCCTTGACCTTCTCGAGGCCGTAGTGGTCGTCGTCCAGCACCTTCTGCGCCCGGTGCAGGTCCTTCTTGACCCGCGAGCGCGTGCCCCAGGGGATCGACAGCATCCAGTCGAGATAGTTGCGCACCACGGTGGCCTCGGCCGACATCGGCGACATCGACTTCAGCTTCTTGACCTCGGCCAGCGCCTTCTCGCGCGCCTCCTTCGAGAGCCTGGTCTCGGCGATCTGCTCCTCGAGCTCGGCGATCTCGTTCGAGCCGTCCTCGCCGTCGCCCAACTCCTTCTGAATGGCCTTCATCTGCTCATTCAGATAATACTCGCGCTGCGTCCGCTCCATCTGGCTCTTGACGCGCGTCTTGATCTTCTTCTCGACCTGCAGGACCGACATCTCGCCCTGCATCAGGCCATAGACCTTCTCCAGCCGCTCGGCGACCGAGAGCGTCTCCAGAAGATCCTGCTTCTGCTTGACCTCGACACCGAGATGGCCCGCCACCAGATCGGCGAGCTTCGCCGGCTCGCGCGTCTCCGAGACGGCGACCAGCGCCTCCTCGGGGATGTTCTTCTTGACCTTGGTGTAGCGCTGGAATTCGTCGCCGACCGAGCGCAACAGCGCCTCGACCACCTCCCCGTCGCCGATCTCCTCGGCCAGCTCCTCGGCACGCGCCTCGAAATAGGACTCGTTCGCCAGGAACTCGGTGATCCGCACGCGCACTCGCCCCTCGACCAGCACCTTCACGGTCCCGTCGGGAAGCTTGAGCAATTGCAATACGTTGGCCAGGACGCCGGTCTTGTAGATCCCCTCCTCGGAGGGGTCGTCCACCGCCGGGTCGACCTGGCTCGACAGAAGAATCTGCTTGTCGTCCTTCATGACCGCCTCGAGCGCCCGAACCGACTTCTCGCGGCCGACGAAGAGCGGCACGATCATGTGCGGGAACACCACGATATCCCTGAGCGGCAGGACCGGGTAGCTCGCAAGTTTTTGCTCTGTCATGCTTTTTTCCTTATCGTTGGCAGGAACGCCTCGCCCCGCTTCGCGGCGGCACCGGCCTTCCCCTGTCTCGGCCTGCTAGAGATGGGTCAAAGGCGTTGCCCGTTCAACCCCGGTCACGCATGCCCGGAATTTCCCCCACCTTGCCCCAAGCCGGTCCGGGGGGGCAAGTCCCGCAAGGCGATTTCCGCCCGCGACCGGCCCCGCCCCCGGAAGGGCCGCGACATTGCCACCTCGCTTCCCCATTGGCGCCGGATTTCCTTGCAATTCCTTACTTTTCGCGCCTGTTCCTTTCACCCCGGGGTGACGCATGGCAACGTATACGCTCCAGTTCTACAACGCCGATCCGTTCTTCATCTTCAGCCGGACCGCCGGGGGCACCGCCACCTATACCGGCCCGGCGGATGCCGAGGGCACGGCCGTCATCACCGACAACGGAACTGGCAATGCCGGCGCCGTGCTCGACGACGACAACGCGACCGAGACCGCGACGGCCGACGTCACCCTCGGCGGCAACAGCTCCGCCGGCAGCAGTGTCGACGCCGAAGAGGGCTGGACCCTGCGCGACACCGTCACCGGCGAGACCTTCCAGGTGGTCACCTTCGAGGTCGAGGACGGCGCCGCCACCGGCTATTATCTGCTCTCCGAGATCCCCCTCGTCGCCGGCCGCACCTACGAAACCCTCACCTTCGACAACAACCCGAACGCCAACATCAGCGGCGACCCGGTCTTCAGCTACGCGGATTTCGACTTCCCGACGCTCGACGGCATCGTCGAGGGCACCTCCGGCGACGACGTGATCGACGCCGACTACACGGGCGACCCGGACGGCGACGTGGTGGACGGCTTCGACAACCCCTCGAGCGACCCGTTCACGCCGCTCCAGTTCAACTGGACCGACTATTCGGACGAAACCAACCTGTCCGGCGGCATCAGCCAGGACACCGGCGGGATCCAGGTGGACGTCGCCTATACCGGCCCCTCGGGCGGCGAATTCTCGGCCGAGCACACCAGCACGCAATACGTCGCCTCGGGCGAGACCTACCCCGCCAATTCGAGCGCCTATCTCTACCAGAACGGCAACGCGACCGACGCGCAGGTCACCTTCGATTTCTCCTCCGTCTCGGGCTCGGGCTTCGAGGATGAGGTCCAGAATGTCAGCTTCCGGATCAATGACATCGACGGGGTGATCGACGGTTTCAACAACTTCCAGGACATCGTCACGATCACCGCCTACGACGCGGACGGCAACGAAGTGCCGGTGACGATCACCCTCTCGGGCGACGATTCCCTGAGCGACCAGACGATCACCGCCGCGATCACCAACAACAGCGAAAGCCAGGCCGCCGGCTCGGTGCTGGTCGAGATCGCCGGGCCGGTCGCGCGCATCGTCATCGACTACGACAATGGCGGCAACACCCAGCAGGCGATCTACTTCACCGACCTGCATTTCGACGCCGTGCCGCTCGGCACCAATGACGACCTGATCCAGGCCGGCGACGGCAACGACATCGTCGATGCCGGGCTGGGCGACGACGAGGTCTATGGCGAGGCCGGGAACGACACGCTCTCGGGCGGCGAAGGCGCCGACATCCTCGACGGCGGCACCGGCGACGACAGGATCAATATCGGCGATGGCGACACCGCCTCGGGCGGCGACGGCGACGACACCTTCGTGATCGACGCGAGCCTGCTCGCCGGCGGCACGATCTCGGTCGATGGCGGCGAGGGCGCCGAGACCGCGGGCGACACGCTCGATTTCGCCGGCCAGCTCGTGCAAGGCTCGATCGTCTATTCGAACGAGGACGACAGCGCTGGCGGGCTCTCGGGCACCGCGACGCTGCTCGACGGCACCACGCTCACCTTCACCGGCATCGAAACGATCATCTGCTTCGCCTCCGGAACCCTGATCGACACGCCGCACGGCCCCCGGCCGATCGAAAGCCTCGCGCCCGGCGATCTCGTGCTCACCGCCGATGACGGCCCGCGGCCGATCCGCTGGCACGGGTACCGCACCGTGTCGGGCGTCGGCGCCGGCGCGCCGGTCCGCTTCGCCCCCGGCGCCATCGGCAATGCCGGCCCGCTCATCGTCTCGCCGCAGCACCGGATGCTGGTCCGCGACCCCCGCACCCAGCTCTATTTCGGCGAGGAAGAGGTGCTGGTGCCCGCCAAGGCGCTGGTCGATGGCCGCTTCATCACCGAGGCGCCCTGCGCCGAGGTAACCTGGCACCACATCATGCTCGACCGCCACGCGATCCTCACCGCCGAGGGCGCGCCCGCCGAAAGCTACCACCCTGGCGCCTACAGCCTCGACGGGCTCGACCCCGCTCAGCGCGAGGCGCTCTTCGCCGCTTTCCCCACGCTCCGCGCCGACCCCAACCGCTACGGCCCCGCCGCCCGCAAGGCACTCCGCGCCGGCCCCGCCCGGATCCTCGCCGCCGCCTGAGCGTGCGCCACGGGACGGCGGGCGGGGCGATCCGCGCCAGCGGGAGCGTCGCACGCCGTCTCCGCCGGTGTACGGGTTGTGTACGGGTTGTGTACGGGTTGTGCGCCACCTCAGAGCGGCGCGATGTCGCCTTCCGCCCGCGCCGCGTGGAACCCCGCCTCCCAGGATGCGAACCGCCCCTCGGCGATGGCCGCCCGCATCCCCGCCATCAATTCCTGGAAGTAATGCAGGTTGTGCCAGGTCAGCAGCATCCCCGAGATCATCTCGCCTGCCCGGAACACATGGTGCAGATAGGCACGGGAATAATCCTTGCAGGCCGGGCAGTTGCAGGCCTCGTCGAGCGGCCGCGGATCGTCCTGGTGTCGCGCGTTCTTGATGTTCACCACGCCCCGGCGGGTAAACGCCTGCCCGGTCCGCCCCGAGCGCGACGGCAGTACGCAATCCATCATGTCCACCCCGCGCTTCACCGCGCCCACGATGTCGTCGGGCTTGCCCACCCCCATCAGATAGCGCGGCCGGTCCTCCGGCAGCATCCCCGGCGCATAGTCGAGCACCCCGAACATCGCCTCCTGCCCCTCGCCCACCGCGAGCCCGCCGATGGCGTAGCCGTCGAAGCCGATTTCCCGAAGCTTTTCCGCGCTCTCGGCGCGCAAGTCCCGCGTCACGCCGCCCTGCTGGATGCCGAACAGCGCATGCCCCGGCCGCTCGCCGAACGCCTCCTTCGACCTGAGCGCCCAGCGCATCGACAGCCGCATGCTCTCGGCCACCCGCTTCTCGTCCGCCGGCAGCGCCGGGCATTCGTCGAAGGCCATCACGATATCCGAGCCGAGCAGCCCCTGGATCTCCATCGACCGCTCCGGCGTCAGGAGGTGCTTCGAGCCGTCGATATGGCTCGCGAAGCGCACTCCCTCCTCGGTTAGTTTCCTGAGCCCCGCGAGGCTCATCACCTGGAACCCGCCAGAGTCGGTCAGGATCGGCTTCGCCCAGTTCATGAACCGGTGCAGCCCGCCCAGCCGCGCCACCCGCTCGGCGCCGGGGCGCAGCATCAGGTGATAGGTATTGCCCAGGAGGATATTCGCCCCGGTCTCGGCCACGCTCCCGGGCAGCATCGCCTTCACCGTCCCCGCGGTCCCCACCGGCATGAAGGCGGGCGTGCGGATCACCCCGCGCCGGGTCGCGATCTCACCGGTGCGGGCGGTGCCGTCTGTGGCATGAAGGGCGAAGGAAAAACCGGTCATGGCCCGGGCTTCTTCGGCAAATCCCGCCCGGGCGCAAGCGCCTTCGTCACGTGGGCGGGGTGAGGATCGAGGGCTCGCGCCGTGCGATACAGGCCTCGCGCGGACAGATCCGGCAGGTCGGCCCGATCGGGATCGCCGACGTCTCGCGCCGCTCGCCCGCCGGCTCGGGCAGGATCAGCATGGTCGCCTCGAACACCGTGGGCTGCTCGAATCCCGCAGGATGCGCCGGCTGCGCGACCGAGTAGGTCACGAAACGCCGCCGGCCCTGCCCGGGCTGCTCGACCACCGCGCGCACCGGGCTCATCGGCCGCCCCAGCGCCTGGTAGAGCGGCAGCAGCGGACAGGCCGCGCCGAAGCGCGGCAGCGAAAAGCCGTCGATCGGCTTGCGGAAGGTCAGCGTGCCCGAGGCGTCGCAGATCGCGATTCCGGCCGGCTCGGGCAGGTCGCCCTCGGGCAGGGCCGCCAGCCGCCGGAACACGCAGGCGAGGTCCGCGCCGAACCGTGCCGCCAGCGAAGCCGGATCTGTGCCTGTCCCCGCCAGCGCGGCCCTCAGCGGCCCCAGCGGCAGGCGCCGCGCGTCGTCGCGGTAGCGGGAGAGATAGCGCCGCGCCAGGTCCTGCGCAGCGGGTGCGCCCAGCGCCTCGATCCCGCGCGTAAGCGCCTCCGGATCGGGCGGCAACGCCCGCTCCAGCTCCGCCACGTGATGCCCCCGCCCCGTCAGCCAGGCCTCCAGCTCCTCCTGCGGCGTCAGCGTTCCCCGGTCGGCATCGGTACCGGCGTCGAGATAGGTCACCAGCCCCTGCGAGGCCTCGGCGAGCCGTCGGCTGTCCTCGTGGATATTGCGATGAAACCGCGCCTGCCATTCCGGATCGATATCGCTGTCCTCGACGAGGATCGCCGAGGCGGAGCGGATCGCCGTCACCGCCGAGAGGATATCGTGCAGCGCGGCGGCAAGCTGCGGGTCGTGGCTCAGCCGGTCGTTCAGCGCCTCGACCATGCGCTCCAGCGCCTCGATCCGCGCCGCCTGCCCGGCGACCAGCCGCGCCCAGCCCGGAAAGCGGCCCGCCAGTTCCTCGGCCCGGTCGGTCTCGGCCCTCGCGGCCAGCGCACCCGCCGCGGCCCCGCTCAGCGCGTCGATCAGCGCCGTATCCGCCCCTTCGGTGAGCGAGGACGGCTCCACCTCCAGCGCCTCGGCGATGGCGTTGAGCAGTTTCCCCCCGATCGAGCGGCGATTGTGCTCGATCAGGTTGAGATAGGAGGCCGAGATCCCGCAGGCCTCCGCCAGTCGCGCCTGCCGCATCCCCAGCGTGATCCGCCGCTCGCGGATACGGCTGCCGGTCAGTGCGGTACGGGCCACGGCATTTGTCCTTCCCTTTCAAGCACTTTCTGCACCTGCGCGAAAATAAGTTGACTCACCGCGTTAACGATCTGTTGAGTAATTTACAAAAAAACCTCGCGATTCAATAGCGTTGTTGCACAATTTTCTGTTCTGCAGTGATACTTCGTGCAGCCTTTACGGCCAATATGGGCATTCCTTGACCTTGGATGCGACCACTCGGGAGGACATGATGACGAAATCGAATTTCACACGCCGCGGTCTGTTGAAGACTTCGGCGGTGGCTGGCGCCGGCCTTGCCGCGCCGACGATCTTCACCGCCGGTTCGGCCAGCGCCTACACGAACGAGCCCACCGGCTCCGGCGTGACGCTCGGCTTCAACGTGCCGCAGACCGGCCCCTATGCCGAAGAGGGCGCCGATGAGCTGCGCGCCTTCGAACTGGCCGTCGAGCACCTGAATGGCGAAGGCGACGGCGGGATGATCAACACCTTCTCGTCGAAGACCCTCGACGGGACCGGGATCCTCGGCAAGAAGGTCGGCTTCGTCACCGGCGACACCCAGACCAAGTCCGACGCCGCCCGCGCCTCGGCCCGCTCGATGATCGAGAAGGACGGCGCGATCATGATCTCCGGCGGCTCGTCCTCGGGCGTCGCCGTCGCGGTGCAGGGTCTCTGCCAGGAGGCCGGCGTCGTCTTCATGGCCGGCCTCACCCACTCGAACGACACCACCGGCAAGGACCGGCAGGCGAACGGCTTCCGTCACTTCTTCAACGCCTACATGTCGGCCGCCGCGCTGGCACCCGTGCTGAAGAACCTCTACGGCAGCGACCGCAAGGCCTATCACCTGACCGCCGACTACACCTGGGGCTGGACACAGCAGGAATCGATCGCCGCGGCGACCGAGGCGCTCGGCTGGGAGACGGTCGAGAATGTGCTCACCCCGCTCGCCTCGACGGACTTCTCGTCCTACATCGCGCCCGCGCTGAACTCCGGCGCCGACGTGCTCGTGCTGAACCACTACGGCGGCAACATGGTCAACTCGCTGACCCAGGCCGTGCAGTTCGGCGCCAAGGAGAAGATGGTGAACGGCAAGCAGTTCGAGATCATCGTGCCGCTCTACTCCGAGCTGATGGCGCGCGGCGCCGGCCAGAACATCGCCGGCATCCCCGGCTCGCAGAACTGGGACTGGAAACTCGAGAACCAGCTCGGCGCGCGCTATTCCGGCACCAACGCCTTCGTGCAGTCCTTCGGCACCAAGTACGGCTTCCCGCCGAGCCAGGCGGCGCAGACCTGCTACGCGCAGACCCTGATCTATGCCGATGCCGTCAACCGCGCGAAGAGCTTCAACCCCTGCGCCGTCGGGGAAGCGCTGGCCGATTTCGAATTCGACGGCCTCGGCAACGGCCCGACGCTCTATCGCGGCGCCGACCACCAGTGCTTCAAGGACGTCGTCGTCGTGCGCGGCAAGGCGAACCCGGAGAACGAGTTCGACCTCGTGGAGATCGTCGAGGTCACGCCGGCCGAGCAGGTCACCTACCCGTCGAACCATCCGATGTTCGGCGGCGATGAAGCCACGCTGGGGGCGTGCAACCCCGGCGCGTAACGAGTTACCACTCACGAGAGCAGGGTCGGGCACCTTCGGGTGCCCGACCGATACGGCGCCGCGAAACGACGGACGCCTCCCGCGACAGGTGCAAGACAAACATGGATGCGATCATCCTCCAGGTCCTCAACGGGCTCGACAAGGGATCGGCCTATGCGCTGATCGCGCTCGGGCTGACGCTGATCTTCGGCACGCTCGGGGTCGTGAACTTTGCCCATGGCGCGCTGTTCATGATCGGCGCCTTCTGCGCGGTGACGCTGCAGAAGCTGCTCACACTTTCGAAGATCACCCTCGACGAGAGCCGCAAGGACTTCCTCGGCAATCCGATGAAGATCGAGACACCCTATGTCTCGGGCTGGTTCGGCGACAGTGCCGGATCGGCGATCATCGACTGGTCGGTGCCGCTCGCCATCCTCTTCGCGATCCCGGTGATGATGCTGATCGGCTTCGCCATGGAGCGCGGGCTCATCAAGCATTTCTACAAGCGGCCGCATGCCGACCAGATCCTGGTCACCTTCGGTCTCGCCATCGTGCTGCAGGAGATCGTCAAGTATTTCTTCGGCGCGAACCCGATCCCGACCCCGGCCCCCGAGGCCTTCAAGGGCTCGTTCGATTTCGGCGTGCTGCTCGGCTTCGACCCCTTCGCGATCATCTACCCGTACTGGCGGCTGATCTACTTCGCCTTCGCCATGGTCATCATCGGCGCCGTCTTCGCCTTCCTGCAATTCACCACCTTCGGCATGGTGGTCCGCGCCGGCATGGCCGACCGCGAAACCGTCGGACTTCTCGGCATCGACATCGACCGGCGCTTCACGCTGATGTTCGGCATCGCCGCGGCCGTCGCGGGGCTCGCGGGCGTCATGTACACGCCGATCAACTCGCCCAACTACCACATGGGAATGGATTTCCTGGTGATTTCCTTCGTCGTGGTGGTCGTCGGCGGCATGGGCTCGCTGCCCGGCGCCGTCCTCGCGGGGTTCCTTCTCGGCATCCTCGAAGCCTTCGCCTCGATGACCGAGGTGATCGCGCTCGTGCCGGGCATCAACCAGATCATCATCTACCTTGTCGCCATCATCGTCCTCCTGACCCGCCCCCGCGGCCTCATGGGACGCAAGGGCGTGATGGAGGAATAGTCCATGCTCGGCCTGGAAAAGCGCGACCTCACGCTCCTCGCCATCGTTGCGCTGCTCTGCCTCTGCGCACCGATCCTCCTGAACCCGTTCCCCGCCGGATCGGAGCTCGCCCAGTTCAACGCGGGCTATCCCGACCTGATGCAGCGGTTCATCATCTTCGGGATCTTCGCGATCGGCTTCAACATCCTCTTCGGCCTCACCGGCTACCTGAGCTTCGGCCATGCCGCCTTCCTCGGTGTCGGCTCCTACGCGACGGTCTGGATGTTCAAGCTCCTGAGCTACAACATCCTGCCCGGCATCCTCCTCTCGCTGGTCGTCTCGGGCCTCTTCTCGCTCGCCATCGGCTACGTCTCGCTGCGCCGCTCCGGGATCTACTTCTCGATCCTCACGCTCGCCTTCGCGCAGATGTCCTTCGCGCTCGCCTATTCGGTGCTCTCGCCGATCACCAACGGCGAGACCGGTCTCCAGGTCTACGGCACAGACCCGCAATACCTGATGGGCCCCGGCTCGCCCAACATCCCGCATCTCTTCGGCCTCGAGATGCGCGCGACCCATTTCATGGAGGTCGGCCCCTGGCTCTGGCAGTTCAACGCCGGCTACTACTTCTGCGCCATCGTCATGCTGGTCGCCTTCTACCTCGCGATCCGCATCTTCCGCTCGCCCTTCGGCATGATGCTCCGCGCGGTGAAGTCGAACCAGCAGCGGATGCGCTATACCGGGCTGAACCCCCGCCCCTACACGCTCGCCGCCTTCGTGATCTCGGGCATGTATGCCGGGCTCGCCGGCGGGCTCATGGCCTCGATGGACCCGCTCGCCGGTGCCGAACGGATGCAGTGGACCGCCTCGGGCGAGGTCGTCCTGATGACCATCCTCGGCGGCGCCGGCACGCTGATCGGCCCGGTCCTCGGCGCCGGCATGATCAAGTATCTCGAGAACATCCTCTCCAAGATCAACGACTCGATCCTGCACCAGTGGTTCTCGTTTCTGCCCGACGGGCTCGAGGATGCCGCCGTCTTCCTCATCCATCCCTTCATCGGCAAGGGCTGGAACCTGACACTCGGGATCATCTTCATGGTGGTGGTGATCTTCCTGCCCGGCGGCCTCGTCGAGGGCGGGCAGCGGATCGGCCGGCTGTTCCGGCGCCGGGGCAAGGCGCCGGGCGACGCCGCCCATCCGCCCAAGGCCGCGCCCCATGTGGGCGAATAGGGAGCGCTGAACGATGGGAATCCTCGAGGTCAAGGGCGTCAACAAGCGCTTCGGCGGGCTCCAGGCGCTCGGCGATGTGAACCTCTCGGTCGCCGAGAACAGCGTCCACGCGATCATCGGCCCGAACGGCGCCGGCAAGTCGACGCTCCTGAACTGCCTGGTGGGCAAGCTCATCCCGGATACCGGCTCGGTGATGTTCGACGGGCAGTCCGTGCTCGGCCGCACGCCGCACGAGATCAACCAGATGGGCATCTCCCGGGTGTTCCAGACGCCCGAGATCTTCGGCGACCTCACGGTGTTCGAGAACGTGATGATCCCCTGCTTCGCCCGCCGCGACGGCGCGTTCCGGCTTCACGCCTTCGAGACGGTGATGAACGAGAAAAGCCTCGTCGAACAGGCGGAGGAGATCCTCACCGACATGAACATGATCGACAAGCGGCACATGCATTCCGCTTCGCTTTCGCGGGGCGACAAGCGGCGTCTCGAAATGGCCATGTGCCTCGTGCAGGAGCCCCGGCTCCTGCTGCTCGACGAGCCCACCGCCGGCATGGCGCGCGCCGACACCAACAACACGATCGACCTCCTCAAGGAGATCAAGGAAAAGCGCGACATCACCATGGCGATCATCGAGCACGACATGCATGTTGTGTTCTCGCTCGCCGACCGGATCACCGTGCTGGCCCAGGGCACCCCGCTGGTCGAGGACATTCCCGAGAACATCAAGGGCCATCCGAAGGTACAGGAAGCCTATCTCGGACAGGCGCATTGAGGTGGACGCTATGACCGAAAGCACCGATTTCTCGAAGCACGCCAACAAGGCCGCGACGGCGCCGGCGTTCCTGTCGGTCTACGACGTCCACGCCTACTACGGCGAGAGCTACATCGTGCAGGGAGTCAGCTTCAACGTCCACGAGGGCGAGATCCTGGCGCTTCTCGGCCGCAACGGCGCCGGCAAGACCTCGACGCTGCGCTCGATCGCCCGCGTCGGCTCGCCCCTCGTCACTCATGGCGAGATCTGGCTCGACCACCAGCCGCTGCACAAGATGTCCGCCCACCAGGCCGCCCAGGCCGGCCTCGGCCTCGTCCCCGAGGATCGCCGCATCATCCCCGGCCTCACGGTGGAGGAAAATCTCCAGCTCGCCCAGATCGCCCCACCCGTCGGCTGGTCGCTCGAGCGGCTCTACGAGCTGTTCCCCCGCCTCGGCGAACGCCGCAAGCAGGAGGGCGTCACGCGCTCGGGCGGCGAGCAGCCGATGCTCGCGATCGCAAGGGCGCTCGCCCGTGACCTCAAGGTCCTCCTCCTCGACGAACCCTACGAGGGCCTCGCCCCCGTCATCGTCGACGAGATCGAGAAGACCCTCACCCATATCAAGGAGCAGGGCATCACCACGGTCATCGTCGAGCAGAACGCGGTGCGCGCGCTCAAGCTCTCCGACCGCGCGGTGATCCTCGACACCGGTAGCATCGTCTTCGACGGCGCGGCCGCCGAGGTCCTCGAAAACGACGCGCTCCGCGCCGAATACCTGGCGATCTGACGCGGCGAACCGGGCGAATCGCCCGGTCGTCCAGGATTGAGCCACCGTGCCCCGGCACGGCGAAATGCCGGGGCGGGAGACGAATTTTCCTGCGAAACCAACCGCGTTTCGTACCTGGGTTCTATTGCCTATCGCCAGCAAACACCGCCTCGTGCAACCTTCGGGTTATTGAATTTTGGCGTTGCACCGCGGATGAGCGAACTGATCCTAGGAATTTTGAAGACACGGACCCGGGTCCTCGACACCATCACCCGGCTGATCCACCAGACCGAAACCGATTGCGGCATCATCGCGGTCCCGAAGCCGGACACCGAGATCTTCAGCATGGTCGTCTACGGCCTGCCCGAGAACCCGGCCGGGGAGGAAGTCCTGCTGCCGTTCCAAAGCACCCCGCTCTGCGTCTCGGTGCTCGAAACCGGGGGGCTGGTCGCGGTACCCGATGTCGCCGCGCTCCCGCTGCAGCAAAGCTGCACCTTCCTCGCCGCCGAGAACTTCGCGGGCTTCCTCGCCGCCCCGCTCCGGTTCGACAGCATCGGCGAGGTCGCGGTCCTGGGCATCCTCTCCCACCCGGTCCGCTCCTGGAGCACCAAGGACGAAACGCGCCTTCTCGACGCCGCCGCCCTGATCGGCCCGATCCTCGGCGCGGCCAGCGGCGCCCGCCCGATCCAGTAGCGCCCCTGGTCCGCGCGCGCGCGCGTGCTAGTCTCGACCCCATGCGTCCGCCCGTCCTCACCGCGACCGACCGGGGTCTCTACTGTCCGGCCGGCGATTTCTTCATCGACCCCTGGCGCCCGGTCGACCGCGCGCTCCTGACCCACGGCCATGCCGACCACGCCCGCCCCGGCCACCGCCGCTACCTCGCCACCCACGCCGCCCTTCCGGTGGTCCGACACCGGCTCGGCGCCATCGCCGCCGAGGGCATCGGCTTCGGCGAAACCACCCGCATCGGTGCGGCAGAGGTCAGCTTCCACCCCGCGGGCCACGTCCCCGGCTCGGCGCAGATCCGCGTCGAGGTCGCCGGCGAGGTCTGGGTCGTCTCGGGCGATTACAAGACCGAGCCCGACGGCTTCACCGAGGCCTTCGAGCCGGTCCGCTGCCACGCCTTCGTCACCGAATGCACCTTCGGCCTGCCGGTCTTCACCTGGGCTCCCGAGGCCGAGACCATCGCCGAAATCGACGCCTGGTGGCGCGACAACGCCGCACAGGGCCGCGCCAGCGTGCTCGGCGCCTATTCCCTCGGCAAGGCCCAGCGCCTCCTCGCCGCCATCGACCGCACCATCGGCCCGATCCTCACCCATGGCGCCGTCGAGGCCACCAACGCGGTGATGCGCGCCCAGGGCCTCGCATTGCCCGACACGATCCCGGTCACCCCCGACACGCGCCCCGCCGACCATCCGGGCGCGCTGGTGATCGCACCGCCCTCGGCGCTCGGCACCAGCTGGATGCGCCGCCTCGGCCCCGCCTCCACCGCATTCGCCTCGGGCTGGATGGCGCTCCGCGGCATCCGCCGCCGCCGCGCCGCCGACCGCGGTTTCGCCCTGTCCGACCACGCCGACTGGCCGGGCCTGAACGCCGCCATCGCGGAGACCGGCGCGGAAAAACTCCTCGTCACCCATGGTTACACCGCGATCTTCGCGCGCTGGCTGCGCGAGAAGGGCCACGACGCCAGCGTGCTCGCCACCGAGTTCGAGGGCGAAAGCCTCGATGCCGCGCCCGAGGAGACGCCGGCATTGCCCGACTCGCCCGGCAGCGGATAGGTTCGGGCTCCCCACCTTTGCGCAGGAGTAAACCTATGGGCTACCGGGACGATTTCTACATCGCCGCCAACATCACCGGCTATAGCGGCGCGATCACCGCCGATCCCACGGTCTACTTCCAGCTGAACGCCAACGGCACCCGCTATTTCGGCCGCATCACCCAGAGCCATGACAACAAGCTCAATATCGGCCGCAACAAGGTCCGCGCGAAGACCGACTACGTGATCCAGAACCAGAACGTGAACGGCAAGATGCGCTGCACCGAATTCTACGACGGCGCCATCCAGCATTTCAGCCGCAACACCTTCACCCCCGTGGCCGGGCTGAGCGCGGTGCAGCTCTCGATCCTGCGCCGCGCGATCTACAACTTCCCCGAAGCGAAACCCAAGGAAACCGCCTCCCGCGCCGCCAAGCGCGCAGCACGCCAGACCGAGGCCCGCACCGCCCGCGGTACCGTGCCCCGGAACAATACCGCCACGCTTCTCGCCACCCATATCCAGGCCATCGAGGACGCGCAGGAGGACTGACCCGGCACCACCGGAGCCTTCCTCGGCTTCGCCGAACCGCTGCTCACTCTTCTTGGCGAAAATACTCTCGGGGGAGCGCGAGGGGGCAGACAGCCCCCTCGCTACCGAACTCGCAGCCCCTTCCCGCCCCTGTCCCGCGCGCTATCCTCGCGGCAATGAAACGCTTCGCCGCCCTCTTCTCCGCGCTCGACCGCACCACGAAGACCAACGCCAAGGTAGAGGCGCTGGCGGCATATTTCACCGAAGCCCCCGAACCCGACCGGCTCTGGACCATCGCGCTCCTCTCCGGCCGCCGCCCGCGGCGCACCGTCACCACCACCCGGCTCCGCGAATGGGCCGCCGAACGCGCAGGCATCCCTCTCTGGCTCTTCGAGGAGGCCTATCCCATCGTCGGCGACCTCGCCGAGACCATCGCCCTCGTCCTGCCCCCCGCCACAGGCGACGACGCGCCCAGCCTCACCGACCAGATCGCCGCAATTCGCGCGCTGTCCACCCAGGACGACGGCGCCCGCAAACAGGCGATCCTCGCCGCATGGGACGGGCTCGGCCCCGCCGAACGCTTCGTCTTCAACAAGCTCATCACCGGCGGCTTCCGCATGGGCGTCTCGCGCAAGCTGATGACCCGCGCCCTCGCCCAGGCGACCGGCCAGGACGAGGCCACGCTCGCCCACCGCCTGATGGGCGACTGGACCCCGGACGACACCAGCTACCACGCGCTGATCCACGGCCCTGATCCCGCCGCCGACCTCTCCCGCCCCTACCCGTTCTGCCTCGCCTACGGGCTCGACGACGACCCGCAGGCGCTCGGCCCGCCCGCCAACTGGGAGGCGGAATGGAAATGGGACGGCATCCGCGGCCAGCTCATTCGTCGCGGCGGCGTCCACCATCTCTGGTCCCGCGGCGAAGAACTGATGACCGACCGCTTCCCGGAATTCGCCCAATCGGTCGATTTCCTCCCCGACGGCACCGTGCTCGACGGCGAGGTGCTGGCCTGGTCGGGCGAGGCGCCCCTGCCCTTCGCCGCGCTCCAGAAGCGGATCGGACGCAAGACCGTCCCGAAAAAGCTCCTCGCCGAAGCCCCGGCGATGTTCCTCGCCTACGACCTCCTCGAGGCCGAAGGCACGGACCTCCGCCCCGAACCCTTCGCCATCCGCCGCGCGCGGCTCGAAACCCTCCTCGGCCAGATCCCCGCCACTGCCCCCTTCCGCCTCTCGCCCCCGGTCGCCTTCGCCAGCTGGAAAGACCTCGCTGCCAGCCGCGAAACCGCCCGCGCCCGCGGCGCCGAGGGCCTCATGCTGAAACGCCGCGCCGCGCCCTATCGCGTCGGCCGCCGCAAGGGCGACTGGTGGAAATGGAAGCTCGACCCCTACTGCATCGACGCGGTGATGATCTACGCCCAGTCCGGCCATGGCCGCCGCGCGACCCTCTTCACCGATTTCACCTTCGCGGTCTGGCAGGGGACCGAGCTCGTCCCCTTCACCAAGGCCTATTCCGGCCTGACCGATGCCGAGTTCCACGAGATCACCCAATGGGTCCGCAAGAACACGCTCGAACGCTTCGGCCCGGTCCGCCGCGTCACCCCCGAACTGGTCTTCGAGATCGCCTTCGAAGGCATCCAGGAAAGCCCCCGCCACAAATCCGGCCTCGCGCTCCGCTTCCCCCGCATGGCCCGCTGGCGCCGCGACAAGCCGGCCGCCGAGGCCAGCACGCTCGACGATCTCCGGGCCTTCCTGACCGGCCCCGCCTGATCAGTCCAGCGCACCCACGCGCGTGCCCGCCGCCCGCTCCAGAACCGGCGCGATCTCCGGCAGCATCGCCGCCTCGACGAGCGGATGCGCCGCGCTCACCGTCAGATGATGGGCATCGAAATAGAGCACCGCGCCGCGATAGACCGCCGGGCAGCGCTCCGACCCGCCGCAAAGCTCCGGGATCAGCGGCGCATAGCTCACACCCCGGTCGCCCTCGGCCAGGTGCCGCAGCTCCCGGTCCACCGACTCCGCCCGGTCGGCATCCACCGCGAAGGCATACTCTTCCCACGCGATGCCATGCAGCTCCGCCACCGCAAGCTGCTCCGGCAGAGCCCGGCCCGCAAAGGACGGCACTGCGCCTGCAAGCACCACCTCATGCCCCGCCGCCCTGAGCCGCGCCACGGTCCGTGCCATCCCCTCCCAGAACGCGCCCCGGTCCTCCTCCGCGTCCCAGCGGAAATAGAACGCCGCGAGCAGTACCACGCCGGGCTCCTCCGCCGCGATCTCGCCCACCAGCCGGTCCACCGCCTCGGCGCAGCCCTTGGCCGCGGTGTCCCGATAGCCGCTCGACGGCGGGCAGGAATTCATCGGCAGGAGCCGGAGCCGCCAGCCGGCCGCCTCGAGATGCGGATACAACCCCTCCGCCTGCGGCACCCCGTGACTGTCCGACAGCACATAGAAATCGCGGTCGCCCGTCCCGAACGCGCAGCTCGCGGCCAGGTCCGGCGCCTCCGCCGCCTCATGCGCGCAGGCCCCGAACGGACTGCCATCCTCCGCGCTCGCCAGCACCTCCGCGATCACTGGCGACCATCCGGCCACGAACCCCGTCGCCCCCTTAAGCCCAAACCCGGCCAACAGCACTGCCGCCACCGCGACAGAGGCGATCCGCAGCTCCGTCCGCGCCGCCCGCGACGCCGAAGGCCGCCGCCAGGGCCGCTCGACGAAGCGCCAGCTCAACCAGGCGACGGAAAGGGCACCCGCGACGATGGCCAGCTTCGCAGCCACCCCCGGCGGCTCAAGCGACAGATGCCGCACCGCCACGATCACCGGCCAATGCCAGAGATAGAGGCTGTAGGAAATCAGCCCGACCCCGACCATCCCCCGCAGGCTCAGAACGCGCGCCGCCAGGGGCCGCACCGCGCCGCCCGACGCCCAGATCACCAGCGCCGTGCCGAGGCAGGGCAAAGCCGCCGACGCACCCGGAAACGCCGTCCCGTCGTCGAACAGGAACACCGCGGCAAGGATCATCGCGACGCCCGCAAGCGCCGCTGCCTCCCCCATCGCCCGCGAGCGCACCGCCGGTACCAGCCGCAGCCCGATCACCGCGCCGGTCAGCAATTCCCAGGCCCGGAACTGCGGCAGGAAGAACGCCGCCGACAACCCTTCGCGCACCCCCCAGACGCTCGCCGCGAAAGACAGGACCAGCGCGCCCCAGATCGCCGGCCCCCGCCAGCCGGGCCGCCACGCCGCCAGCGCGACCAAGAGCGCGGGCACGACCAGATAGAACTGCTCCTCGACCGCCAGCGACCAGGTGTGGAGGAGCGGCACATAGCCCGCATTCTCGGAAAAATACCCGCCCAGATGCGACCAGAAGAAGACATTCGCGAGCGGCACGACCGAAAACACCGCCGACTGCCCCAGCGTATCGAGCTGCCGCGGGAACAGCACGCCCCAGCCCACTGTCGTCACAACCGCCAGCATCGCCAGGAGCGCCGGCAGAAGCCTCCGGAACCGCCGCTCGTAGAACCGCGCGAAGCGGAACGTTCCGGCCTCGAGCTCCTCGGCGATCATCCCCGTGATCAGAAAGCCCGAAATCACGAAGAACACGTCCACGCCGACGAAGCCGCCGGGCGCGAGGTGCGGGTCGAGGTGATAGGCGAAGACCGCGCCGACCGCGACCGCCCTCAGTCCGTCTATTTCAGGACGATACCGCATGGCACCCGGTTGCTTACAAAGCTGTCCCGGGCTTCTCGCCGAACAAATTGTCTAAAATGTGATCCACCGCCCCGATGGCGCTGCCGGTTGCCAAGCCCCGCGCCGCTGCCTACACCGGCAGACGAACGGGCAAGAGGGAGGGTTACATGTCCGACAAAGCACCCGGATTCGACACGCTGCAGATCCACGGCGGGGCCGCCCCCGACAGCGCCACCGGCGCACGGCAGGTGCCGATCTACCAGACCACGGCCTATGTGTTCCGCGACGCCGCCCATGCCGCGGCGCTGTTCAACCTCCAGGAAATCGGCTTCATCTATTCTCGCCTGACCAACCCGACGGTCTCGGCGCTGGCCGACCGGATCAACACGCTCGAGGGCGGTGCCGGCACGATCTGCTGCTCGTCGGGCCACGCCGCCCAGATCATGGCGCTGTTCCCGCTGATGGGCCCGGGCTGCAACGTCGTGGCCTCGACGAGGCTCTACGGCGGCACCGTCACCCAGCTCTCGAACACCATCAAGCGCTTCGGCTGGTCGGCCACCTTCGTCGACACCGACGATCTCGACGCGGTGAAATCCGCCTGCGACGAGAACACCCGCGCGATCTTCTGCGAGAGCATCGCCAACCCGGGCGGCTACATCTCCGACATCCCGGCGCTCGCGAAGATCGCCGACGAGGTGGGCGTGCCGCTCATCGTCGACAACACCTCGGCCACCGCCTATCTCTGCCGCCCGATCGAGATGGGCGCGACGATCGTGGTGAACTCGACCACCAAGTACCTCACCGGCAACGGCACGGTCACCGGCGGCTCGGTCACGGATTCGGGGAAATTCGACTGGACCGCGTCCGACAAGTTCCCCTCGCTCTCGCAGCCCGAGCCCGCCTATCACGGCCTCGCCTTCGGCCCGGCCCTCGGCCCCATGGCCTTCACCTTCCACTCCATCGCCGTCGGCCTGCGCGATCTCGGCATGACGATGAACCCGCAGGGCGCGCATTACACGCTGATGGGCATCGAGACGCTCTCGCTCCGGATGGAGAAGCATGTGGCGAACGCCGTGAAGGTCGCCGAATGGCTCGAGAACGACCCGCGCGTGGATTTCGTGACATATGCCGGGCTCAAATCCTCACCCTACCATGACCGGGTCGCCAAGATCTGCCCGAAGGGCGCCGGCGCGATCTTCACCTTCGGGCTGAAGGGCGGCTACGACGCCTGCGTGAAGCTGATCGACAACGTGAACCTCTTCAGCCACGTGGCGAACCTCGGCGACGCGCGGTCGCTCATCATTCACTCGGCCTCGACCACGCACCGCCAGCTCTCCGAGGAACAGCAGGTCGCCGCCGGCGCAGCACCCAACGTGGTCCGCGTCTCGATCGGCATCGAGGACTCCGACGACATCATCGCCGATCTCGACCAGGCCCTCGCCGCCGCCATGGCCTGACAGGCTTCGGGGCCGTCCCGCCCGGGCCGGCCCCCGCAAACCGGCATCGAAATCCGCCCGCCGGTGTACAGGTTGTGTACGGGTTGTGTACGGGTTGTGCGCCCCTATTCGGCGATCTCGTAGACCAGCGTCACCGTGTCGTCGAAGACCACGTCAGCCGAGGCGATGGAGACATTGGGCACTCCCACGGAACTCGGTTCCATCATCACGACCTCCTCCTCTACCATCCCGTCCAGCAGGTTCTCTCCCTCGGTGAACTCGACAAGTCGGCCCAAAGTCACCCCCGACGCCTCGGCATAGAGCGCCGCCTTGTCCCGCGCATCCTTCACCGCACGCCGCCGCGCTTCCGCGATATGGGGCGTCGGGTCGTCCACCCGGAACGACAGGCTGTTGATGTCGTTCGCGCCGCCCGACGACACCGCGGTCAGGATCGCCCCGAGCGCATCGAGTTCCCGGACCGTCACCAGAAGCGTGTTTGAAACCGCATAGCGGGGCGGCGGCGGCTCGTCCTCGTCCCGGTATCTGCCACCGGGCTCGTAGATCTGAAACCGGGTCGTCCGGATATCGCCCTCGGCCACGCCCGCGGCGCGGATCTGTCCGATAACCTCCTGCATCGTCACGGAATTCGAGGCCACGGCCTCGTCGAGAACATCGCTCCTTGTCTCGACGCCGATCGAGATCTCGGCAAGCTCCGCCGGCACCGAAATCATCGCCTTCCCGACCACCCGGAACCGCCCCGGCGATTCTTCGGCCGCCACCGAGAATGGCGCCCCCACCAAGGCGAGACACAGCGCTACGGTCTTGAAATTCATCCCCAACATCCTCACTCCCCGATCTCGTAAACCAGCACCACCCGCGCCGTCACAGACACTTCACCCGATGCAACCGGCACTTCGTTCGACGCGCTCCTGAGCATCTCCGCCTGCATCATCACCGGGCCCGGCCCCGCGCTCATCTCCTCGCTCAGCGTCACCAGGTCGCCCAGCGCCACCCCCGCCGCCTCGGCATAGAGCGCCGCCTTGCGCCGCGCCTCGGTCACCGCTGCCTTCCGCGCCGCATCCTCAGCCGGCCCCGGATCCTGCAGCCCGAAGCTCAGCCCCTGGAACCGGTTCGCCCCGTCCCGCGCCACCGCGTCAAGAATGCCGCCCAGCCCGTCCAGGTCGCGCACCCGCACCAGCACGGTGTTCTGCACCACGAACCCGGCGATCCCCTGGGTTCCCGCCGGGAGCGACCTGTTGTCGTAGCGCGGCCAGACCGAGAAATCCGAGGTCTGCAGGTCGCGCTCCGCGATTCCCGCTTCCTTCAGACGCGTCAACACCGCCGCCATCGCCCGGGAATTCTCGTCGATCGCCTCGCGCGCGCCCTTGGCCTCGGTGGTCACGCCGAGCGTGACCGTGGCCATGTCGGGCGCGCTGTCGACACGGCCCTCGCCCACCACGGTGATCTGCCGCGCGCCTTCAGCCAATGCCGCGCAGGGCAGGCAGGCAAGAACCGCGATCCACATCCATTTCAACGCCATGCGTTCCTCCTCAAGGCCCCGACTCGTCCGGCCAACCTGCCCGAATTTCACATCCCCGTCACCTTTTCCTCGGGCAGTAGCTGCGCTAGAGTTTTTGCCGGGGGGCGGCTGGCGATAGCGGCCCGAAAGGCTCGGTACACAAGATATGCCAGCGTTTGCGCTAGATCTCGATCCGGACGGGATCCGCCTGTTGCGGCGGCATGACGACGGCTGGGAAGAGATCGACCGCGTCCCGCTCGACGATCCGATGCTGCCGAAGCACCTCAAGGCGCTCCGGGTCCGCGCCGAGGTGATGGCGAAGGGCCCGCTCGAAACCGAGCTGGTGATCCCGCCCTCGCAGATCCTCTACACCGAGGTCCCGGCCACGACGGAAGACCCGGAAGCCGTCGACGTGGCCCGCGCGCTCGACGGGCTGACGCCCTGCCCTGTCGACGAGATGGTGTTCGACTGGCGCCGCGACGGCGACACGATCCGGGTTGCCGCGCTCGACATCAACACCCTCGACGAGGCCGAAAGCTTCGCCGTCAGCTACGGGTTCAACCCGGTCCGCTTCGTGGCCTGGCCCGATCCGGCGGACTTCCCCGGTACGCCCGATTTCGGGCCCACGCAATTCGTCCAGCATCGCGCCGAGACCGAGGCGGCGCACGCCGCGCCGACGGCCCCGGCCGATCCGCGGCCCGTCGTCGACCCGCCCCGGATCGACCCGCCCGCGCTCCCGCCGGCGCCGCCCCCGCTGAGCGCCACTCCCGCGCCGCGCGCCGATCGGCACGGCCCGCCCCGGCCGCCGAAGGCACAGCCCAGGGGCAATGTCTGGGCCACCGTCGCGGCGGCGGTGCTGACCTGCGGCGTTCTGGTCTGGACCGCGCTCTACCTCGTCTCGCCGAAACCGCTACGGCAGCTGCCGGAAGTGGCCGCGACGCCGGAGATGCAGCCCGAGGAACAGATCGCCGTCGAGGAGCCGCAGCCCGAACTGCGCCGCCACCCGCCGGAACTCGCCCAGGACAGCCCGCTTCCCGCACTCCCCGCGACCGCGGCGCCGCCCTCTGAGGAGATGGCCGCCCGCCGGGCAACGACGCTGTTCGCCGCCGCGGCACCGGACCCGGAGACCGAGGTCGGCGTGCTCGACGCGGCCGATTTCTGGCAGGTGCCGCCGCGGCCGCTGATCGAACCCACGCCCGAGACAGTCGACGACCTCTACCTCGCCGCGGTGGACCCGGCGGTCCGGGTCGACGATGCCTTCGCGCTGGCGCCGCCCTCGGAGGACCGGGCCGCGCTCGACGAGCCGCCGCCGCCGCCGCAGCCCGGAGACGTCTTCGAACTCGACGAACGCGGCTTCGTGCGGGCGACCCCGGACGGCGCGATGACCCCGAACGGCGTGCTGGTGACGGCGGGCCGGCCGGTGAAACACCCGCCGCCCCGTCCGATCACGGCGGTGATCGTGCCCGATCCCGATATCGCGCTGGCGCTGGCCGGGAAATCGCCCCGGGCCCGGCCGCGCGACCTGACCGACCGGATGGAGCGGGCGAACTTCGGCGGCCGGACGCTCGAGGAGCTGGGGGATTTCCGGCCGAGGCCGCGCCCCGCCTCGGCCCAGCAGGAAGCGGCCGCCACGGTCGACACGCCGCCCAGCCCGCTCGCCGTTGCGGTGTCGCGCAAGCCCTCCCAACGGCCGGCCGATTTCGCGGTGATCGTTGCCACCGCGCAGCAGGCCCGGGTCACGGCGCCCGAGACCGCCACGGAAGTCGTCGCCGCCGCCGCGGCCGTGGTCCCTCCGGTCGGTCCGACGATCCCCAGTTCGGCCTCGGTGGCCCGGCAGGCCACGATCGAGGGCGCGATCAAGCTCAACCGGCTGAACCTTATCGGCGTCTACGGCTCGGATGCGAACCGCCGCGCGCTCGTGCGCCTGCCCTCGGGCCGCTACGTGAAGGTCAAGGTGGGCGACCGGATCGACGGCGGCCAGATCGCCTCGATCGGCGACAACGAACTGACCTATGTGAAGGGCGGCAAGAACCACACCCTGAAGGTCCCGTCGAGCTAGGCTCAGGCTCCTCTGAAAGGATCTTGCAAGGTCTTGCAGTCCGGCTCAGCCGGCCTTCTTCTCCACCGCCCCGTAGTCCCCCCGCGCCATCTCCTCGGCCTCGATCGACTCGAACAGCGCCTTGAAGTTGCCCTCCCCGAAGCCGTCGTCGCCCTTCCGCTGGATGAACTCGAAGAAGATCGGCCCGATCACCGTCTTCGAGAAGATCTGCAACAGGATCTTCGTCTCGCCGCCATCCACCACGCCCTCACCGTCGATCAGGATGCCGTGCCTCATCATCCGGTCGAGCGGTTCCTCGTGCCCCTGCACCCGCTCGGTCGACAGCCGGTAGTAGCTCTCGGGCGGGCCCGGCATGAAGAGGATGCCCTTCTCGTGGATCGCGTCCGTCGCGGCGTAGATGTCCTCGGTCCCCACCGCGATGTGCTGGATCCCCTCGCCCTTGTACTTCTTGAGATAGTTCACGATCTGGCCGGTCTCGCCCCGGTCCTCGTTGATCGGGATCCGGATCTTGCCGCAGGGCGAGGTCAGCGCGCGGGAATAGAGCCCGGTGAACTTCCCCTCGATGTCGAAGAACCGGATCTGGCGGAAGTTGAACAGATCGCCGTAGAACCGGAACCACGTGTCCATGTTGCCCTTGAACACGTTGTGGGTCAGGTGGTCGAGATAGTAGAACCCGACGCCTTTCGGATGCGCCTTCGACACCCAGTCGAACTCGGCGTTGTAGGGGTTCTCCTCGTAGTAGGCATCGACGAAGTAGATCAGGCTGCCGCCGATCCCGACGATCGCGGGCACGTCCATCACCTTGCCCGGCCCTTCGAACGGCGTCGCGCCCTTCGCGATCGCATGGTCGAAAGCGTGCTGCGCATCGACCACGCGCCAGCCCATCGACGGGGCGCAGGGGCCGTGCTCCTCGATGAAGCCCGCCGCATGGGTCCCGGGTTCGGCATTGAGCACGTAGGTGATGTCGCCCTGCTGCCAGAGCTCGACCGCCTTCTCCTTGTGCGTCGCGGTATGGGTAAAGCCCATCTTCGCGAACAGGTCGCGCAGCGCGTCGGGATCGGGATGGGCGAACTCGACGAACTCGAACCCGTCGGTGCCCGCGGGGTTCTCTGGCGTGATCTCGGATTTCGGCGCGTCGTGCGGGAACGGTCCCATGGGGCTCTCCTCTGGCTTGCCCGGAGTGTACCGCGAATCGCATGCGTCGTTTGCGCGAAACATGGTGCGGAATCCGAGATTTTCACGTATTCTTCGCGCCAAAAGCGAAAGTAGCGCGAGGTTCCCGCATGAAACTCGACCCAACCGACGTGAAACTTCTCGCCGCGCTCCAGGAGGACGCGCATCTGACCGCGCAGGATCTGGGCGAAAGGCTGAACCTCTCGCCCTCCCAGGCCGGCCGGCGCCGGCAGCGGCTCGAGGCAGAGGGTTATATCGAGGCCTACCGCGCGCGGCTTTCCGCTGAACGGCTCGGGCTCGCCGTACAGGCCTTCGTCCAGGTGCAGATGGCCACCCACGCCCCCGACCTCGTCCGCACCTTCGCCCGCATCGTCGCCGCCCGCCCGGAAGTGACCTCCGCGTGGACAATGACCGGCGAAGCGGACTATCTTCTGAGGGTGTATTGCGCCGATCTGCCCGCCCTGAACGCCCTGATTCACGAGGTCCTGCTGCCGCACCCCGCGGTGGCCCGGGTGCAGAGCCAGATCGTCATGGATCAGTTGAAGGCGGACGCTCCCCTGCCGCTTTAAGGACCCCGGATGGAAGGCTTCCTCACCCAGGCCTCGATCTACCTCGCCGCGGCCGTCATTTCCGTGCCGCTCGCGGCCCGGCTCGGCCTGGGTTCGGTGCTGGGCTATCTCCTCGCCGGCATCGCGATCGGACCGCTGTTCGGGCTCGTCGGCTCGGAAACCGCCGATCTGCAGCATTTCGCCGAGTTCGGTGTGGTGATGATGCTGTTCCTGATCGGCCTCGAGCTGGAGCCCCGCACGCTCTGGGACATGCGTCACAGGCTGATCGGGCTCGGCGGCCTGCAGATCATCGCCACCGCTGCAATCATCACGGCAGGCGCCATGGCGCTCGACTATGCCTGGCAGACAGCGCTGGCCATGGGGCTGATCTTCGCGCTGTCCTCGACCGCGATCGTGCTCCAGACCCTGACCGAAAAGGGGCTGGTGCAGACCGGCGGCGGCCGCTCGATCTTCTCGGTGCTCCTGACCCAGGACATCGCCGTGATCCCGATGCTGGTCCTCCTGCCGCTTCTCGCGCTCGGCACGCAGGCCAGCATCAACCCCGACGGCTCGATCTCGCGCCCAGTCGATCACGCCGCCGAGGAGGCGCACCGCGCGATCTCGCTGGTCGAGGGCCTGCCCGCCTGGGGCGTCACTCTCGCCACGCTCGCCTCCATCGTCCTGATCATCCTCTTCGGCATCTATGCCTCGCGACCCCTGTTCCGCTTCATCCACGCCGCCCGGCTGCGCGAGATGTATACCGCCTTCGCGCTCCTCATCGTCGTCGGCATCGCCTCGCTGATGGTCCTCGTGGGCCTCTCCCCGGCGCTTGGGACCTTCCTCGCCGGCGTGGTTCTCGCCAACTCCGAGTTCCGGCACGAGCTCGAAAGCGACCTCGAACCGTTCAAGGGCCTCCTGCTCGGGCTCTTCTTCATCACCGTCGGCGCCGGGATCGACTTCAAGATCCTCTTCGCCGATCCGCTCACCATCGTCGGCATGACCATCGCGGTGATGTTCCTCAAAGGCGCGGTGCTGTTCCTCCTCGCCATGGTTTTCCGGATCCGCGGCCGCGACCGCTGGCTGTTCACCCTCGGGCTCGCGCAGGCCGGCGAATTCGGGTTCGTGCTGATCTCCTTCTCGATCCAGCAGGGCGTGCTGCCGCAGGGGCTCGCCGGAACCATGCTCCTCGTAATCAGCCTCTCGATGCTGCTCACGCCGCTGTTCTTCATCGCCTACGAGCGGATCTCGGCCCGCATGGCGGAAACTCGCGAGGAGCATGAGCCGGACGAGATCGACGATCAGCAGCCGGTCATCATCGCCGGGATTGGCCGGTTCGGTCAGGTGGTGAACCGGCTGGTGCAGATCGCGGGCTTCAAGACCACCGTGCTCGACAGCAACCTCTCGACGATCCAGCTCATGCGGCGGTTCGGGTTCAAGGGGTTCTTCGGCGATCCGACCCGCCCCGACCTCCTCCATGCCGCGGGCCTCGCCACGGCCAGGGTGCTCGTGGTCGCGCTCGACGACAGGAAGGCGGCGGTGCGGCTGGTGCAGATCGCCCGGCGCGAGCGGCCCGACCTGCACATCATCGCCCGCGCCAACGACAGGGTGCATACCTACGAGCTTTACCGCGCAGGCGCCGACGACATCGTCCGCGAGATGTTCGACTCCTCGCTCCGCGTCGGGCGCTATGTCCTAGAGAACATGGGGCTTTCGGACTACGAGGCCGCCAATATCACGCAGGACTTCTTCAAGGGCGACCGGGCCGCAGTGGCGGAACTGGCGACGCTGTGGGACCCGAACATTCCAGTCACCGAGAACGCCGCCTACATCAAGCGCGCGCGGGAACTCGACCACGACCTGGAAACCCAGATCGTCACCAAGATGGAAGAGGCAGCCGAGGACCGCGCGCCCAGCAAGAAGCGCGCCTGAACGCGAAACGCCGCTCCGAAGAGCGGCGTTTCCCTGCGAAATCGGCGATGGCTCAGGCCGCGCGGCTCTCCAGCACGTCGTCGACCTGGCGCTGCGCCGCGCCTTCATCCGAGCCCGACACTGCGGCCACTTCGCGGGTCAGCCGCTCCAGCGCCGCTTCGTAAAGCTGACGCTCGGAATAGGACTGCTCGCGCTGGTCATCGGTCCGGTGCAGGTCGCGCACGACCTCGGCGATGGCGATCAGATCGCCGGAATTGATCTTCTGCTCGTATTCCTGCGCCCGGCGCGACCACATCGCGCGCTTCACGCGGGCCTTGCCCTTCAGCGTGGTCAGCGCCTTCGACACGATGTCCGGCGAGGACAGGGACCGCATCCCCACATCCTCGGCCTTGTTGGTCGGGACGCGGAGGGTCATCTTGTCCTTCTCGAACGAGATCACGAACAGCTCGAGCGGGATTCCGGCAATCTCCTGCTTTTCGATGGATATGATCTGGCCCACACCGTGCGCGGGGTACACGACGTAGTCGTTGGGCCGGAACTCCGAACTCTTGGTCTTGCTCATCTAGTGCGGTCTTCCTCTTGAAACCCTCGGATTTCGCCGACAAAAATAGCGGCAGGGACACACGATGAATCTCCCCGTCGCTTGATGCTCTTGCGCCGATTTCCGCTGCACGCTTCGTTACATATACGAACGCGTTCGACAGGGTTTGGGCTGGTTGTCACATAAACATAGCAAAAAACGCAGAGGTTTTCCAGCGCCATCGTGGTAAACCCCCGCTGTCGCTGCAAAATCAAGGATTTCCGCAGCGCAGAACCCGGCGCAACGCCGCCGCGCCGCCGCGAATCGGTCTCAGCCGCCCTCGCCCGGCGTCTCCGAGAAGTACTTGTCGAGCTTGCCGGTCTCGCCGTCGCGCTCCTCGGCCTCGGGGAGCGGGTCCTTCTTGGTCACGATCACTGGCCAGAGCTCGGAGTATTTCCGGTTGAACTCGACCCAGCTCTCCATCTCCGGCTCGGTGTCGGGCCGGATCGCGTCGGCCGGGCATTCCGGCTCGCAGACGCCGCAATCGATGCACTCGTCGGGATGGATCACCAGCATGTTCTCGCCCTCGTAGAAGCAGTCCACAGGACAGACTTCCACGCAGTCGGTGTATTTGCAGGCAATGCAGTTGTCGGTGACGACATAGGTCATCTGCGAATCCCTGATCGGTGAATCCCGCACCGGTGCTAGTCGAGCCGGCGGCGGAGGGCAACCGAACTCGGCCCTATTCGGCCTCGATCGCCTCGTAGTGCATCTGCGCTTCCACAGCCGGGCCGCGCCGCTCCGGAAGCCCGGTGACGCGCAGCACCCGCACCTCGCGCCCCTGCACCAGCGTCAGCACGTCGCCCGGCCCCACCGGCGCCGCCGGCTTCCTCACCGGCTGGCGGTTCACCCGCACCTTGCCGCGCGACACCATCTCGGTCGCCAGCGTCCGGGTCTTGTAGATCCGGGCGTGCCAGAGCCACTTGTCGAGCCGCATCGTCGGCCGGTCAGCCAGGGCGGATCACTCCTTGGTCTTGAGCCCCATCAGCGCCGCCGCGAAGGGGTTGTCCGGGTCGATCCGGTCCTTGCGCTCCGGCCGCGACGAGAAGGTCTTCGGCTTGTCCTCGCGCGGCGGTCGCTTGCTGCCCTTGTCACCCCGGCGCGGCTTGCCGCCCTGGGCCGGCTTCGGCTTGCCGCCGCCGCCCTTGCGCCGTTCGGAGTTGCCGCCCTCGCGCCGGGCACGGTTGCCGCCCCAGGTGAAGGTGTAGAACACCTCGATCTCCGGGCCCTCCGGCGCAGCAGGCGCCTCAGCGACGGTTTCCTCAACCGGCGCGGGATCGGCAGATGCCTCGGGAGCAGGAGTCTCCGCCTCGGCAGACGCTTCAGGCCCGGGGTTCTCCGCCTCGGCCGATGCTTCCGGCGCAGGTGCTTCCGCTTCCGTAGGCATATCGGCCGTCGCCTCGACCGCGACCTCCGCCGCCGGCGCTTCCGCCGGCTTCGCCTTCTCGCGCTCGCCCCGCTCGGCCTTGTAGCCCAACCCGTCCATCAGCGCCGCGAACTGCTCCAGCGTCATGCCGGTGATCGACAGCATGTCGGCCCTGGCCTCGAACCCGCCCCGGCTGTCCTCGGCGCGCAGCATGTCGGCCAGCCGCTCCAGCATGTCGATCCGGATCGCCCGTTCGCCCGCCGGGCGATAGCCCGCCATCTCGTGATAGCCCTCGGGCGCGTCCTTCGCGCTCGGCACCGTGACGAGCCCCGGCGGCGGGCTCTCGGGGAACTCTTCGAGCCCCTTCGCGAGCGCCCAGAGCACCAGCCGCAGCCGCGTCGGTGCGGGCTTCAGGAGCGCCGGCATGAACACCGTGTACTGGCCGAAGCGAATCCCGTGCTTGCGGAGACTGCCGCGCGCGTCCTGGTCGAGGTCCTTCACCTCGGTCGCCACCGCCGACCGCGCGATCACGCCCAGATTCTCCACCATCCGGAACGCGAATCCGCGCGCCAGCCCGCTTAGCGCCTCGTCGCGACCCAGCGCGATCAAGGGCTCGAACAGGGTCGCGACCTTGCGGTCGATGAAATGCTGGAGCCGCCGCGCCACCTTCTGCGCCACCTCGGCCCCGGCCTCGTCGTCGACGAAAGGATGCACCTGGGGTTTCAACGGTTCAGGCCCGGCGACGAGCTTGCCCACCGCCTGCTCGCCCCACATCAGCCCGCCCTGCTCGGTGAAGTCGATCTCGGTATCGGGCGCGTTGTAGAACCGGTCCGCGCGCAAGTGGAAATGCGGCGCCAGCGCCTGCTCGCTCGCCTGCCGGACCGTCTTCGCCTCGTCCGGACTGCCGGACGCGTCCTGCCGAAACCGGAAACCCTCGATGCGACCGACGAACTGGCCCTCGACGGTCACCTCCCCCTTCTCGTTCACCTCGGCCACAAGGACCTCCTTCTGTTTCAACCGGCGCAAGAGCACGCTCGTCCGCCGGTCGACAAATGCTTGCGTCAGGACGCCGTGCAGCGCATCCGACAGGCGGTCTTCTACCGCGCGGGTCTCATCGCGCCAATGGCTTTCGTCCCCGGTCCATCCCGGGCGTTGCGCCACATAGGTCCATGTGCGGATAAATGCCAACCGGCGTGACAACGCATCGATGCCGCCTTCGGTCCGGTCGATGCGTCGGATCTGGGCCGCGAGCCAGTCGTCGGGCACCCGGCCCGCGCCGTGCAGGAACCCGAAGATCGCCTGAAGAAGCCCGGCATGTTCCGCATGGCTGATTCCCCTGAAATCCGGGATCCGGCAGACGTCCCAGAGAAGCTTCACCGCCGCGCGGCCGCGCGCCTCGTCGCGGATCTCGGGCAGCGCCGCCAGCGCCTTCAGGGCCATCAGGTCGTCGGCCTCGCGTGTACGGATCAGCCAGGGATCGTCGGTCGGCGCCTCGAGCGAGGCGATCAGCGCCTCGACCGTATGGAAATTCAGGTCGGAATTGCGCCATTGCAGCTTCGCCACCGGGGCAAAGCGGTGCTCGACAATAGCGCCCACCACCTCGTCGGAGAGCGGCGGCGCCTCGCCCGTCACCCCGAACGTGCCCGGCGCGGTATAGCGCCCCGCCCGTCCCGCGATCTGTGCCAGCTCGTTCGGCCAGAGCGCCCGCATCCGCCGCCCGTCGAACTTCGACAGCCCCGAGAACGCCACGTGGTCGATATCGAGGTTCAGCCCCATCCCGATCGCATCGGTGGCCACCATATAATCGACATCGCCGTTCTGGTAGAGATCGACCTGCGCGTTCCGCGTGCGCGGCGAAAGCGCGCCCATGACCACCGCCGCGCCTCCCTTCTGGCGTCGGATGACCTCGGCGATGGCATAGACATTTTCGACAGAGAACCCCACCACGGCGGCCCGGGGCGGCATCCGGCTTATCTTTTTCGAACCCGTGTAGCTCAGCGCCGAGAATCGCTCGCGCCGCATGAACTGGGCGCCGGGCACTAGCGCCGCGATGGCGCCGCGCATGGTATCGGCGCCGAGGAGCAGCGTCTCGTGCAGCCCGCGTGCATGCAAGAGCCGGTCGGTGAAGACATGGCCGCGCTCCGGGTCGGCGCAAAGCTGGATCTCGTCCACCGCCACGAAATCGGCGCCGATCTCCTGCGGCATCGCCTCGACCGTCGCCACCCAGTATTGCGCACGGGGCGGCACGATCCGCTCCTCGCCGGTCACCAGCGCCACCACCGAAGGGCCGCGCAGGGAGACGATCTTGTCATAGACTTCGCGCGCGAGGAGCCGTAGCGGCAGGCCGATCACGCCCGTGCGGTGCGCCAGCATGCGCTCGATCGCGTAATGGGTCTTGCCGGTGTTGGTCGGTCCCAGCACCGCCGCGATCCGGCCGTTTCCCTGTGTCATCCGATCCGTCTCTTCGCCTCGCCCGGACTTAACCCCGGCGCGCCGCGATCAACAAGGGCAGGCTAGTCCTTCTCGACCGGGCCGCCCTTCGCGACCCAGTCGGTGAACCCCTCCGCCAGATGCGCCGCCTCGAAGCCCATGTCGTTCAGGGCCGCCACCGCCAGGGCCGAGCGCCAGCCGCTCGCGCAATGCAGGACATAGCGTTTGTCCTGCCCGAAAACCTCGCGATAATAGGGGCTTGCCGGATCCACCCAGAATTCCAGCATGCCGCGCGGCGCATGCACGCTGCCCGGGATATAGCCCGACCGCTGGCGTTCGCGGATGTCGCGGATATCGACGATCACCACATCCGGATCGCCGTGCAGCGCGATCAGATCCTCGGTCGAAACCTCCTCGATCCGGGCACGGGCCCGGGCCACGAGCTCGGCGGCGGATGTGGTGATTTGCGGCATGGGCTCTCCGGTTCGGCGCCCCGATCTGGACGGAAACCGGCGCCGGGCGCAAGGGCAAGACGGGCGAAAACCGGGGCGCACAACCTGTACACAACCCGTACACAACCCGTACACCGCCGCTCGGCCATCGGTAGCCCCGGAGTCGTCGGAACGCGGACACAGGGCGCGCACAACCCGTACACAACCTGTACACAACCCGTACACCGGCACCGCGGCCCCGGTGCCTCGCATTCGAATGCCTGCCTGCTTCCTTGGCCCCGGAGCCTCCCCCTCGATCCCCCTCCCGAGGGAGGGGGAGGCGCCTGTGAGCGACGGCGGTTTCAGGCGAGACGGTCGGGGATCGCGTCGCGGCAATGGGCGGCGATGGTGCCGGCATGGGTGATCCAGACGCGGTCGCGGTGGGTGGCGATATGGGCGAGGGCGCGGCGGAGGGGGCGGAGGCGATGGGGCTGGCCGACGATGTAGGGGTGGAGCGCGATGCCCATCACCAGCGACGGGCCGTGCGCGGACTGGTCGAGCATCTCGTCGAAGCCGTCGACGATCATCTGGGCGAATTCGGTCGCGCTATCCTTGCGGGCGACGATGGCGGGGATGTCGTTCAGCTCCTGCGGATAGGGGACGGAGAGGAGCGGTCCGGCACGGGTGCGCATCCAGATCGGCTGGTCGTCCATGCACCAGTTGAGCGTGTAGCTGTAGCCCGCCTCCGCCAGAAGGTCGGGGGTCACCGCGCTTTCGGCGATCCAGGGGCTGAGCCAGCCCAACGGGCGGCGTCCCTCCGCCGCCGCGATCACTTCCGTCGCCTCGGCGATCATCGCGCGTTCCCCGGCCTCGGTCATCTCGCTCTGGCGTTCGGAGTTGGTCCTTCCATGGCCCGCCACCTCGTCACCGCGCGCCCGGAACGCCGCCATGAGCGCGGGGGCGTAGCCGTAGATCGCGCTGTTGGCGAGGACCGTCGCGGGCAGGTCGAACGCGTCGAGCATCTCGAGCATCCGCCAGGCGCCGATCCGGTTGCCGTAGTCGCGCCAGGCGTAGTTCAGCACGTCGGGCTGCGGGCCACCGGGGGCGAGCTCGGCGCCGAGCCCCTCGCCGAAGGCGAAATGTTCGAGGTTCACACCCAGATAGACCGCCAGCCGCGCGCCGCCGGGCCAGGCGAAGTCCGCGCGTTCTGTGATCGGCACGTAGTCGTAGCGGCCATGGGTGGCGAGCGTCACAGCGGCGTCTCGGCGAGGCCGGCGCGGTCGAGGAGGATCTCGGCGCTGTCGTTCCAGACCTGGCTTTCGACGATCAGCCCGTCGCGGAGGGTGAAGATGTCGATATAGCGGTTGGTTTCGAACGGCGTGCCGTCGGGCCATTCGCCGAAGAGAGTGCCTGTGTTGAAGACGCGGATCTCGCCGGTGTCGCGGTCATGGGCCGCATCGGTGCGCAGGAATCGCTTCTTCACCCATTTGTAGCGTTTCGCGTTGAAGGCAGCGCTTTCGGCGGGCGAGGAGAAGCGGCGGCCGCCGGTGAAGATAAGCCGGTAGCCGGGGGCGACATGGCGGGCGGCTCCCTCGGGATCGGGAACCATGGAAAGCTCGAGATAGCGTTCGACCCAGGCCACGGCTTCGTCGAGTTGCCTGTCTCTGTCATCCATGTGCGGTCCTCCTCTCAGGCGGCGAAACCGGCGGCGGCGGCGGCGAGATGGGCGGAGGCCGCGACCCCGTCGATCAGCCGGACGCCGGTTCGGCTTGCCAGATCGGCGGCGAGCGGCGCCATGCCGGCGCAGCCGAGCAGCACGGCCCCTGCCCCGTCGCCGTCCTTGGCGCTGCGGATCGCGTCGGCGAGGGTGCGACGGGTCGCCTCGCTGCCCTCCTCGATGGTCAGGACCGGGAGCCCGCTCGCCCTTACCGAGGCGCAGAGGGCGCGGAGGCCGAGCCGGTCGATATTCGCCTCGATCACCGGCAGCGAAGCGGCGGTCGAGGTGACGACCGAGAAGCGCAGGCCGAGAAGCGCGGCCATCAGATAGGCGGCCTGGCCGATGCCGAGCACCGGGCAGCGCGTGCGGGCCTGGGCCGCGGCAAGACCGGTATCGTCGAAGCAGGCGATGACGATGGCGTCGGACGTGCCTTCCGCCGCGGCGATGTGGCGTTCGAGGCCGGGAAGCGCGGCGCGGCCGTCTTCCTCTCCCTGGATCGCGGGCGGGCCGTCCGTGTTGGTGAGGCCGGTGATGGTGGCCGAGGGCAGCGCGGCCCGGGCCACGGCGACCACCGCGTCGGTCATCGCCCCGGTCGAATTCGGGTTGATATAGGTGAGCCGCATCAGACGCCCTTGCCCGCGTCCGAGCCGTGCCGCGCCCGGCGCTTGCCCAGGAGCCAGACCGCGAGGAGGAACGCGCCGATCACCAGGAAGGAGAAGACCGTGGTGAGCGTGCCGAGGGCGTAGATCACCGGGGTGGTGACATTGGTGGTCATGCCGAAGATCTCGAGCGGCAGGGTGTTGTAGCTGCCCGCCGTGAGGAGCGTGCGGGCGAATTCGTCGTAGCTGAGCGTGAAGCCGAAGAGCGCCACGCCGAGGAGCGAGGGGGCGATGATCGGGATCACCACGTGGCGCAGGGTCTGCCAGGCGGTGGCGCCCTGGTCGCGGGCGGCCTCCTCGTAGCGCTTGTCGAAGCGGTTGAAGACGGCGAACATGATGAGGAGGCCGAAGGGCAAGGTCCAGGTGAGCTGGGAGCCGAAGCCCGAGGTGGCCCAGTGGATCTTCAACCCGAGCTGGGAGAAGATCAGGCCGACACCGAGGGAGATCAGGATCGACGGGATCACCAGGGACGCGATGGCGAGGTAGAAGAGGAGGCCGGCGCCGGGAAATCGCTTGCGGAAGGCGAGGCCGGCCATCACCGAGATCACCACGGTCGTCACCATCACCATGAGGCCGAGCGCGAACGACCGGCGGAAGGCGCCCCAGATGTCGCCCACCGCCTGCTCCTGGAAGAGCTCGTGGAACCAGGTGAGCGAGACGCCGCGCATCGGGAAGGTCAGGCCGCCCTCGGGCCCCTGGAAGCTCAGGATGCCGATGGTCAGCGTCGGCCCGTAGAGGAACAGGACGAAAAGCGCGAAGAAGCCGGTGAGGACGTAGAAGCTCGTCGGGCGCGGTTCCATCTCAGAGCTCCTTCCGGATGTTGACGAAGCGCAGGAGGATGCCGATCACGATCAGCACGGTGCAGAGGAGCACCACCGCCGTCGCCGCCGCGGAGGGGTATTGCAGGAGCCCGATATCGTTCGAAATGAGCCGCCCGACATTGGCCTTCTGCGAGCCGGACATGAAGCGCACGGTGATGAAATCGCCCATCACCAGGGTGACGACGAAGATCGTGCCGATCATGATGCCGGGCTTGGTGAGCGGCAGGATTACATGCACCAGCGTCTGGAAGCCCGAGGCGCCGTTGTCGCGGGCGGCCTCCAGGAGAGATTTGTCGATCCGCATCATGGTGTTGAAGATCGGCACGACCATGAACAGCGTGTAGAGATGCACGAAGGCGAGGATCACCGCGAAATCGGAGTAGAGGAGCCATTCCAAAGGCGCGTCGATCAGCCCCCAGTCGATCAGCGTCTGGTTGGCGATGCCGTTCCGTCCGAGGAACGGGATCCAGGAGATCATCCGGATGATGTTCGAGGTCCAGAACGGGATCGTGCAGAGCAGGAACAGCGCGATCTGGATCGTCTGGCTGCGGATATGGAAGGCGAGGTAATAGGCGATTGTAAAGCCGATCGCCAAAGTCGCGGCCCAGGTGATGGCGGCGTATTTGAAGGTGGCGAGGAACACCTTGTAGGTGACCGCCGAACCGAACAGGAACTCGTAGTTCTCGAAGGAAAAGGCCGGGATGATCGAGAACTCGGTCGCCTGCCAGAAGCTCACCACCACGATCATCGCGATGGGCGCCACCAGGAAGGCCACGAGGATCGCCGCCAGCGGCGCCGCCTGGAGCCAGCCTGCCACCGCCTTCGACAGCCCTGCCACCGGCCGCGCCGCGACCGGCTCAGGCACCGCGCGCACCTCGCTCACCGTGTCGGTCACACCGGCTTCCCTTCATCTGGCCGAAAATACTCTCAGGGGGGGTGCGGGGGGCAGAATGCCCCCCGCCCGGATCGACGCCGTCAGGCGGCGATGAACTCGTTCCACTTGCGGACCATGTACTGGTTCTCGTCCATCACCGCGTTCCAGCAGGCCACATTGCCCATGCGCTCGTAGAACGAGCCGCCATCGCGGGTCTCGCCAGCCTGCGCCAGCGTGTCGCCGGTTGGCGAGGTGATGACGTCGGTCGCGGGCTTGCCCTCGAACCAGTAGCCCCACTCGTTCTCGGACATGAACTCCTTCGAGGTCTCCGGCACGGCGGAATAGTAGCCCTGCCGCATCAGGTAGCCGCCGACCCAGCCGGAGAGATACCAGTTGATGTAGTCGTAGGCCGCATCCAGCTCCATGCCCGAGAGCGACTTCGAGAGGCCGATGCCGCCGCCCCAGCTCCTGTAGCCCTCCTTCAGCGGCTGGTAGACGCAGGGGATGCCGCGCGACTTCACCGCGGTGATCGCCGGCGACCACATCGACTGGATCACCACTTCCCCGCTCGCCATCAGGTTCACGCTCTCGTCGAAGGTCTTCCAGAAGGCGCGGAACTGGCCGTTCTTCTTGGCTTCGGTGAAGATGCCGATGGTCTTGTCGATCTCTTCCTTGGTCATGTTGCCCTTGTCGGCGTACTGGATCTCGCCCATCGCCTCGCAGACCATGGCCATGTCCATGATGCCGATGGACGAGATATCGAGGATCGAGGCCTTGCCCTTGAACTCGGGGTTCAGAAGCTCGGTCCAGCTCCCGATCGGCCGGCCGATCAGGTCGGGGCGGATGCCGAGGGTATCGGCGTTGTAGATCGTCGGGATCAGCGTCATCCAGCCGGTCTCTTCGGTGGCGAAGCTGGTGCCGTCCGGCCCGTCGACGAAGCCCACGGTGTGCGGCGCGGTGCCCTGGGCGATCACGCTCTCGGGCGTCAGCTTGCCGTCGCGGAAGATGCCGACAATCTTGTCGTAATTGGCGATCTTCGAGGTATCCATCGCCTGCAGGTTGCCGGTGGGCCAGACCTTCTTGCAGATCCAGTATTCGATATCGGCGATGTCGAAGCTGTCGGGCTGGGTCGCGGCGCGCTGCGTCACCGCGTCGGAATCGAGCGCGGTCATCTCGAGCGTGAAGCCGAGGTCCTCCTTCACCTTCTTCGCCACGTCGTTGAGGTTCGACACGCCGGTGCCGAACTGCCGGAGCACGATGTTCTTGGTCTCCTGCGCCCAGATCATCGGCGCGGGCAGCGCGCTCGCCGCCAGTGCCGCGCCGCCGGTCTTCAGGAGCGACCGCCGTGTGTATCCAGTTTTCGCCATATCTTCCCTCTCTGTCTCGGTGTTCTTGTGAGTGGTGGTGGTTCGTTCAGGCCTGGAGGCGGTGGAGCCGCCCCTCGTCCCAGGCGAGGCAAACGGCATCGCCCGGGTTTTTCGGATCCGCGAAGAAGCGCGCCTCGGGCACCAGCGCCAGCACCTCGGTCGGCCCGAGCTGCGCCGTCACCGCGACCCGGACGCCCTGGTACTCGACCACGGTCACCGTCGCGGGGCGGCCCTCCTCGGCCAGGCGCACTTCGTCGGCACGGAGCGCGTAGCGGCCGCCGTCAATGTCGATCACGTTGTGGCCGCCGATGAAGCGGGCGACGAACTCGGTCTTCGGTGCGCCGAACACGTCGCGCGCGGTGCCGGCCTGCTCGATGACCGCGTCGTTCATCACCACGATCTCGTCGGCGAGCGCCAGCGCCTCGTCCTGGCCGTGGGTGACATGGATGAAGGAGATCCCCAGTTCGCGCTGCAGCCGTTTCAACTCGCCCCGGACCCGGATCCGGAGGAACGGGTCGAGCGCCGAGAGGGGCTCGTCGAGGAGGAGCACGCGGGGCTTGGTGACCAGGGCCCGCGCGAGGGCCACCCGCTGCTGCTGGCCGCCCGAGAGCTGGGCGGGGAGGCGCTCGGCGAGATGGCCCATGTCCACCAGCTCGAGCATCTCGTCGGCGGCCTTGTGGCGCGCGGGCCTGTCGACGCCTTTCATGCGGAGCGAGAAGGCGACGTTGTCGCGGACCGAGAGATGCGGGAAGAGCGCGTAGCTCTGGAACATCATCGCGGTGCCGCGCTTCGCGGGCGGCAGGGTCGAGATGTCCTGGCCGTCGAGAACGATCCCGCCCTCGGAGACGCTCTCGTGCCCGGCGATCATCCGGAGCGTCGTCGACTTGCCGCAGCCCGAGGGGCCCAGGAGGCAGACAGAGGAGCCGTTCCGGATGACGTGATTGATGTCGCGCACCGCCACTGTGTCGCCGTAGCGCTTGGTCAGGTGGACGAGTTCGAGATCCTTCCCGGTGCGCATGCAGGTCCCCATCCGCGGTCGCTTTGGGAGAAGCTGAGCGAGTCGCGCCGCAAAGCGCAGGCTTATCCGACGCGCAAGGACCGCCAGACAGCGGATGCCCGGTTTTTGAGCGCAATGCCGGGGGAGCCGCCCAAGATCCCATCCAATTTTGTATACAATCCAGCGTGCAATCTCCGGCCAGCCTTGCCCGTCTCCGAAAGGGAGGCCACAGTCGGCCCGTCGAACAGGAGACGCGAGCCGCATGGACGGGGCCGAGAAGTCGATCACCAGCGAGAAGATCGCCCGCGACCTGGCCGAGGCGATCCACGAGCACCGGCTCGCGCCCGGCTCCAAGCTGAACGAGGACGAGGTCGGCGCGGTCTACGGCGTGAGCCGCACGGTGGCGCGGTCGGCGCTCCAGAGCCTCGCGCATCAGCGCCTGGTCGAGCTGCGCCGGAACCGCGGCGCCTATGTCGCCCAGCCCTCGGCGCGTGAGGCCCGCGAGGTGTTCGAGGCCCGTGCGCTCCTGGAGCCGCGCACCGCGCGCTCGGCGGCCTTGCGGATGACCGAGGCCGACATCGCGCGGCTCCAGTCCCATATCGACGAGGAGCATGCGGCGATCCGCGCCGGCCGGCCGGGGCGGGCGCTGCATCTCTCCGGTCTCTTTCACGTGGAGATCGCCCGGATCGCCGAGCAGAAGACGATCGAGGAATTCGTCGCGCTCCTGGTGGCGCGGTCCTCGCTGATCATCGCGCTCTACTGGCAGCGGCGCTCGGCCCTGTGCGAGAGCCATGCCCATGAGGCGCTGATTCGGGCCTTCGAGGCGCGCGACGGCGATCTGGCGGAGGAGCTGATGAAGAACCACTTGCTCGACCTGGTGACCTCTCTGGATCTCAGGAACATCATTTCGGCACCCGCCTCGCTGCGCGAAGTGCTGTCGCCGTGAGCGAGGCCGTCTTCCGCACCGCGCATGCGGGCGAGGTCGCGACGATGCTCGACTGGGCGGCGGAGGAGGGTTGGAACCCGGGGCTCGAGGATGCCGCGGCCTTCTACGCCGCCGATCCGGGCGGATTCTTCATCGCCGAGCTGGGCGGCGAAGCGGTGGCCGCGATCAGCGTGGTGAACCACGCGCCCGACATGGCGTTCCTCGGTCTCTACCTCTGCCGCCCGGAATTTCGCGGGCGCGGGATCGGCATGGGGCTCTGGACCCATGCGCTGGCCCATGCCGGGGCACGCACCGTCGGGCTCGACGGGGTGGCGACGCAGGAAGCGAACTACGCGAAATCGGGCTTCCTGCGGGCGGGCGCCTCTGTGCGCCTGGAGGGGCGGCTCGCGCCGGAGGGGCACCCGGCGATCCGTCCCGCGATGCCCGCCGATGGCGGCGCGCTCGACGCGCTCGACCGGGGGGCGAACGGATACGGGCGGCCCGCGTTTCTGGCGAAATGGACCGCGCTGCGGGAGAGCCGGAGAACGGTGGTCCTCGACCGGGGCGGCAGTCCCGAAGGCTTCGCCACGATCCGCCGCTGCAGCGCGGGCGTGAAGATCGGCCCCGTCGTCGCGCCGGACCCGGACGCCGCGCTGGCCCTGGCCCGCGCCGCGCTGGCGGCTCTGCCGGCGGAGCGGGCGATCGTCGATGTGCCCGACCGCGACACCGCCTTCGCCACCGCCCTGCGCGCGACGGGCTTCGCCGAAACCTTCGCC
>JBNKWI010000010.1:0-60683 GCA_050299695.1 Paracoccaceae bacterium
GCCGCCTGCGAGGTGCCGGACGCCGATATCCCTGTGCCGCCGCTTGTCGAGGACTTCATCCGGACGGAATGCGGGCAGGCGGTGGGGCTGAAGGAGCTGGAGGCCTGTCTTGCCGGGGAGCGGGCCGGCTACCGCGCGACGGTGGCGATGCTGGTGGACGAGGCGATGGCCGAGCTTGCGGTGGAGGGCTACCGGAACTGCCGGCCCGCACCAGCGCCGTTCGGCGGGCGGTTCCACCGGGAGAAGGCGGTGTGCATGGGCGATGTTGTGGGGGTGGCTTGGCGGTTCGGGGGGGGGGCGGGGGGAGAGCGTTTGAGGGGCGGTCGGATCTGGAGCGAGCGGGCAGATTGACCCTACGCTTGCTGAAAAAGACTTGGTGAGGACGGGATAGTCCGAGTGATGAAGGGAGCCATACAACATCCAACTAATCCTTCTCTAAGGCTTTTATCAATGTTAAAAGCGACCCTAGCTCGCTTTGCAAATTATCAAATAAGTAGAATGGAGCCAATGCAATGTTGCCGAACGGCGAAATTCAGTTCCGTGATTTGACAATAGGTGATTATTCCGCCTTGCGGGAGTATAACAGGAATCCAGACTTTTTCGTGAAGTCTTTCCTCCCGCCAAATTCATTTAGCCTATCTTCCATTCGCAACAATCATAACTTTATTTTGATTGGCAGGAAGGGGACTGGCAAATCATCGTGCTGTCTGGCTCTCGCGCATGAGAAGGGAGGGGAGGGATTCAGCGCGTTCTTTTACAATTTCTCGGATGATCTAACAAGGGCGGAATTAAAAGACTCAGTCCAAACTCAATCTCTAAACCTTGGAGATATCAGCACAAGGAAACTATTTGATTCTATCGTCGAGTTCTATGATTTTCGAGATCTTTGGAAGAGAAGAGTCCTCTACACTATTGCACAAGACCTGCATAGGAGCGGGAATTCCTCCGAGTTTATCAAGTTTGTAAGTAGCGTGAAGCTCGCCGAATCCAGCATTGCGGACGGCGTTGGAAGAGGGTTGCAACTCCCGATACCGGGTGAGTTTTCAAATTTTATCAAGCAGTTTGATGTGGGTAAATTTAGATCTGGAGAGTTGCCCCTCTCAAGGTACAATGAAATCGCGTTGTCGTTACTACGACAGTATCATTCCGACTATAAATGCTTCTTCTTCTTTGACGAACTAAACCTAAGCCACTCAAAGTCTGGATCCGACGAGTATGAGACCCTTATCGCATTGGTGAGAGATATTGTTAGGGCCTCCGCGGAGATGAATGATGAGTTCGTTCGCCACCGGGTCAATATACATGTCATTTGCTCAATGCGACCAGAAGTAAGAAATGAAATAATTCGTCGCGACAATGAAATGAGTAAAACCATTGACTCCAATTTCGTCGGCCTTAGCTGGCCAAGTCAAGCAAGAATGGACAATCCACTGATTGATTTGCTCCTGAAGAAAATAGCATACTCGCACGAGGATATAGGGGATCCGAAGTTGCTGATACCAAGCGGCGTGTTTGCGGTTGCCGAGAAAAAGGTGGTTTCTTTTCCTGTCTACTTCCTAAACATTACCTGGTATCGACCGCGAGACGCAATAAGGGTATTAAAATGCTATCAGGTTACAAATGGGGATAGGTCGAGGCTTTTTGATGACCGCGACGATCAATATGGATTTCTCAAGGAGTACTCAAGGGTTAGTCGCCAAGATATCGTTGCGGAATTGGAGGTTAAGTTTTCTAGAGAGTTATTAACTGAAGCGCTCCAGAGGATAAGAAAGCCAGTTTTTCAGAACAAAGATGATCTTCTGGATCATCTAGATGTGCTATCGAACCGTTTGGACGTGGAAGAGCTCATAACGGATTTGTTCGACGCTGGAGTCATTCTGAACCATCAAATTGTTGATGGTGAGGTGAGGGTATTCGCCTCATACAGAAACGATCCCGATCTTGTCCCGGATCTGCGAATCATTGTTCACCGTGGATTGCAAACTTCAATGCACATGGGGTTCAAGTTAGCTTGGGATATAGAGTCGGAGGCCTAAACCACCACCTCCATCGCCTCCTGCGCGCCGACGCCGAACACCCGCTTGTAGCGGGCGATTTCGTCTTTCGGGCCCATGGCCTTGTTGGGGTTGTCGGAGAGCTTGACGGTGGGGCGGCCGTCGGCGGCGATGGCCTTGCAGACGAGCGAGAAGGGGGCGAGGGCGTCGTTTTCCGCGAGGCCGCGGAAGTCGTTGGTCAGGAGCGTGCCCCAGCCGAAGGAGACGCGGCAGCGGCCGGAGAAGCGGGTGTGGAGGTCGATGATCTTGTCGACGTCGAGCCCGTCGGAGAAGATCACCAGTTTCGTCGCCGGGTCCTCGCCGCGGGATTTCCACCAGCGGATGGCGGTTTCGGCGCCCTCGGCCGGGTCGCCTGAATCGATGCGGATGCCGGTCCAGCCGGCGAGCCAGTCGGGCGCGTTTTCGAGGAAACCCCGGGTGCCGTAGGTGTCGGGGAGGATGATGCGGAGGTTGCCCTCGTGCTCCTCGTGCCAGTCGGCGAGCACGTCGTAGGGCGCGCGGGCGAGGGCGGCGTCGGTTTCGGCGAGCGCGGAGTAGACCATGGGGAGTTCGTGGGCGTTGGTGCCGATGGCCTCGAGGTCGCGCTCCTTGGCGATCAGGCAGTTCGAGGTGCCGACGAAGGCGGGGCCGAGCCCTTCGGTCATCGCCTGAACCGCCCAGTCCTGCCAGAGGAAGGAATGCCGGCGGCGGGTGCCGAAATCGGCGATGCGGAGGCCGTCGAGGGTGCGGAGGCGTTCGATCTTCTCCCAGAGCTTGGTCATGGCGCGAGCGTAGAGGACCTGGAGTTCGAAGCGGCGCATGTCGCGCAGGACGGCGCGGCCGCGGAGTTCCATGAGGACGGCGAGGGCGGGGATTTCCCACATCATCACCTCGGGCCAGGTGCCCTCGAAGGTGAGCTCGTACTGGGCGCCCTTGCGGGTGAGCTCGTAGGGCGGCAGTTGCAGGTTCTCGAACCATTCCATGAAGTCCGGCCGAAACATCTGGCGCTTGCCGTAGAAGGTGTTGCCGCGGAGCCAGGTGCTTTCGCCGCGGGTCAGGCGGAGCGAGCGGATATAGTCGAGCTGCTGGCGGATCTCGCTCTCCTCGACCAGCTCGGCGAGGGGCACGCTGTCGGTGCGATTGATGAGCGAGAAGGTGACGCGGGTGTGGGGGCGGTTCCGGAACACCGACTGGCACATCAGGAGTTTGTAGAAGTCGGTGTCGATCAGCGAGCGGACGATCGGGTCGATCTTCCACTTGTGGTTCCAGACGCGGGTGGCGATGTCGACCATGCGGGCGGGCTCCCTCTCAACCGTGGAGAGTTAGAGCAGGCGACGGGGGGCGATGGCAAGGGTGGGCAGGATTTGGCGCGCTGCGCCGCGGCTTCTGCAAAAGGCCGCAGAAATGCCCAGATCGCGCCGAGGTTTTGCGCATTCTCTCCGCCCGAAGCATGCTGCGTGAGGCCCGTAGATGTCGCTTTGCTACGACTTCGATATTCATTGGCTCCTGCCGGAGGACAGTCTCGCGCAGATGATGTCCGAAGCCGGGTTCCAGGTAAGCGCGGGCGAGCATTTCACGGCGCAGTTTCGCGATTCCCGGACGGTGGCGATCCTGAAGGGCGCCGATCCGAAGGTGCGGGCCTGGCTGGAGCATTCGGGGTTCGGGTTCAACACCTATGACAGCGGCGCCGGCAAGGGGCGCTATCCGGCGAAGGACGAGGCGGCGCGGCTCGACGTGATCGAGCGGCTCTCGGACAGCATGAAGGATGCCGGGCTGAAGGGGGCGAATTTCAACGGGTTTCACCTGCCGTCCTTCCTGAAGGCGGTGCTGGAAGCGAAGCCGGTGGGTGCCGCGCGGGCGCCGCTCAGGCGGACGATGACGCGGCCGCGGCGGGCTCCCGCGATGGCGCCGGCAGCGGCCGGGCAAGTGGCTCCGCAGTCCGCTCAGCCGGTGGTTCAGGCGGCGGTGGTGCAGATGCCCCGGCCGAAGCCGCGGCCCGTGCCCGCGGCGCCGAGCGGGGTCGAGGCGAATATCGCCGCGGTCCTGGCGATCGACGCGGCTTTCGCCAACCCCAAGGCGGGGGCGGCGGTGAAGCCGGCCGAGGAGGGGCGCGAGCCCACCATCGACGATCTGATGGCGATCCCGGAGCGGGCGCCGATGGCCGTGCCGGCGGGCGTGGCGATGGCCGGGACCGCGCCGGTGGACGATCTGCGCTACCACCCGACCGTGCTGCCGGAAAAGAAATCCGGCATCGGCATGTCGTTCCTGCCGATCGGGATCGGCGGTGGGGCGCTTCTTATCTTTCTGCTGTTCGTGATCCTGAAATAGTCAGGCGTCGAGCGTGACGCCGGCCCTGCGCATGCCCTCGCGGGCGGCGCCGAGCGAGCCGTCGAGGTCGATGGCGGCGCAGAGGCTTTCGATCACGCGGGTCTTGAAGCCGAGCGTCGCGGCATCGACGGCGGAGAAGTTCACGCAGAAATCGGTGGCGAGGCCGACGAGGACCACGGTGTCGACGCCGCGGGTCTTGAGGTAGCCCTCGAGCCCGGTCGGGGTCTTGTGGTCGTTCTCGAAGAAGGCGGAATAGCTGTCGATCCCGGCGCGGAAGCCCTTGCGGATCACGAGGTCGGCACGGTCGCTGCGCAGGCCGGGGTGGAAGGCCGCGCCGTCGGTGCCCTGGAGGCAGTGGTCGGGCCAGAGCACCTGGGGGCCGTAGGGCATGTCGATCATCGTGAAGGGCGCCTTGCCCGGATGGGAGGAGGCGAAGGAGGAATGGCCGGCGGGGTGCCAGTCCTGGGTGAGGACGCGGACCTGGTAGTCGGGCATCAGCGCGTTGATCGGGGCGATGATGGTGTCGCCGCCCGCCACGGCAAGCGCGCCACCGGGACAAAAGTCGTTCTGGACGTCGATGACGATCAGGGCTTCGTTCGCTGGGCGCATGGGTGTCTCCGGGTGGCTTAAGACTTGGGTAGGGTGCGTGTGGCAGACCGTCAACGGCTCTTGCGGATGAGGAGGCCGCTTGCTTAAAGCATGCCCATGTATACGGTCGCAGCCCTGTACAAGTTCACGCCGTTCGAGGATCCGGCCGCGCTGAGGCCAGGCCTTCTGGAGCGCTGTCTTGGCGCCGGCGTGACCGGGACGCTGCTTTTGGCGCCGGAGGGGATCAACGGGACTATCGCGGGCGGCCGTGCGGGGGTCGATGCGGTTCTGGCGCATATCCGGGCGATGCCGGGCTGCGCCGATCTCGACTGCAAGCTTTCCAGTGCCGAGGAGCCGCCGTTCGGCCGCATGAAGGTGCGGCTCAAGCGCGAGATCGTGACGATGCGGCAGACCGGCGTGGATCCGCGCGGTGCCGTGGGCACCTATGTGGAGCCCGCCGAGTGGAACGCGTTGATCTCGGCGCCGGACGTGGCGGTGATCGACACGCGGAACGACTACGAGGTGGCGATCGGGACCTTCGCGGGGGCCATCGACCCGGGCACCCAGCGGTTTTCGGACTTTCCCGAATGGTGGGAGAGCCAGAAGGAGCGGCTCGCGGGCAAGCGGCTGGCGATGTTCTGCACCGGCGGCATCCGCTGCGAGAAGGCGACGAGCTGGCTGAAGGCGCAGGGCGTCGGGGAGGTGTTTCACCTTCGGGGCGGGATCCTGAAATATCTCGAGGAGGTGCCCGAGGCGGAGAGTCTCTGGCGCGGCGAATGCTTCGTCTTCGACGGGCGGGTCTCGGTCGGGCACGGGCTGGCGGAGGGCGATGCGCGGCTCTGCCATGGCTGCCGGCGGCCGCTCAAACCCGAGGATCTGGCGCACCCGGCTTTTGAAGAGGGCGTGAGCTGCGGCCGCTGCATCGGTGAGCATTCCGAGGCCGACCGCGCCCGGTTCCGCGAGCGCCAGCGGCAGATGGGGCGTCAGGGCGCGGCCTGATCCTCGAAATCTTCAAGATCCTGTTCGCTGGCGCCGAGCGCGATGGTCTGTGGCGTGGCATTGCGTGCGGTGGGCGAGGCCTTGAACCCGGTTTTCTCGTCCTGCGGGGCGGCGGCGCGGCGGGAGATCCGGTAGAGCGCCTGCGCGATCAGGAGCACGTGCGACATGGCGGTGACGCCGAAGAGCCCGGCGGAGCCCAGGCTCGACATCGCCATGCCGGCGACGGTGGGCCCGAGGATCGAGCCGAAGCCGAACACCATCAGGAGCCCGCCCGAGATCTGGATGTAGTTCCCGCTTGCGTGGTCGTTCGCATGGGCGACGATCACCGGGTACATCGAGTAGATCGCCGCGCCGAAGATCGCAGCGAGGGCGAGGTTGATCGCGATGGATTCGGGCCGGAGCGCGATGAAGGCGAGATCGGCCGAGAGCCCGATGGCGGCGACGGCGATCAGCACCTTCCGGCGGTCGACCCTGTCCGAGAAGATCCCGACCGGAATCTGCGCGGCGGCGCCGGCGAGGATCGGGATCGAGGTGAAGAGCGCGACCGTGGCGACGCCGAGGCCGATCTTGTTGCCGTAGACGGCGGCGAGGGTGCCGAAGGAGGCGTTGGACATTCCCACCATGAACACGGCGAAGACCGCGACCGGCGAGTTCTTCCAGAGCGCCCTGAGGTCGAGCGAGACCGTGACGAGCGGTTTCGGCGTGGCCGAGGAAGAAAGCGCGGTGGGCAGGACCGCCAGCATGTAGAACATCGCGCCGAGGACGAAGAGCTGGAACCCGGTGGCGGCGACGACGGTGAGCGTCAGCTGCCCGGCGGTGGAGGCGGTGAGGTTCACCATCGTGTAGATGCCGAAGATCTTGCCGCGGTTCTCGGGCGAGGCGCGTTCGGAGAGCCAGCTTTCGACGATCATCGCGGCGCCGGCGAAGCAGAAACCCTGGCCGGCGCGGAGCACGATCCAGGTTTCAGCCGAGATCAGGAGGAGCTGGGCGAGGATCGCGACCCCGGCGAAGCAGGCCATGACCGAGAAGGCGCGGATATGGCCGACCCGGGCCACGAGCCGCGCGGTGAAGAGGCAGCCCGAGACGTAGCCGACCGCCCAGCCGGTGCCGAGCAGGCCGAGGGAGAAGGCGGAGAAGCCTTCGGCGGTGCCGCGCACGGGCAGGACCAGCCCGTTGATGCCCCCGGCGAACAGGAGGAAGAACGACCCGAGCAGGAGGGCGGAAATCGGCAGGATGTGGCGGACCATCGCGCTCCTCGGCTCTGGGGACTTTCCTTAAATGCCACAGACTTGGTGGTAATATCCACCGCCTCCGGCGGCGGGAATTAGCCCGATCTCAAGGCTTTTGCGCAAGTTTTCCCGCGACGGTGCGAGTTGGGACGGACTTTCATGGAGCGCGACGCGGTTTCGGTGCGGTCGGCGAAGGGCCAGGTACGGCGCTTGTGGATTCGGCTGTCGCTGGCGCTGGCGGCGGCGGCGGGCCTCTGGGTGACGGGTGCCGTGCTCCAGCGGCAGACCCACGAGGCGACGGTGGCGGTGGCCGGGCGGATCGCGCTGGTGGAGCGGCAGCGCGAGGGGCTGCTGCGGATCCTCGCGCTGGCGGACGAGCATGTCGAGGAGGGCGGCTCGGAAAATCGCGACCGGCTGGTCGCGGCGGCGCAGGGGTTCGAGCGCGCGCGGCTGGCGCTGGGGGCTCCGGTGGATGCGGAGGGCGCGCGGCGGTTCGGTGCGCTGGCCGGGGAGGTGGCTGCGTCGAAGCCGGGCTCGGCCGAAGGGGTCGCGGCGCTGGCGGCGCTGGTCGGCATGGGCACCACGGAGATGCCCGCCGCGCTGGACGCCAGCGAGGCGGCGCTCCACGCCGAGTTCCAGACCCTGGGACGGCAGGAGACCTGGCAGAGCTGGGGGCCCTCGGCACTGGCCTTCGCGGTGCTCGCCCTGGCGGCGATCGGGGCGCTGCGGCCGGTTTTGCGGAACATGGCGGCCGACCATGCGGCGCTCCGGGCCAACAACGACGCGATCCGGAAACGCAACGACGAGCTGGAGATCCGCGCGCGGAACCTTTCGCTCAGCGCCGCGCTCGATCCGCTTACCGGGCTCGCCAACCGGCAGTCGATGCACGAATTCCTGGCGCGGATCCTGTCGGAGGAGGGCGGATCGGGGCAGGTCTGCGTCCTGCATGTGGATCTCGATCATTTCAAGGAGCTCAACGACAGCCATGGCCATGCCACCGGCGACGCGGCGCTGAAGCGGGTGGCCGAGATCATGCGTGCCAGGGTGCGGCGCGACGATCTGGTGGCGCGGGTGGGCGGCGATGAGTTCGTGATCGCGCTGACCGGCACCGGGACGATGCACCAGGAGACGGTGCAGCGGATCGGCGAGGAGCTGATCGCGAAGATCCGCGAGCCGATGCTGGTGAGCGGCGCCGACCTGCGGCTCGGGGCGAGCGTGGGCTATGCCTTCTCCGACGAGATGACGCGGAGTGCCGACATGCTCATCGCCAATGCCGACATGGCGCTTTACGAAGCCAAGCGGGCGGGCAAGGGCATGGCGCGGGCCTTCACCGGCGGCATGCGCGAGAAGGTGAGCCGGCGGAACGCGATGATCCGCGACATCGAGCGGGCGCTGGAGGAGGGCGCGTTCCTTCCCTATTTCCAGCCGATCCTGTCGCTCGAGACCGGGGCGGTCGAGGGCGTCGAGATGCTGGCGCGCTGGGCGCATCCCGAGCGGGGGCTGATCCACCCGTCGGACTTCATGGATGTGGCCGAGGAAATCGGCCTCGTGGACGCGATCGAGGCGCGGGTGCTGCTCGACGGGCTCGATGCGATGGCGGCGCTGCGCCAGGGCGGGCGGGAGGTGCCGCGGCTGACGCTGAACGCCTCGGCGCGGAGCATGCGCTACGAGGATTTCGCCGAACGGCTGACCGACGCGGTGCGGGCGCGCGGCTTCGAGCCCGGGGACATCGCGGTCGAGGTCCTGGAATCCACCTTCGTCACCGGGTCGCGCGACCAGATCGGCCTCAGTGTCGAGAAGCTGCGCCGGCTGGGCTATCTCGTCTTCGTCGACGATTTCGGCAGCGCCTATTCCTCGCTGCAGATGCTGTCGGAGCTCGACGTGAACGGGCTGAAGATCGACCCGGCGCTGATCGCCGAGATCGACCGGCCGCAGGTCCGGCAGGTGGTGGAGGCGATCATGGGGCTGGCGCGGGCGCTGTCGCTGTCGGTGGTCGCGCGCGGGCTGGAGTCGCCGAGGGCGGCGCGGCGGCTCCTGGAGCTGGGCGCCGAACTGGGTCAGGGCGCGGGGTTTGCCGCGCCGATGCCCGCGGGTGAGTTCGCGGCCTGGCTGGACGGGCGCCGGGCGGCGGCCTGACGGCGCGCCGCATTGCGGGGCGCCTTCCGGGCCGGAACCGTGGAAGCGCTGGGAGGAGTCGATCTTGGCGGCTCGGGGCCCGGGCCGAAGAGCGTGCGCAGGGCGGGACGAAGAAGTCTTGAAGCAAGACTCCTGCAAATCCCTTCATGTAGGCGGGGCGCGCTCCGCGGCGCGGATGGCGAACTCAGTGACCCGCCTTGCGTCCGATGCCGCCGGCCGTTTCGATCTGCTGTTCGACCGCGATCACCGTTGCGAGGCGCTGTTCGTCTGGCGGGTGCGTGCCCCAGAAGGAAAGCCGTTCGTCCTGGACATGCGCAGCTTCGCCCCGCGCGAAATAGCGGGCGCCGAGGACCGGGTCATATCCGGCGGACCGCGCGATCAGCGTCCCCAGCGTATCGCTCTCCAGCTCGTATTCCTGCGAGAACGCCTGGTGACCCAGGGCGTAGCCGAGCTCGATATTGTCGGAGACCATGTTCGGATCGGCATAGGGATTGTCCGCCGCCGCCGCCGCGGAAAGGATGCCGAGGATCAGAGCCCCCGCCACCGCCTGCTGCTCCTTCTTCTGTGCGTGGCGAGCAATGAGATGCCCGTATTCGTGGCCGAGAATGAATGCGAGCTCGTCGTCGTTCTGGACGTCGTGGATCATCGGCAGGGTGACCCGGATCATCGGGTTCCGTTTCCGCGCGTGGTCGCCATAGGTAAAATAGGCGTTGCGCTCATCCATCTCCGTGTCGATGCCGATGTCCACATGACAGTCGAAGCCGGACAGTCCGGCGGTCTCGCGCAGGCAGAGCGCCTCGCCGACCGGGCCGACCCGCGCCACGACGCGCCGGTAGCGTTGCAGGGCGACGCCGCGCGACTTCGGGGCGGGCCGGGCCACGAGCTGCGCCTCGGCGAACATGGACTGGGCGCGGCTGGCGCTGGAGCCGTCGATCTCCGGCAGAACATAGGTCGTGCCGCAGCCCGCGAGCAGGACGGCGCTCGCCAGGCTCCCCGCCAGAATTCCCGGGATCTTCATCAAATTCCCTCCCTGCGTTCAAATCACGCAGGGAATGCCATCGAATTCGGGCGGGGTTTTGGCGGATGCCGCGCGAAACGGTGCCGTTTCGCGGTCAGGTGTCGAGATTGGCGACGCTGAGCGCGTTCTGCTGGATGAACTCGCGGCGGGGTTCGACGACGTCGCCCATCAGCTTGGTGAAGAGGTCGTCGGCCTCGGCCACGTCCTCGACCCGGACCTGAAGGAGCGTGCGCGCCTCGGCGTCGAGGGTCGTTTCCCAGAGCTGGTCGGGATTCATCTCGCCCAGCCCCTTGTAGCGCTGGAGCGCGAGGCCCTTCTCGCCCTCGTTCAGGATCGCCTCGAGAAGGCCCACCGGGCCGTGGATCGGCTGCACCCGGTCCTTGCGGACGAGATGCGCGACCCGGCCGAAGGTCTCGGCGAGCCCGTCGGAATAGCCGCCCAGCCGCCGCGCCTCGGGGCCGCGCAGGATGGGGCCGTCGAGGGTGCGGACCTCCTCGACGCCGCGCAGCGTGCGGGTGAGACGGATGCCCTTGTCCTGGGTGGGGCGGCCCTGCCAGCCGCGCTCGTATTCGAGCGCGACGAGGTCGAGCCGCGATGCGATGCGGTCGGCGGTGCCCTGGAGGTCGGCATCGACTGCGCCGGGGCGGAACCCGCCGGCGACGGCCACCTGTTCGAGGATGTTCCGCGCGTAGTGGGTCGGGAAGCTGTCGATCGTGCGGCGCACGGTACGGGCCTCCTCGACCACGCGGGCCAGGTCCTGGCCGCCGATCTCCTCGCCCGAGCCGAGCCGGAGAACGGCGCCGTCGACGCCCATCTGGATCAGGTAGTCCTCGAGCGCAGGCTGGTCCTTGAGATAGACCTCGGACTTGCCGCGCGAGACTTTGTAGAGCGGCGGCTGGGCGATGTAGAGATAGCCCCCCTCGATGACCGCAGGCATCTGCCGGAAGAAGAAGGTCAGGAGCAGCGTGCGGATATGGGCGCCGTCCACGTCGGCGTCGGTCATGATGATGATCTTGTGGTAGCGCAGTTTGGCGATGTCGAACTCGTCGCGGCCGATGCCGGTGCCGAGCGCGGTGATCAGGGTGCCGATCTCCTGGGAGGACAGCATCTTGTCGAAGCGGGCGCGCTCGACGTTGAGGATCTTGCCGCGCAGTGGGAGGACGGCCTGGTTGAGCCGCGCGCGGCCCTGCTTGGCGGAGCCGCCGGCCGAGTCGCCCTCGACGAGGAACAGCTCGCGCTTCTCGGGGTCCTTTTCCTGGCAGTCGGCGAGCTTGCCCGGGAGCGAGGCCACGTCGAGCGAGGATTTCTTGCGGGTCATCTCGCGGGCCTTGCGGGCGGCTTCGCGGGCAAGCGCGGCCTCGACGATCTTGGTCACGATCTGGCGCGCGGGTCCGGGGTTCTCCTCGAACCACTCGGCGAGCTTCTCGTTCATCAGCCCCTCGACGGCCGGGCGGACCTCGGAAGAGACGAGCTTGTCCTTGGTCTGGGAGGAGAACTTGGGGTCGGGGACCTTGACCGACAGGACGCAGGTGAGCCCCTCGCGCGCGTCGTCGCCGGAAAAGCTGATCTTTTCCTTCTTCGCGATGCCGGACTGGCCGGCATAGAGGTTCAGGGTGCGGGTCAGCGCGCCGCGGAAGCCCGCGAGATGGGTGCCGCCGTCCCGCTGGGGGATGTTGTTGGTGAAGGGCAGCACCATCTCGTTGTAGCTGTCGTTCCACCACATCGCGACTTCGACATTGATCCCCTCGCGCTCGCCGGAGATGAAGATCGGTTCCTCGATCAGCGGGTGCTTGTGGCGGTCGAGGTAGCGGACGAACTCGCGGACGCCGCCTTCATAGGCCATGTCGGCGTGCAGGTGCTCGCTGCCGCGCTCGTCGGTCAGGAGGATGCGGACGCCGGAGTTCAGGAAGGCGAGTTCGCGGAGGCGGTTTTCGAGCGTCTTGAAGCTGTACTCGAGGTTCGAGAAGGTCTTGGTCGAGGCGAGGAAGCGGACTTCGGTGCCTTTCTGCCCCTCTGCCGGGCCCACCACCCGGAGATGTTCCACGGTCTCGCCGCCCTCGAAGCGGGCGTAATGTTCCTTGCCGTCGCGCCAGATGCGCAGTTCGAGCCAGTCGGAGAGCGCGTTCACCACCGAGACGCCGACGCCGTGCAGACCGCCGGAGACCTTGTAGGAATTCTGGTCGAACTTCCCGCCGGCATGGAGCTGGGTCATGATGACCTCGGCCGCCGAGACGCCCTCTTCGGCGTGCAGGTCGACGGGAATGCCCCGGCCGTTGTCGCGCACCGAAACGCTGGAATCGTCGTGGATGGTGACGGTCACCGCGTCGGCATGGCCGGCGAGCGCCTCGTCGATGCCGTTGTCGACGACCTCGTAGACCATGTGGTGCAGGCCCGAGCCATCGTCGGTATCGCCGATATACATGCCCGGACGCTTCCGGACGGCCTCCAACCCCTTGAGAACCTTGATCGAATCCGCGCCGTATTCGTTCGGCGCCGCGGCTGCTTCTGCCATGCGTGCAGTCCCTGGATTTCAGTTGCGGATTTATAGGCGGTTCCGCGACGGATGTCACGCGACCAGGCGCTATATTTGGTGGTTTTGCGCGTGGATTTCAACGAGATAGGGCGGCAATGGCTCACTTGAAGGGCGTTTTTCGGGGGCGTCTCGGGGGTCGGTTGTGCCTGCTGTGCCGCGCGGCCCGGTGGGGCCTGGCGGCCATCGGTGCAACCGTTTGTGAACAAAGGCTGAATTCTCGCAGCATACGTGCCCTGCGCGGTGCGAGGACGGAGGTGCGGCCGGAAAGGCACGGTTTCCGGAATGCGAAATAATCCGGAACCCATCGCGACGGGGCGGCGTTGGGGCGCCAATCCCGGACGCAAACCCGCTCCGGTTCAGACAATGGAGGTCATTCGACATGACGCGCACCATTCTTTTCGCCACCGGTTTCGCCCTGGCCGGCGCCATCGCCGCCTCGACCGTCTATGCCGAGGACGGCAACATGCTGAAGAAGGTCGAGGTGAAGGCCGAGCTTGGCGACGTGAAGGACGCCAACGCGCTCGACTACTGGCCGACGATCGAGAGCGACCTCGCGAAGGTCATCGAGGCCGAGGCTGGTTCGAACGTCTCGGAGGACGGCTATGACGTGATCGTCAGCCTCAAGGAGGTGAGCCTGTCGGGCTCGACGCTCCTGACCGGCGAGGGCGAATTCAACACGCTCTCGGGCTGGGTCTACTTCATCCCGAACGGCGAGCAGGTGGCCCAGGACGAGCAGGACATCATCATCAAGGCCGTGACCGCGCCGGTGCCGGACGATGCGATCGGGGTGATCGTGCCGGGCAAGCCGGTCTTCTACGAAGCGATGCTGGACGGTTTCGCCAGCTCGGCCATCAAGCGGCTGAACGAACTCGACAGCACGCCGGTCACGTCGAACAAGGAAAACCGCGCGTCGAACTGACCGCCGCGCCGAGGTCCCCCAAGTCACGAGTACCCGCCCGGCTTCCAGGAGCCGGGCGTTTTCGTTCAGGTGAAGGGGATCACCAGGCCGACCAGCACCAGGAGGCTGCCGGCGGTGATGTTGGTGCGGCGCAGCGCCCGGGGCGAGGTGAGAAGCCGGCGCGCCCGGTCGACGAAGAAGGCGAAGAAGATATTGCCGACGAGCGGAACCACCATCGAGGCGGCGACGATGGCGGCGATGTCGGGCCAGGTGAGGCGGGTGAGGTCGAAGAAGCCCGGCAGCACGCCCATGTAGAACAGGATCGCCTTGGGGTTGCCGAGGATCACCGCGACCCCGGCGAGGAAGCCCGCCCACATGCCGGGGCGGGTCAGGCGGCTGTCGGCGGCGATGGTCTTGCCCGCGTTCCTGAGGATCAGCGCGCCCATGGCGAGGAAGACGAACGCGGCGACCCACTTCAGCACGGTCATGAAGCCCGCGAAGACCGAGACCACCCAGGTGACGCCGAGGATCGCCAGGAACGGCCAGAGCATGTCGCCCACGACGACGCCGAGCGCGAGCGGCCAGGCGGCGTGAAAGCCGCCCGACAGCGCGCGGGCGGTGAGGGCAACCCAGACCGGGCCGGGCGTGAGAAAGAGGATCAGGAGTGCGCCCGCGTAGAGCGCGAGGTCGCCTACGGTGACGGTCATGGCGGGCTCAGACTCCTGTGAAGTGCCGACGCTTCGTCCCAAAGGGCCGAGCGTTCCTTGGTCGGTGCTCCGGCCAGCCACGCTTCGGCGGACGCTACCTCTTCGGAGATCAGGCGGTCCAGATGCGGATCCGACCCGGCTTCCGAGCTCCGTTCGGCCGCGGCCATCTTTCGCAATGTCAGGCGGTCGATCGCCTCCGAGGCGGCCGGATCGAGCGCGCAGCCGGTTCGTAGCTCTGCCATTGCCATTGGCGGCATGGCGCGGCCGGAAAGCCGCATCCACCGAAGCGCGAGAACCGGACGTATCACGTAGAAATATCGCTTGATCCTGACCTTTCCCTCCGGGTCGCGAAGCCGCTCGAGCTGGCGCCGGGCGAGTGACAGGTAGTGCCAGGTCACCGATTTTCGGTCGAGCGCCCGTCCCGCCAGATCGGCCAGCGCGGCGACCGGCTCGGGCCTGTCGATGTAGCGGATCGGGGATTGCAGCCATTCGGCCACGACCGCGTTGGATCCGAGCATCAGGCTCAGTGCCTTGGAGAGCTCCCATCCCGAGATGTCGAGCTCGTCGTTGATCGGGCGCTCGATGACGTCGCGCTTCTTGCCGAGCCGATAGTGCCATTCGGGCGGCCGGGTATAGAGGAAGCGGACGTCGTAATCGCTGTCCGGCGAGTGAAAGCCCCAGGCACGCGACCCGGATTCGACCGCGAGGAGGATCGTGACGCCCTCCTCGGCCGCAATTGCATCGAGGCGCGCGCGGATCTCCTGGTGCATCGCGTCGGAAACTGGACTCATGGCGCCTCGGTGAGTGCGCCGTTCGCGTCGAGCGGCCAGAACGGGTTGTGGGCGAGTTCCCAGACATGGCCGTCGGGGTCGGCGTAGTAGCCGGAATAGCCGCCCCAGAACACCTCTTCGGGGCGTTTGAGGAGGGTGGCGCCGGCGGCGATGGCCTTGTCGAAGGCGGCATCGACGGAGGCGCGGTCGGGGAAGTTCTGGGCGAGCGTGATGGCGCCGGTGCCGAGGGGGGCGCCTGGGCGGCCCTGGTCTTCGGCCAGCGCCGCCCGGCCGAAGAGGCCGAGCGCCATGCCGCCCATGCGGTAGAAAGTGACGGCCTCCTCCTCCATGGCGGGTTCCCAGCCGAGCGCGGCGTAGAAGGCGCGGGATTTCGCGAGGTCGTCGGTGCCGAGGGTGATGAGGGTGACGCGTTGCGGGGTCATGGCGTTTCTCCGGGGATGAGGACGCTTTCGCCGTTCTCTTCGGCGACGGCAAGGGGTTGGGCGCGGCCGCCGAGCGCGTCGAACAGGCCGGGTTCGGTGGCGGTGAGCCAGGCCTGAGCGCCGAGGGCAGTGATTTCGTCATAGAGCGCGGCGCGGCGGTCCGGGTCGAGATGGGCGGCCACCTCGTCGAGGAGGAGGATCGGGGCCATGCCGGTTTCCTCCGCCAGCGCGCGGGCATTGGCGAGGATCAGCGAGATGAGCAGCGCCTTCTGCTCGCCGGTGGAGCATTGCGCGGCGGGGACGCCCTTGGCGGTGTAGGTGGCGTCGAGTTCGGCGCGGTGTGGGCCGAGGAGCGTGCGGCCGGCGCGGAGATCGGTCTGGCGGCTTTCGGCCAGCGCTGCGGCGAGGTCTTCGGCCGGCTCGGGTTCGGTGAGCGCGAGGGCGGCGGCGGGGAAAGCGGTTTCGGCGCCCTCCTGCGCGGCGGCGAGGCGGGCGAGCGCGGAAGCGCGGTTCGCGCGGATCTTCGCGCCGTCGTCGGCCATGCGGGATTCCAGCGCGAGGTACCAGGCCTCGTCGCGGACCATGTCCCTCAGAAGCCGGTTCCGCTCGCGCATCGCCTTGTCATAGGCGAGGGTGGCCTCGGCGTGGGAAGGCTCGAAGCTGAGCGTCATGCGGTCGAGGAAGCGGCGGCGGCCTTCGGCGCCCTCGATCCAAAGCCGGTCCATCGAGGGGACGAGCCAGAGCACCCGAGCGATGCGGCCGAGCGCGGTCTGGGACGCCGCCTTGCCGTCGATGCGGAGCTGGCGGGCCTCGCCGGGTTCGGCCCAGGTCTCGATCTCGTGGAGCTGCGCGCCGGAGCGGAGGGTGGCGGCGATCTTCCAGCCGAGCGCCTCGGGACGGCGCGCGAAATCCTCGGCAATGGCGCGGCGGAGGCCGCGGCCGGGGGAGAGGAGCGAGACGGCTTCGAGGATGTTGGTCTTTCCGGCACCGTTCGGGCCTGCGATGGCGAGCGGGCGGCCATCGGTCTCGATCCGCGTGCGCCGGTGCGAGCGGAAATGCGAAAGGGTGAGGTCGAGGAGCGCGAGGGCGGTCACGGGCGCAAAACTCTTCCGAAGAGTTTTGCAAATTCCTTTGACAGGAATTTGCCGGGGCGGAGGGCGTCAGACACGCATCGGCATGACGACGTAGACGGCGGAGCTGTCGTTGCCTTCGCGCATCAGCGTCGGGTCGCCGGCGGAGTTGAACAGGAAGACGGCGTTCTCGCGGTCGACTTGGCTGGCGATCTCGAGGAGGTACTTGGCGTTGAAGCCGATCTCGAGATGCTCGTCGCCATAGGCCACGGCGAGTTCCTCCTCCGCCGCGCCGGAATCGGGGGCGTTGACCGAAAGCACCAGCTTGTCGTCGTCGAGGCTCATCTTCACCGCGCGGGAGCGTTCCGAGGAGACGGTGGCGACCCGGTCGACGGCCTTGGCGAATTCCGTGGCGTCCACTTCGAGGCGGCGCGTATTGGCCTGCGGGATGACCCGGGAATAGTCGGGGAAGGTGCCGTCGATGACCTTCGAGGTCAGCGTGATGTCGGGCGTGGCGAAGCGGACCTTGGTCTCGGAGACCGAAACGGCGATCTGGGTCTCGTCGTCGTCGAGGAGCTTGCGGAGCTCGCCCACCGTCTTCCGGGGGACGATGACGCCCGGCATGGTCTCGGCGCCGTCGGGAAGCGGCGCGTCGATGCGGGCGAGGCGGTGGCCGTCGGTGGCGACGCAGCGCAGGACCTGGCCGCCCTCGCCGGTCGCCACATGCATGTAGACGCCGTTCAGGTAGTAGCGGGTCTCCTCGGTCGAGATCGCGAATTTCGACTTGTCGAAGAGGCGGCGGAGGAGCGGGGCGGGGGCGGCGAAGTTCGCGGTGTATTCGGTCGTGGTCATGACCGGGAAATCCTCGCGCGGGAGGGTGGCGAGGGCGAATTTCGAGCGTCCGGCCTGGACGGTGACGCGGCCCGAGCCGGGCTCCTCGGTGAGCGAGACGAGCGCGCCGTCGGGCAGCTTGCGGACGATCTCGTGCAGCGTCACGGCGGGAACGGTGGAGGCGCCCTTGCGCTCGACCATCGCCGGGGCGCGGTCGACCACCTCGATGTCGAGATCGGTGGCGCGGAAGGTGAGGCTGTCGCCCTCGGCCTCGATCAGGACGTTGGCGAGGATCGGGATGGTGTTCCGGCGCTCGACCACGGATTGCGCCTGGGCCACCGCCTTGAGGAGCGCCGCGCGTTCGATGGAAACCTTCATTGCCCGTCCCTCACCCTCACTGCCGGGGCGGAAAACCTAACCGGATTTCCAGCCTGTGCAAGCCAATTGACCCGGACTGTCCGGGTTTCGCGAATCGGGGTCAAGGGGCTGTTTGGCGGGTTCGGCGGGCTTTTGGGGGCTCTGCCCCCGAGGCCTTCGGCCTCTCCCCCGGGATTTCCGGACCCAAAGAAGGGCAGAAGGGCGCCGCGCGTCGGGGGCGGCGCCGGTGCCGGTTCGCGGGGGTCAGGCCTCCAGTGCGCGGCGGAGGAGTTCCAGGTCTTCGGCGATCTGGCTGTCCTTCGCCTTCAGCTCCTCGATGCGGCGGACGCCATGGATCACCGTGGTGTGGTCGCGGCCGCCGAAGCGCCGGCCGATTTCCGGCAGCGAGCGCGAGGTGAGCTGCTTGCAGAGATACATCGCGATCTGGCGCGGCCGGGCGAAGGTGCGGAGCCGTTTCGGTCCGATCAGGTCGGAGAGGCGGATGTTGTAGTGGTCGGAGACCTTGCGCTGGATTTCCTCGACGGTGATCTTGCGGTCGGTGGCGCGGAGGATGTCGGCGAGGCAGTCCTGCGCCAGCTCGAGCGTGATCTCGCGGCCGACGAGCGCGCCGAAGGCGAAGAGGCGCATCAGCGCGCCCTCGAGGACGCGGACGTTCGACGAGATGCGGTGGGCGAGGAATTCGAGCACGCCCTCGGCGATCTCGAGATTCTTGAACTCGCCCCGGTACTGCTCGACCTTCTGCTGCAGGATGCCGAGGCGGAGTTCGTAGTTCGTCGGGTGCAGGTCGACCACGAGGCCCGACTGCATGCGGCTGACGATGCGGTCCTCGATGCCGGCGATCTCGGTGGGCGCACGGTCGGCGGAGATGATGATCTGCTTGTTCTGGTCAACGAGCGCGTTGAACGTGTGGAAGAATTCTTCCTGGGTGGCATCCTTGCCGGCGATGAACTGGACGTCGTCCACCATCAGCACGTCGACCGAGCGGAACAGCTGCTTGAAGCCGATCATCTCCTTGTCGCGGAGCGCCTGGACGAAGCGGTACATGAACTGTTCGGCCGAGAGGTAGACCACGCGCAGCTCGGGGTGCTTCTTCTTCAGCTCCCAGGCGATGGCGTGCATCAGGTGCGTCTTGCCGAGGCCGACGCCGCCATAGAGGAAGAGCGGGTTGAAGGTGACGGTGCCGCCTTCGGCGACGCGGCGCGCGGCGGCATGGGCGAGCTCGTTGGGCTTGCCGACGACGAAGCTGTCGAAGGTGAAGCGGCCGTCGAGGGGGGCACCGGGGAGTTCGCCATCGCCGCCGTCGAAGGCGGGGGCCCTGGACGGGGCGCCGGCACGTTTCACCGGGGGTTTGGCGGTCGGGGCGGCGATCTTGCCGGCCGGGGCGGCGGCCTGGCAGGCGGCCGCGACCCTGGATTGCGCCACGGCGAACTCGACGCGCGCGACGTCGTGGCCGCGGCCGTTCAGTTCCTTCATGATCTGGTCGCCGAAGTTGCGGGACACCCAGTTGCCCCAGAATTGCGTCGGCACGAAGAAGGTCGCCACACCGTCTTCCACTTCAGAGAACTGGAGTGGTTCGATCCAGTTCACGTAGTTGTTGCGTCCGACGCGCCCGATAAGATTCTCCCGAATCTCCCCCCAAGTCTCGCTCGTCATGTTTTTTCGACCCGCTCGCCATATGTTTGCTCAAGACTGGCGCCAAGCCAGCCCCCGGGCCTTCCATCCATTCTGGCAGCCCCGGTGTCCCAGCGCATCCAGATCTCCTTCGAACCCCTCGGCGACGTTGAAGCAGGCGGCCTCCTGCCCGCATGCGGACAGGTGTTCGGCCACCGCCTCAGCGGCCTTCAAGGATCGCACTCCGGAACGGCAAATGAAGAGCAGCTCAGACGGTGCAGAACCGCCGAGTTTCTCCATCAGCGCCGCGACGAAGCGCGGGTTCTTGGACATGTCGGGAAAGGCGGCCCACTCCACACACACAGGAGCCTTGCCCAATCCCGTCAAGTCAGGCACGCCGACAAAGGTCCACTCTGCCCACGTCCTGACATCGACAAGTACGGCGGTCCGACTTTGCCCGAGCCAGTCCCACGCTTCCAACGGATTCAGAGATCCGACAGACGCGGGGCCACCGCGACTTGCCATCCATGTCCCCCCAAGTCGAAATGAATCGCCTCAAGACGCTAGCCCGTCGCACGAAGCCTTCGCAACAGAACTTCGACCTTGACTCAGACTAACCCGAAAACGAATCCGGCGGGGGTGAGCGGGGACCTGCCGGGAGGGCGAAAACCCCAATAAAAAAAGCGCGCCGAGGCGCGCTTTGTTAACACATCGTAAAGGTATTGTTCAGCCGATCGCCTTCACGCGGGAGGCGAGTCGGGAGATCTTCCGCGAAGCGGTGTTCTTGTGGAAGACGCCCTTGGTGACGCCCCGCATCAGCTCGGGCTGGGCGGCGCGGAGCGCGGCCTGGGCAGCGTCCTTGTCGCCGGAAGCGATGGCTTCCTCGACCTTGCGGAGGAACGTGCGGATGCGCGAGCGGCGCGCCTTGTTCACGGCGAAACGCCGTTCGTTCTGGCGGGCGCGCTTCTTGGATTGCGGCGAATTTGCCATCTGTTCGGTTCCCTTCGTCCGGGTCTCATGTCTCTCTTTGCGCAATGACACCCGTTCCGGATCGTGTCCGGACGACTCAGGCCAAGCGGGCTCCACGCGCATGTGAGCGCGCCGGATACGCCATTCGGACCGCTTTGAAAAGCCCCTATCTGGTCAGTGGCCGAACCGCGCCGCCAGGGCGCGGATATGGTCGGGGCCCACCTCGCAGCAGCCGCCGAGGATCGTCGCACCCCGTGCCACCCAGTCGGCGGCGTGGCGGCAATAGGCGTCGGGATCGAGGTCGGTGCGGGCCTCGAGCACCGCGACGGTGGGCGAGGGTTTGAGGAACGCCTCGGAGATGCCGGTGAAGCCGTTGGCGTAGCCGCCGGTGGGGACCGGCGCGCCCGAGAGGGCGCCGAGCGCGGCGGTGACCGCTTCGGGGAAGGAGCAGTTCACCAGGAGCGCGTCATAAGGCCAGCTTGCGTGAAGCTCGAGAATCTCGGCCACGGGTTCGCCGGAGCGGAGGCGGGTGCCATCGGCATCGTCGACCGTGACCGAGAGCCAGACCGGCTTGCCGGCGCCGAGCGCGCCCTCGAGGGTGCCGCGGGCGCGGGCGAGGGAGGGAACGGTCTCGCAGAGGAAGAGGTCGACCCATTGGGTTTGGAGCCGCACGATCTCCGCGAAGAGCTCGGTCGCTTCGGCGAAGGGCGGACCGTCGTCGCCCTTGTAGGACGCGCCGAGCGGGCCGAGCGAGCCGGCCACGCGGCCCGATCCGTGCCGGTCGCGCGCCTCGACGGCGAGGCGGCAGGCGATCTCGTGCAGCTCCTCGAAGCGGGCGGCATGGGGGCTGCCGGTGAAGCGGTCGTGATGGAGCGCGTAGGTATTGGCGGTGGCGATCACTGCGCCGGCGGCGAAATAGTCGTCATGGATCGCGCTGACCAGCTCGGGTGCGTCGACCATCACCTGAGTGGCCCAATGCGGCGTGGCCGGCTGGCCGGAGCGGCGGACGAGCTCCTGGCCCATGCCGCCGTCGAGAATCGTGATGTCCAAGGGGTCCTACCGGTCGCGGAATTGCGGTTCGCGCTTGTCGATGAAGGCGGCCATGCCTTCCTTCTGATCCTCGGTGGCGAAGAGCGCATGGAACAGGCGGCGTTCGAAGAGGAGCCCTTCGCGGAGCGTCGTCTCGTAGCTGCGGTTCACCGCTTCCTTGACGGCCATGGCGGTGAGCATGGATTTCTCGGCGATCTTGTCGGCGGTGGCGAGCGCCTCCTCGACCAGCTTCTTCGCGGGGACCACGCGGGAGACGAGGCCGGCGCGCTCGGCCTCCTCGGCATCCATGAAGCGGCCGGTGAGGTGCATTTCCATCGCCTTCGACTTGCCGACGAAGCGGGTGAGCCGCTGGCTGCCGCCGAGGCCGGCCATGACGCCGAGATTGATCTCGGGCTGGCCGAACTTGGCGGTGTCGGCCGCGAGGATGAAATCGCACATCATCGCGAGTTCGCAGCCGCCGCCCAGCGCATAGCCCGCGACGGCGGCGATGATCGGCTTGCGGCAGTTGGTCAGCGCGTCGATCTCCTGGCCGAACCTGTCGCGGCCGAACATGTCGACGAAACCGAGCTCGGACATCTCCACGATGTCGGCGCCGGCGGCGAAGGCCTTTTCCGAACCGGTGATGACGATGCAGCGGATCCTCTCGTTCGTCTCGGCCTCGCGGACCGCGTCGCAGAGCTCGCCCAGGAGCTCGGCATTCAGCGCGTTGAGCGCCTCCGGCCGGTTCAGGCGGATCAGCAAGACGTGATCTTCGGTTTCGACGATGAGGGTCTTGTAGGCCATGGGGCACCGCGGGCAGCTCGTGGACAGGGGTCAGGGTTACCAGCCCGGTCAGCCGGATCAAGCTATCTTTGGCAGGCCGGGCAGTGGAAGGTCGAGCGGCCGGACTGCACGATGCGGGCGATGGTCCCGGGGCAGCCGGGGGTCGGGCAGGGCGCGCCCTCGCGGCCATAGGCGCGGAAATTGTGCTGGAAATATCCAAGCTCGCCATCGGCCTGGCGATAGTCGCGGAGCGAGGAGCCGCCCGCCGCGATGGCTTCGGTCAGCACCTCGCGGATCACCGGAACGAGGGCGCGGACCCGTTCTTCGGCGATCCGTCCGGCCTTGCTTGTGGGTGCGATCCCGGCCCTGTGCAGCGCCTCGCAGACATAGATATTGCCGAGCCCCGCGACGATTCGCTGGTCGAGGAGCGCGGACTTCACCGGCGTGTTGCGGCCCCGGAAGGCGGCGGCGAGATGGTCTTCGTGGAAGAGGTTGCCGAGCGGTTCCGGGCCGATCCGGTCGAGAAGCCAGTGGTTGTCGAGCGTCTCGGTCGGCCAGAGGTCCATGGCGCCGAAGCGGCGGGCGTCGTTGAAGGTGATCCTTGCGCCGTCCTCGATATCGAGCACTACGTGGTCGTGTTTGGCCGGCGCGGGATGGGCGCGGTGGAACGCGCCGATCTGTGCGCCGGAGATCAGCATCCGGCCCGACATGCCGAGATGGACGATCAGCGTCTCGCCCGAGGAGAGGTCGGCGAGGAGGTATTTCGAGCGGCGGCGGAGCGTGGTGACGGTCTGGCCGGTGAGCCTTTCGGCCATGCGCTCGGGGAAGGGCCAGCGGAGGTCGGGGCGGTTGACCTGGGCCTGCGCGATGCGGCGGCCCTCGAGTACGGGCAGGAGGCCACGGCGGACGGTTTCGACTTCGGGCAATTCGGGCACGGGTCGGTCCTCATGGTCGGCGCGCCGCATTGCAGCGCCCCGGGGGCGACCTATAAGGAGGGGGAGTTTCGAGGGGACGCAAGGGCCGATGACCGACGAGAGCACCAAGACGACGCATTTCGGCTATCGCGTGGTGGCCGAGGGCGAGAAGGCCGGGCTGGTCCATGGCGTCTTCAGCAACGTGGCGTCGAAATACGACGTGATGAACGACGTGATGTCGGTGGGGGTTCACCGGCTCTGGAAGGACGCGATGATGGACTGGCTGGCGCCGCGCGCCGGACAGCGTCTGTTGGATGTGGCGGGCGGCACGGGCGACGTGGCGTTCCGGTTTCTGAAGCGCGCGCCCGAGGCCTCGGCGGTGGTCTGCGACATGACCGAGGGGATGCTGGTCGAGGGCCAGCGGCGGGCCGAGGCGGAGGCCCTGGCCGGGCGGCTCGACTGGGTGGTGGGCGATGCGATGGCCTTGCCGTTCGGCGACGGGGAGTTCGACACCTACACGATCTCCTTCGGGATAAGGAACGTGACGCGGATCGGCGATGCGCTGGCGGAGGCATTCCGGGTCCTGAAGCCGGGCGGGCGGCTGATGGTACTCGAATTCTCGCAGCTTCCGAATGCGGGGCTGCAGAAGCTCTACGATCTCTATTCCTTCAACGTGATCCCGCGAATGGGACAGGCGATCGCAGGCGACCGCGACAGCTACCAGTATCTCGTGGAATCGATCCGCAAGTTCCCCGATCAGGAGCGGTTCGCCGGGATGATTCGCGATGCCGGGTTCGGGCAGGTGCGCTACCGCAACCTGTCGATGGGGATCGCGGCCCTGCATTCGGGTTGGAAGCTCTAGGTGCGCGGACCCCACAACATCATCCGGCTGGTCCGGACGGGCGCGACGCTCGAGCGAACCGGCGCGATGCCTCTGCTTCTGGACGCGTTCCAGGCACCGCCGGCCTTGCGCGTTGCGGCGCGGGTGCTGGGCTGGCCCTTCGCCTGGCTCGGCCATCGGGGCGATCCCTCGCTGCCGCCGGTGCCGCGGGCGCTGAGCGCGATGGGGCCGGCCTATATCAAGTTCGGGCAGATCCTCTCGACCCGGCCCGACGTGGTGGGCGACGAGGTCGCGCAGCAGCTCCGGGTGCTGCAGGACAAGCTGCCGCCCTTTACGACCGAGATCGCGAAGAAGACGGTGGCCCATGAGCTGGGCGTGCCCGTCGACGAGATGTTCTCGGAGTTTTCCGAGCCGGTGGCGGCAGCTTCCATCGCGCAGGTGCACAAGGCGCGGCTGGCCGAGACCGGCGAGGATGTGGCGGTGAAGGTGCTGCGGCCGCGGATCGAGGCGGCGTTCCGGCGCGATATCGACGCCTTCTATTTTGCCGCGCGGATGATCGAGATGCTGGCGCCGTTCTCTCGGCGGCTCCGGCCAATGGACGTGATCGCGCATTTCGAGGGCGTGGTCATGGGCGAGCTGGACCTGCGGCTCGAGATTTCGGGCGCGGCCGAGTTCGCGGCCAATACCGCGAAGGACGCGGGGTTCGGCGTGCCGGCGGTGCACTGGTTCCAGTCTTCGCGGCGGGTGATGACGTTGGGCTGGGCCGAGGGCATTCCGGCCGGCGACGTGGAGGCGATCGAGGCGGCGGGCCATGACCGGGTGGCCATCGCCGAGCGGGTCTTGCGGCTGTTCCTGCTGCACGCGCTGCGCGATGGGTTCTTCCATGCCGACATGCATCAGGGGAACCTGAAGGTGGCGCCGAACGGCGACGTGGTGGCCTATGATTTCGGGATCATGGGGCGGCTCGACGCATATACCCGCCGGGTCTATGCCGAAATCCTGATCGGCTTCATCCGCAAGGATTACCGCCGGGTCGCCGAGGTGCATTTCGAGGCAGGCTACGTGCCGGCCGACCGCGACATCGACGAGTTCGCCCGGGCGCTCAGGTCGGTGGGAGAGCCGATCTTCGGCATGGATGCGAGCCGGATCTCGATGGCGCGGCTTCTGGCCTATCTCTTCGAGGTGACCGAGCGTTTCGGGATGGAGACGCGGACCGAGCTGATCCTGTTGCAGAGGACCATGGTGGTGGTCGAGGGCGTGTCGCGGACGCTGCACCCGCATATCAACATCTGGCAGGTCGCGCGGCCGATCGTCGAGGAGTATATCCGCGACAATGTAGGCCCGAAGGCGCTCCTGCGCGACCTTGCAAAGACGGCGCGCGTCCTGGGCCGGTTCGGCCCGAAGCTGCCGCAGATCGCCGAGGCGATGCTGATCCGGCAATCCGAGGCGCCGGAGCCGCCGCGGGGGCCGGGGGGCGGCCGCGTCTGGGTGGCGTTCGCTTTGGGTGCCCTTGCCGGCGCCGCGGCGCTCTGGGCCGCGCTGGCGCTCTGACGCCTCAGCCCTGCGGCGCGCGGACGGCGGAAACCTCGTCGGCGGGCAGCTCGTCGCCGGTGGCGAAGACGATGACCGGCTTGCCGTTGGCGATCTTGGCTTCCGAGACCTTGGCGAAGACTTCCACCGGCTTCGTCGTCAGCACCTCGCCGTCGCCGCGATATTCCAGCAGGAGCCGGTAGTTCCCGGCCGGCAGCGCGGCGCCGTCCTGGTCGGTTCCGTTCCAGGTGGCGGCACCGGACTCGGCCGAGACGGCGACCCGGCTCACCTCGCGCCCCTTGTCGTCGCGGACGATCAGCGTCGCCTGGTCGGCACTGGAGGGCGCGTCGGAATAGTAGGTGACGGGCGTCGCGCCGTCGAAGGCGGCGGGCACCGCGGCGCGGGCCTCCATGCCGACCCAGTTCGCGAGTTGCGAGAGCGCCGAGATCGACTGCTGGGTCAGGAGCGATTCGAGGAGGTCGTTCGAACGCACCTGCTGCTCGACGCCGGAGAAGGTGGCGAGCTGGACCGCGAAATCGGTGGATTCCACCGGGTTCAGCGGGTCCTGGTTGTTGAGCTGGACGGTGAGCATCCTCAGGAAGGTCTGGAAATCCGAGCTGATCGCGGCGGCGGATTGCTTGTCGTCCTCGGTCTTCGTGGTGGCGGCGCTGGCCGCAGCGGCGGCATTGGCGGCATTGGCGGCGCTGGAGGCGGCACTTGTGGCGGTGGTTTCCATTGGCGCTGGGGTCCCTTCTAGAGGCGCAGGTCGAGGCCGGATGTGCCGGCGGCGGTACGGGCATGGGCGACGGCTTCGGAGAGGAGCGACGGGCGCGTGCTGCGCGGCGGCGCGGATGGCGCGTCCTGCCGGGCGCTGTCCTGGCCGAAGGCGCTCTCCTGACCCGACTGGCCGAAGCCGAAGCTCACGTCCTCGAACCCTTCCGAGCGGGCTTCGGCGAGAAGGAGGTCGAGGCTTCGGCGGATCAGGTCGGCGGTTTCCGGGCGGTCGGCATGGACGACGACATGAAGGACGCCGTCATGGCTGCCAAGGCTGAGCCGCACCCGGCCGAGCTCTTCGGGGCTGAGCGTCAGGTCGATGGATCCGTCGCCGCCACGCATCGCCTCGGCGATCTGCTGGAGCGCGGGGCGCGGCAGCTCGGGCATCGCGTGGATCTGTTGCGCAGCATGGGCGCGCGGCGCGGTCTCGGCGGCGCGGAATTCGCCGGTGAACGGGTCCGCGCCGATCCCGGTCGGGTCATCGGAGGATGCGGGTTCCGAGCGCCCGTCGCGCTGGGCCTGGGGCGCGGACGCCACGGCGGCGGAAGCGAGCGTGGCGGCCGGGGCGGGCTGGGCGCGTTGCGCCGGGGCGGTGGCGTTGCGCGCGGGATCTTCCGCCAAAGCGGCCTCCGCCGCGGCCTCGGCCCGATCCCGCGGCGTCGCGGCCGGGGCGGCCTGAACGGGCAGGGCGCTCGGGGGGGACGGTGCGGTGGCCTGAGGCGCCGTTTGGGCCGGCGGGGCCGCGGGGCCGGCGAGTGTCGGCCCGGGGTCCGGGCGCTGGGCGAGGGCCGTCTCGGCGGGCTCCGGCAGTCCGGGGGAGAGCTGCGGGAGGGGTTGCGCCGGGGGCTGTGTCCCCGCCGGGACCGGAACCGCCGGCTGTGCGCCGGTGGCGGTAGCGGTAGCGGGGGAGGGGGCGGCGGGCGGCGTGTCGATGCGCGCGGGCTGCGGCAGGTCTGCGCGGCGGGCGATTGCCGGCGCGGGGATTTCGGGGCGGGGCGTGTCGGCGCGAGGCGTGTCGGTGCCCGGGCCGGTCGTTTCGGGGCGGGGCGGCGGCGCGGGCCGTTCCTGCGCCGGCGGTGCCGGTGTCCGGGCAGGGGGCGGAGAGGTATCCTTCACGATCGGCGCCGAGGCTGCCGGGACGGGCGACGGGCCCTGCGGCGCGGGCCTTTCCGTCCCCTCGGGACGGGCGGCTTTCTGCGGGTCGGCGGGCACCGCAAGCTGCGGCTGCGCCGGTTGGGCCGGGGTCGCCCGCGGCGCTTCCGGTTCCGGTTCCGCCCTGGCGGTCACGGTCGGCGTGGATGAGTCCGGGGCCGCCGTCTGCTGATCCGGCTCCGCCAGGGGCGGCGCGACGGGATCTGGCGGGATCGCCGGATCGGCGGCGGGGCGGGGGATCTCGGCCACGGGCCGCGACACCGCGGTCGCGACACGCACGTCCGGGCCGGCTCCTGTCTCGACCGGCGGCGCGATTTCGGGATCTCCAGCGGCTTTCCCCGCAGTCGCGTCGGGCGGGATCGCGGGCGCAGCCGGCGGAACGGCCGGCAGAACGGCCGGCGGCACGGGGACCGCGCGCGAGGATGCCTGACTGGTGGTTTCGGGTACGGGAAGATCGGGCGCGGGCGGGGGCGGCGTGTCTGCCACCGGCAGATCCGGTATGCCGGCTGGCACCGTAGATGTTTCAGGAGGCGATCTGACCTCGCTGACCGGGAAGGGTGGAACAGGCGCGGCGCGCGTGGATCCGTCGGCGGTTTCGATCTCCACAGCGGTCGGCGCCGCCGGCGTCTCCGCCGGCGCTGGCGCGAAGGGAACGACGGTCGCTTCGGCGGGCGAATCCGTCCTGGTGGCAGGATCGGCGGTGTCGGCAGGCGTTTCGTCGCCCAGGCTGAACGGCGCGGAGGGCCGGCCATGGGCGTGGTGGCCCGGCGCCGACGCGGCGACGGCGTGGCCGGGTTGCTTCGGAGCCACTTCTGCGAGGAGCGGGCCAATCGGGGTCATGTCGGTCCGAACGTTCTGTTGCGGTCTGCTCTGCACCATCCGGGAAAGCGGTTACCCGATCTTTACCGGCTGCAGGGAAACTCCCCGGGATTTCCAAAGAATTGGAGAGACCGATGATCCCTCTCACAGGCCCCAGCCCGCTCCCCGCCGTGCCGGCACGCAAGGCGCCCGACTCCGACGATCCCCTGTGGAAAGCGGCGAAGGCGCTGGAGCAGAATTTCCTGTCGGAGATGCTGAAGGCCGCGGGGCTCGGCGAGGCTCGGGGGAGTTTCGGCGGCGGAATCGGCGAAGAGCAGTTCGCCTCGTACCTGCGCGAGGCGCAGGCCACGGAAATGGTGGAGGCCGGCGGAATCGGGCTGGCGGAGCGGCTGTTCCACGCGATCAGGGAGGACCGACATGAAGGCTGAGGATCAGCTCGACCGCGCGGAGAAGTATCTCGAGGAGGAGCGCGAAATCCTTCTCTCCGGGCGAATCGCCGAGCTCGCCGGCCTGGCGGAGCGCCGCGAGGCGGTGCTGGCGACGTTATCGGCCACGAAGGGCGACGGCGCGCGGCTGCAACGGCTGCGCGACAGGGCGAAGCGGAACGGCGCGCTGATGAGTGCGGCGGCCGAGGGCGTGAACCGCGCGATCAAGCGCCTGGCCGAGCTGCGCAAGGCCGCCGGGCCGATCGGCAGCTACTCCGCGACGGGCGGCCGCTGCGAGATCGGCACCGTCGGGCCCAAATTCGAGAAAAAAGCCTAGATGTCGCCGCATTCGGGTAAGCCCCGGTTTAGAATTTCCGTAGTAGCACTCGCTTTGCATCCCCACCGGATGGCGCGGGCCCGGAAAATCGGCATCCCGCATCCGTCAGAACGGCGCTGACCCATGTCGTCCGAAGGACGACTCATGAAACGGCGTAAAGCGCCACAGTGAAGGGGAAATCCCAAATGGCGAGTATTCTCACCAACACGAGTGCAATGGTTGCGCTGCAGAACCTGCGCAGCATCAACGGAAACCTTGTCGATACCCAGAACCAGATCGCGACCGGCAAGAAGATCGCCACCGCGACCGACAACTCGGCGATCTGGGCCGTCTCGAAAGTCATCGAATCGGACGTGAGCGCCTTCTCGGCGATCTCGGACAGCCTCAACCTCGGCGACTCCACCATCGCGGTGGCCCGCGAGGCGGCAGAAACCGTCACCGACCTTCTCACCGAACTGAAGGGCAACATCGTTGCCGCGCAGGAAGAGAACGTCGACCGGTCGAAGATCCAGGCCGATATCGACACCAAGATCGACCAGATCCAGTCGATCGTCCAGGCCGCCTCGTTCAACGGCCTCAGCCTGGTCGAGGGCACCGAGGACGTTTCGATCCTCGGCTCGCTGGTCCGTGACAGCCTGGGCAATGTGACGTCGTCCGACATCACGATCCGTCGCGGCGACCTGACCACCGATGCGGGGACCTACAACTCCTCGGGCACCCAGCTCGGCGATTCCTCCACCGGTTCGGCGACCTACAACACGCTCCTGTCGGGCACCACGGTCGCCAATACCGGCAACACCGCCGTCATCACGCTTGAGACGAACACCTACACGGCGAGCGACACGCTTTCGATCACCGTTGGTGGCGTTCAGATCGACTACACCGCCGACGGGGTCGACGACCAGGACGACGTCGCCGCGTTCTTCGAGGGGCAGATCAATGCCCTTGGGATCACCGGTGTGACGGCCTCCGCCTCGGGCGCCGACCTGACGATCACCTCGACCAACGCCTTCTCGGGCGCGGACGTTTCGCTCTCGGCCACGGGCACCAGCATCGACGGCACGGTGATCACCTCGCTGAACGGCACCGGCTCGTTGTCGCTGACGACGGGCACGATCGACCAGCGGGCCGAATCGATCACCTTCTCGGCGACCGCCGCGGTGGTGGACGGTGACGGCTATCAGGCAAGCTTCGGTGGCGAGGTCTATCGCTACATCGCCGGTCCCGGCGAAACCTTCGAGGACGTCGCGCTGGGTCTGAAGGCGGCGATCGACGCCGGCAACCAGTCCGGCATCACGACGCAGGTCAGCCAGGATGCGACGACCGGTGCCTGGTCGGTCTCGATCGACAACGACAACTCGACCTCGGTGACCCTCGCGGTCGACGGTCGGGCCGGCGGTGTCGCGTCGGGCGGTCTCTACGGTCTCGAAGGGATCGACGTGACGACGAACGATGGGGCGGCGGCTGCGCTCAGCAACATCGACACGTTCCTCAACACGGCGATCGACGCCGCGGCCTCCTTCGGTTCGGACCAGAGCCGGATCGGGCTTCAGGGGGACTTCATCGGCAAGCTGACCGACTCGCTCAAGGCCGGCATCGGCTCGCTGATCGACGCCGATCTCGAGGCCGTGTCGGCGCGGTTGCAGGCCCTGCAGGTGCAGCAGCAGCTGGGCATCCAGTCGCTGTCGATCGCCAACCAGGCGCCGCAGTCGATCCTGTCGCTGTTCAGATAAGACCGGACGGGGGCCGGTGACATGCCGGCCCCCTCCTCGCCGCCCGGCCGGAAAACCGCCGGATGATCTTTGTGGAAGGACGAGACGTGAACGCTCAAGAACAGGCCCGAATGGCCTACTCCTCCCCTACAGCCCCGATCCGGACTGCCCGCGGCACGGAATACGAGGCCCTCGCCGACGTGACCCGCGCGATCCGCAAGGCCGCCACCGAGGGACGCCCTGCCTTCAAGGCGCTGGTGTCCGCCCTGCACCGGAACCGTCAACTCTGGACGATCTTCGCCTCCAGCGTCGCCGATCCCGAGAACGGCCTGCCGGCTCCGCTCCGGGCGCAGATCTTCTATCTCTTCGAATTCACCATGCATCACACCTCCGAGATTCTTGCCGGCCGCGCCGATGCCGGCCCGCTCATCGAGGTGAACACGTCGATCATGCAGGGTCTGCGGGCGGGGAGACCCGGGTCATGACCGGCCTGGTTCTCAAGCTCGCGCCGAAGGAGCGGGTCATCATCAACGGCGCCGTGATCGAGAATGGCGACCGCCGCACGCGGCTGTCGGTGATGACCCCGGGGGCAAACATCCTGCGCCTCAGGGACGCGATCCACCCCGAGGAGGCGAACACGCCGGTTCGCCGGGTCTGCTACATCGCGCAGCTCGCGGTGTCGGGCGACGCCGACCCCAAGGAAGCGCAGATGCAGCTGTTGCGCGGCATCGAGCAGCTCAGCCAGGTCTTTCTCGACGAGGACAGCCGCGGCGCACTCACCCGTGCGACCGAGGCGGTCAGGAAAGACCAGTTCTACCAGGGGCTTCGGGCTCTGCGCGCGCTTCTCCCGCGCGAGGAACGCCTGATGGCCATGGTCCGGCAATGACCTACCAACCGGTCGTCCCGTTCTCCGGAATCGGCGGCTGGGCCTTCCTGTCGCGCACGAGGGACGCGCAGCAGGAGGTGTTCGACAATTCCGCCTCGATCACCCGCGATACGGCCTATTTCGAAGAGAAGATCGGGTCGATCACCACCGCCGAGGACCTGGTGGGCGATCGTCGGCTGCTCCGCATCGCTCTGGGGGCCTTCGGGCTCGACAGCGAAATCGACAGCAAGTTCTTCCTCAAGAAGACGCTCGAGGAAACCACCTTCGATCCGAAGAGCCTGTCGAACCGGCTGTCCGACAAGCGCTATCTCGAGATGGCCAAGGCCTTCGGCTTCGGCGATCTTGACCCGCCGAACACGGCGCTGAGCGATTTCGGCGCGAAGATCACCAAGCTCTATCGCGAGCGCCAGTTCGAAGTGGCCGTGGGCGAACAGTCCGAAGACATGCGCCTGGCGCTCGGTCTCGACCGCGATCTCGGCGAACTGGTGGACAAGGGGATGTCCGATTCCGCGGCCTGGTACACGGTCATGGCGACCCAGCCCCTGCGCATCGTGTTCGAGCGCGCTTTCGGCCTTCCGACCGTCGTCGGCACGCTCGATATCGATCGCCAGCTCGAGCTCTTTCGTGGAAAGGCCGAGGCCATGTTCGGCGATTCCTCGGTGGCGCAATTCGCGGATCCCGACAAGATCGACGAATTGCGGCGGACGTTTCTGGCGCAGTCCGAGCTTCAGGCGGCCGGAGGAATCGCGCAAACCACGCGCGGTTCGGCCGCCCTGGCCCTGCTGCAGCAATCCTCCGGTGCCGGCGGGATTATCCTCCCGTTCTGACCTCTCCCATTCCTGGAGTGATCAGCTCCGGCGAAATGCGTCGCAACTGGCCTGGCGTCGCCTTGAGGCGGAAGCTTCTCGGCTCTCGTGCCCCAAGATCGGAAATTCAAACGCGCCCGGCGGGCTTCGGCTCGGCACGGGGGAGCGCGAGGGGGCGCAGCCCCCTCGCCCCCAGTTGCGCCTGCCGGAGGCCGGCGCAACTGGGGGCGTGCGCCGAAGGCGCTCCGATAGGGAACGGCTGGGGGCGTGCGTATCGGCCCGGCGGAATGACGGCGGGCGGCAGCGCCAATCCGTGCGGCCGAGACCTATCCGGCGGCTTCGGGGGCCGTCTCGGACGCCGTGGCGAGGCGGTCGGCAAGGAGGCCGAAGCTGCCGTCGACATCGCCCGGCGCGCGCTCCGCGAAGAAGCGGTCGAGTTGCGGCCAGACGGCGATGGCACGATCGAGTTCGGGATCGGTTCCCTTCGTGTAGAGCCCGGCGCGGACCATCAGCTCGGAGCGTTCGTAGGCCCCCAGGATTCCACGCGCCTCGGTGATCAGGGCATTTTCCGCCGCGCTCGCCGCCTCGGGCAGCGCGCGGGACACCGAACGCGCCACGTCCACCGCCGGGAACCGCCCGCGTTCGGCAATCTTGCGGTCGAGCACCACATGCCCGTCGAGCACCCCGCGCAGGATGTCGGCCACAGGTTCCTCCATGTCCGAACCGGCGACCAGAACGGTGAAGAGCGCGGTGATGTCGGACTGATCCGCCGATCCAGGCCCGGCGCGCTCGGCGAGCGCCATGATCCGCTGCGAGGTCGAAGGCGGGAAGCCCCGCATCGCGGCGCTCTCCCCGGCGGCCAGGGCGATCTCGCGATGCGCCTCGGCGAAGCGCGTGACGGAATCGCAGAGGAGAAGGACATGCTTGCCGGAATCGCGGAAATGTTCGGCGACCGTCATCGCGGTATAGGCGCAGCGCCGACGCAAGAGCGGCGAGCGGTCGGCGGTGGCGGCGACGACGACGGCGCGTTTCATGCCCGCGGGCCCCAGAACCTTGTCGACGAATTCGCGCACTTCGCGGCCGCGTTCACCCACGAGGCCGACCACGACCACATCGGCCTCGACGCCAGAGGCGAGGCGGGCGAGCAGGGTTGACTTGCCGACGCCCGACCCGGCGAAGAGGCCAAGCCGCTGGCCGCGCACGATGGGCAGGAGCGTGTCGAAAAGTGCAAGGCCCGTTGAGACGCGACGCCCCAGAGCGCGGCGGTCGGCGGGGTTCGCCGGGTCGGGCATCAAGGGGCGCGGCGCGGCGCCGGAATGAATCGGGCGCCCGTCGAGCGGCCGGCCCATCGGGTCGATCACCCGGCCGATCCAGCTGTCGTCGGGCGCGATCCGCATCGGCCCGTCGAGGAGCACGGTCTGACCCACGGTGAATCCGTCCGGCACCGCCTCGGGCAGGACGGTCGCCGCCTCCTCGTCGATCTCGACGATCTCGCCGCCGGCCCGCGCCGGGGGCAGCCCCTCGAAGATCACGCGGTCGCCGAGCGCTACCACGTCGGAAAGGCCGGAGATCCGCAACCGGCCCCCGGTCAGTGCCGAAATCCTTCCCGCGCGGCGGCAGGCGCGTTGCCCGGCCAGCGCGGCCCTCAGGTGATCGATGAGCGATGACGGCATGGATTCTCCGGCCCTTTCGCGTGCTCACCGTTTCTAAAGGAATCGCAGTTAAGCCTTTGTGTAACAAGGTCGTGGGAGAAGCCCCGATGTTCGACAGACCAGAGATCATGCGCCTCGCGCAAGGGCTCGCCGGCCATGCCGCGGCGCGCCAGGAGCAGATCGCACAGAACGTGGCAAACGCCGATACGCCCGGGTACCGGGCGCGCGACCTGGTCGATTTCGCCAAGTATTATTCCGGCGCCGCCGGCGCCGACATGCGCACCACCCGCGCGGGGCACAACGGCCATGCCGATTTCGGCCAGACGCCCGCAACGGTGATCGACACGCGCACCGAACCCGCGCCGAACGGCAACTCGGTCTCGCTCGAAACCGAGATGATCCGGCAGGTCGAAACGCGCCACCAGCACGATATGGCGCTGGCCGTCTACAAGAGTTCGCTCGACCTGATGCGCGCCGTGATCGGGCGTGGGCGGTAGGCCATGGCGAACCTCATCGAAACCCTGTCCATCGCCGCGACGGGCATGCAGGCCCAGGCCGAACGCCTGCGCTTCGTGTCGGAAAACGTCGCGAACGAGGACACGCCCGGGTACCGGCGGAAGCTGACCACCTTCGAAGAGGTGGTCGAGGCCGGGAAACGCACCGGAAAGGTGCAGACGGGTCCGGTCGAACTGGACCCGAGCGCTCTGACGCGGATCCACGATCCGGGTCATCCGCTCGCTGATCAGAACGGCTACTACGATGGATCGAATGTCAATCTGGTAGTCGAGATCGCCGATGCGCGCGAGGCGCAGCGCAGCTACGAGGCCAATCTGCGCGTCTTCGACCAGGCGCGGCAGATGACGCAGAACCTGCTCGAACTCCTGAAACGCTGAGGAGGCAGACGATGGATATCAGATCGGCACTCGCAGCGAACGCCTATTCGGGAGCGAAACCGGCCACGGCTGCCAGCGGCAACGCGACGGAAAAGGGACCCGCCGCGCTGGTCAAGAGCTTCACCGAGACGCTCAAAGAAAGCGAGCAGACAGCGAAGCAGGCGCTCACCGGCAACGCCGACCCGCAGGCACTCGTCCAGGCGCTGGCCGAGACGCAGCTCGCCGTCGAGGCCGCGGTGACGGTGCGCGACCGGGTGGTCGAGGCCTACCAGGAAATCCTCAGGATGCCGGTCTGATGGGCGAGGACGTCTTCTTCGACACGCTCCGCCAGGGCCTCTGGGTCGCGCTCCTGATGAGCGCGCCGATTCTCGGCGTGGCGCTGGTGACGGGTCTGGTGATCGGCCTCTTCCAGGCGCTGACCTCGATCCAGGAGATGACGCTGACCTTCGTACCGAAGATGATCGCGCTCCTGATCACCTTCTGGGCCTCGATGAGCTTCATGACGAGCCTTCTCACGGGCTATTTCCACGGCACGATCGTGCCCCTGATCGCAGGAGGCTGAGCCATGGAAAACGCCGGCTACACGACGCTGAACCGCCAGGTCGGGCTTTTGGGCGAGATGGCGAGCGTTGCGCAGAACATCGCCAACATGTCGACCACGGGGTATCGGCGCGAGGGGGTGATCTTTTCGGAATTCGTGCGCGATCTCGGGCCCGACGCGCCGTCCCTGTCGATGGCGGCGGGTCGCGTGCGCGAGATGGACCCGACCCACGGCGCGATGGCCATGACCAGGGCCGAGTTCGACCTGGCGATCCAGGGCGACGGGTTCTTTCTGATCCAGACGCCGAACGGCGACCAGCTCACCCGCGCCGGCAGCTTCACCCGCGATGCCGCCGGCACCCTGGTGACGCCCGACGGCTATCCGCTTCTCGACGCCGGCGGCGCGCCGGTCTTCGCACCGCCCGAGGCCCGTTCGATCGCCATCGCCCCCGACGGGACGCTCTCCGCCGACGGCCAGCCGCTCACGCAGATCGGGCTCTTTCAGCCGAACGATCCGAACGGCATGACCCGCGCCGGCTCGGTGATGTTCGCCGTCCAGGGCGGGGTCACCCCGGTCGAGAACGGGGTCATGCTGCAGGGCTTTCTCGAAAGCTCGAACGTCAACCCGGTGACCGAGATCAGCCGGATGATCGAGGTCCAGCGCGCCTACGAGCTGGGACAGGGCCTGATGGAACGCGATGACGAGCGGATCCGCTCCGTCATGAGAACGCTGGGCCGCTAGAAGAGGGATAGAGGGACATGAGAGCGCTTCAGATCGCCGCAACGGGCATGAGTGCACAGCAGATGCGGGTCGAGGTCGTGTCGAACAACCTCGCGAACATGTCGACCACCGGCTACAACGCCCGCCGCGCCGAATTCGCAGACCTGCACTACCAGCAGGTCATGCGGGCCGGGACGGTGAACGCCTCCGACGGAACGGTGCTGCCCACCGGGGTGCAGCTCGGCCTCGGCGTGCGTCCCTCGGCGATTTCGGTGAACGTGCAGCAGGGCTCGCTCGGCGTGACCGGCGGCGATCTCGACATCGCCATCGACGGGGCGGGTTATCTCGAGGTGACGCTCCCTTCCGGGATCTCGGCCTATACCCGCGACGGCGCCCTGAAACGCTCGGCCGACGGGCTGATCGTGACCTCTGATGGGCACCCGGTGGCGCCCGAGATCACCATTCCCGACGATGCCCGCGCGATCTCGATCAATGCGGCGGGCGAGGTCTACGCCTATTTCGACGACCAGATCGAGGCGCAGCTCCTCGGCCAGTTCACCCTCGCGGGCTTCCCGAACCAGAAGGGCCTCGAGGCGATCGGATCGAACCTGTTCCTCGAGACCGAGGCCTCGGGTCCGTCCTTCGTCACGGAGCCCGGAACCGACGGGCTCGGCACGCTGCGGCAGGGCTATCTCGAGGAAAGCTCGGTCGATCCGGTGCGTGAGATCACCGACCTGATCGAGGCCCAGCGCGGCTACGAGCTGAACTCCAAGGTCATCTCCGCCGCCGACCAGATGCTGGGCGCGACGACGCAGATCCGGTGATGATGCGGCACGCCTTCATAGCCCTGGCCGGGATGCTCCTCGGCGGCGCGGCCGGGGCCGACACGGTGATCGCCGCCCGCACGATCCCCGCGCGCTCGATCATCTCGCCCGCCGATCTGAGGCTGGTCGAGGGCGCGAGCCCCGGCGCCTTCAGCGATCCGGCCGCGGCCATCGGGCTCGAGGCGCAGGTCACGCTCTACCAGGGGCGGCCCGTCACACCGGGCGATCTCGGCCCGCCCGCGCTGGTCGACCGCAACGAGATCGTCGCGCTTCTCTTCGACCGCGGCGGGCTCCGGATCCTGACCGACGGCCGCGCGCTCGACCGCGCGGGGCTGGGCGAACGGGTGCGGGTGATGAATCTCGGCTCGCGGATCACCGTCACCGGCACGGTGACCGGCCCGGGCGAAATTTCGGTTCCTTGAGCGGTCAGCGGAGGTCTTCATGCGCGCAGCCATTCTTCTTGCCCTGTCCCTCGCCGCGCTCGGCGGTTGCGCGCGGCTGAGCGATGTCGGCAAGGCACCGGCCTTCACGCCGATCCAGACCGGGCTCGAGCACCAGGCCATGGCCGATCCCGGAACCTATGACATGCAGGCGCCGGAGGGCCCCGGCGGCCCGTCGCTGTGGAACGCCGGGCGGCAGTCGCTCCTCGGCGACAGGCGCGCCGGCCGCCGCGGCGACATCCTGACCGTGGTGATCGAGATCGACGACAAGGCCGAGATCTCGAACAGCACCGCGCGCTCGCGGAGCGGTTCGGAGAGCCTCGCGGTGCCGAACCTCCTCGGCCTGCCGGAACTCGCCGAAAAGGCGCTGCCCAAGGGCGCCGATTTCGACACCGCGGCCGATGTCAGCTCGAATTCGAGCTCCTCGGGCGACGGCTCGGTCCGGCGCGGCGAGAAGCTCACGCTCAAGGTCGCCGCCACGGTGGTGGAGGTCCTGCAGAACGGCGTGCTCCGGATCCGCGGCTCGCAGGAAGTGCGGGTGAACTTCGAGATCCGCGAACTCCTGGTCGACGGCTATGTCCGGCCCGAGGACATCAGCCGCCAGAACGAGATCACCTACGAGAAGATCGCCGCCGCGCGCATTTCCTATGGCGGCCGCGGCCAGATCACCGACGTTCAGCAGCCGCGCTACGGCCAGCAGATCGCCGATATCGTGCTGCCGTTCTAGGGATCGCAGATGAAGAAGCTCCTCCTTCCGATCCTGATGCTGATCGTCGGAGTCGGCGGCGGCGTCGGTGCGGGCATGGTGCTCGCGCCGAAGCCCGCGCCCGAGGAGACGCATGCCGAGGGCGGGGCCGAAGGCGAACACGGTGCCGCCGCGCCCGCCGAGGAGGGCGAGGAAGGCGAGCCGACCTCGGAATTCGCGCGGCTGAACAACCAGTTCATCGTGCCCGTGGTGAAAGGCGAGAAGGTCGCCGCGCTGGTGGTGCTGTCGATCACGCTGGAGGTCGATGTGGGCGGCTCCGAGGTGGTCTTCGCGCAGGAGCCGCGATTGCGCGACAGTTTCCTCCGGGTGCTGTTCGACCACGCCAATGTGGGCGGCTTCGACGCGGGCTTCACCCAGGCCGGCACGATGGCGATCCTGCGCAACGGGTTGAAGGAGGCCGCGCGCGACGCGCTGGGGCCGCTCGTCCATGACGTGCTGATCGTCGATATCGTCCGCCAGGAGGTCTGAGCCCGGTTACCCCGGGCCGATCTAGGGCGTCTTCCCCGACAATTCGGACAATGCGATCTGCCGGCCGAAGGAGCGCCGCGCGACGTCGCGCGCGGCCTCCTCGGCTATGGCGAGCCGGGCGCGTTCGGCCTGGATTCGGCGCAGCTCCTCCTGCCGCCATCGCTCCCAGCGTTCGCCGGCGCCGGCCCGGGCCGCCGGGTCGAGCGTGTCTTCCTGCGTTGGCTGCGCGGGCCGGGTGAGCGCCTCGGCCCGTTCCGCGAGTGCCGCACTTTCCGCTTTCAGGACGGCCAGCGCCGCCAGGTCGCGGTCGGCGATCAGCCCGGCGATCTCGGCCAGCATCCGGAGTTCGGCGGGTTTCATGTGTCGCGCGCCTTGCCGCGCACCCTGTCGGCGAAGCGGATCGCCACCGCCACCGCGCGGTAGTGCTCGGGCGCGATTTCCTGGCCGACCTCGACCATCCGGTGCAGCACCCGCGCCGTCGGCGGATCGTGCCGCACCGGCACCCCGGCCTCGACCGCGGCGGCGCGGATCCTGAGCGCGATCTCGTCCACGCCCTTGGCCACGCAGACCGGCGCGGAGCCCGCGCTGCGCTCCCATTTCAGGGCGACGGCATAGTGCGTCGGGTTGACGATCACTACATCGGCCTTGGGCACTTCGGCCAGCATCTGCCGCGTCGCGATCTCCATCGCCTTCTGTCGCCGCCGCCCCTTGAGATAGGGGTCGCCCTCGGCGTCCTTCTGCTCGTCCATCAGCTCCTTCTTCGACATGCGGTGCTTGCGCATGTGCTCGGCCTGCTGCCAGAGGATGTCGACGGCGCCGAGGGTGACGAGCAAGAGGAACACCACCGCGAGGAAGCGCTTGGAGACGTCGAGCACCAGCGCGGCGACCTGGCCGGGTTCGAGCGCCATGGAGGCCATCGCCTGGGGCAGCTCGCGCGCTGCGAAAACCCCGAGGCAGACCGAGATGATGGTGAGCTTGGTGGTGCTCTTGGCGAATTCGAAGAACCCGTTGCGGCCGAATTTCCGTTTTGCGCCGGCCAGGGGCGAGATCCGGTCGAGTTTGGGCTGGATCCGCTCGCCGGAGACGACGAAGGAGCGTTGCACGATCACCGCCAATATTACGGCCGCGGCCGGGAGCGCGAACCAGGGGGCGAGCGGTGTTGCCACGGCCGCCATCGGGCCCAGCACGGCAGGCGCCGCCGCACCGGAGAACCAGATATCGGCGAGGGGCGCCGCCCGGTCGATCAGCCCGGCGAGCGCGGCGGCGAAGCGCTTGAGCGAGGCCGGGCCCAGCGCCATCGCGGCGAGGAGCAGGCCACCGAAGGCCGCCGCCGTGGTGAGATCGGCGGAATGCGGAACCTCGCCCTTCTTGCGCGCGTCGTCGAGCCGTTTCTGCGTCGGTTCGAACGGTTTGTCGTCGCCATCGTCCTCGTCGGCCATCAGTTCGCTCCGAGGCCCGCGAGGGTCTTGTCGAAGGCCGAAAGCCAGAGGCCGAGCAGGAACGGCGTCGCGAGGAGCGTGAGGAGGAGCCCGGCCGCGGTGATCGCGGGGGCGCCGACGAAGGCGACCATGAGCTGCGGCATGGCGCGGTTGATGGCGCCGAGCGCGAGGTTGTAGAGGACCGAGATCACCAGGAAGGGCGCCGCGAGCGTGAAGGCGAGCGCGAAGGCGTGGACCACCTGGGCCGAGCCCCAGCGCGCGAGGTCGGCGCCGGCCAGCGCGTGGCCGGGCGGGAACAGGGCGTAGCTCTCGATCAGGGCCGAGACGAGCTTGACGTGGAGGCCCGACATCGCGGCGAGCGCGAGCCCGCCGACGAAGAAGAGATGCGCGATCGCCGGCTGCGGGTCGACCGAGCTGCCGCCGAAGATCTGCGCGAGCGAGGTGACGTTGGCGGCGATGGTTCCGGCGATCTGCAGCGCCATGATCGCGAGGCGGAACAGGATGCCGAGGCAGAGACCCGCGACGACTTCGGTGCCGCCGATGCGGAACAGTTCCTCGAGCGTGGCGGGTTCGGGAAAGCCCGTGTCGACCGCCGGGGTGACAAGGATGGTGAGCGAAAGCGCCAGGATCAGGCGGATCCGGACCGGGACGCTGCGTTCGCCGAAGGCCGGCAGCAGCGCCATGGCGCCGCCCATCCTGAGGAAGACCAGCCCGAACACGACGACCTGCCCCTGCCACAGCGCGAGCAGGTCGGCGAGGAGGCCGGTCATGCCGCGACCGTCCCCACGAGCGCCGGCTTGCCTTCGAGTCCGAGCTCTTCGAAGGAGAGGACCGGGTTGCCGATCCCCTTCGAGGCCAGCACGGTCCGGAGGAAGCGCCGCCGCCGGACGCTGGTGATCAGCGCGGGATAGGTGCCGGTCTCGCCCACCTGCGACAGCCGGTCGGCGATGGCGCCGGCCAGCCGGTTGAACTCCTCGGGCGGCAGCGCGATGTCGGGCCGTCCGCCGCCGCCGTCGAGCTCGTGGCGCGAGAAGGTCTGCTCCCAGGCCGGGTCGAGCTGGACGAGCGGCACCGTGCCGTCGCCGCGCCGGAGCTCGGCGACGAGCTGGAAGCCGAGCCGCTGGCGCACATGTTCGGTGATCGCGTCGACGCCGGACATCGCGCCGCGCGCTTCGGCGGTCGCCTCGAGGATCAGGGGCAGGTTCCGGACCGAGACCCGCTCCTCGAGGAGGAGCTTCAGCACCGCCAGCAGGAGGTCGATCGGCACCTTTTCCGGGATCAGCTCGTCGAACAGGCGGCGGTTCGCGTCGGCCCGGCCCTGGTCGGAGAGGGTGGAGAGCTCGTCGAGCAGGCGGCGCAACGACTTGAGCGACATCAGTCGCGAGAGGTTGCGCTTGATCGTCTCGAGGAGATGCGTGGCCAGCACCTCGACCGGCGAGACCACGGTAAAGCCCGCCACCGCGACCTCCTCGGCCATCGGCGCCTCGATCCAGCGCGCCGGCGCGCCGTAGACCGGTTCGCTCACGTCCTCGCCGGGCGGAATGCCGAAATCGTCGCCGCCCAGGAGCGCCAGCGCCCGGCCCGGCCGCAGCCGGTCGCGCGCCTGTTCGACCCCCTGGATCCGGATCAGGTAGGTGCCGGGCAGGAGCGAGGGATCGTCGGTCAGCCGGATCTCGGGCAGGATCAGGCCGAAATTCATCGCGACATGGTTGCGCATGTTGTCGATCCGCGCGTCGAGCCCCGTCGCCGGGTCGAGCACCATGGGGATCAGATCCGGCGCGAACTGGATATGGATGTCGTCGAGATCGAGCATGTCGCCGAGGCCCTTGGGCCTGGGCAGCGCCTCCTGCGCGGCGGGGGTTGCCTGCCGTTCGGCTTCCGCCTCGGCCTCCGCGTTCTGACGCGCGGCGTACCAGGCCAATGCCCCGAGCCCGGCGGCGCCGGCCATGAAGGGGAGGAAGGGCAGGCCCGGGAACAGCGCGAAGAAACCCATCAGCACCGCGACAGTGCCGATCGCGCCCGGATACTGGCCGAGCTGCTTGAAGAGCGCGAGATCGGCCGAGCCAGTGGCGGAGCCGCGGCGTGGCCACGAGGAGCAGCGCCGAGGCGATGGAGATGATCACCGCCGGGATCTGGTTCACCAGCCCGTCGCCCACGGTCAGGATGGCGTAGGTCTCGAAGGCGGTGCCGATCGGCATGCCGTGGACCAGCGTGCCGAGGATGATGCCCATCACGATGTTGAGCATCGTGATCATCAGCCCGGCAATGGCGTCGCCCTTGACGAATTTCGAGGCACCGTCGAGCGAGCCGAAGAAGGTCGTCTCGGCCTGTTCCAGCTCGCGCCGGCGCTTCGCCTCGGTATGGTCGATGGCGCCGGCCGACATGTCGCTGTCGATGGCGAGCTGCTTGCCCGGCATGCCGTCGAGGGCAAAGCGCGCGCCGACTTCGGCCATCCGCGTGGCGCCCTTGGTGATGACCATGAAATTGACGATCAGGAGCACGCAGAACACGACGAGGCCGAGGATCAGGTTGCCGCCCATGATGAACTCGGCGAAGCCCTGGATCACGTCGCCCGCCGCACCGGTGCCGCTATGGCCCTGGCCGATGATCAGCTTGGTCGAAGAGACGTTGAGCGAGAGCCGCAGCATCAGCGAGGCGAGGAGCACCGTCGGGAAGGCGGAGAAATCCAGCGGCCGCTCGATGAAGAGAGTCACGGTGAAGATCAGGATCGCCAGCGCGAAGGAGGCGGCGAGGCCGATATCGAGCATCCAGGACGGCATCGGCAGGACCATCATGACGATGACCGCCATGAGCGCCAGCGCGAGCAGGATCGTCGGCCGGAACAGGGTATCGAGGGTGAGGTTCATCCCCGCCGCACCGGTGGCCGGGCCGGGCCGGCGCGGCCGCGCCCTGCGAGCCCCGGCGGGCCGCACGCCTCGAGCGGAGCGGCGTTCACGCGCGGGGGCGCCGGATCTGCAGGGGCATGCGGTTCGGGCCGGTGCGCGGCCGGCGCGAGGCCTGGAAGGCACGACGGACCGGCACCCGCAGCCCAGCGGCAATCGCCGCGCCCGGCAGGCGAATCCGGCAGCGCGACGGATCGGCCGTCGGTCTCGGGGAGAGGGATCGCGCGGAGGGTGTCGGGCGGCGTGTGCCGGCGGGAGGCCGCGACATCGGTGGACTGCGTCACGGCTTCCGCGGGAACGGGCGCGGGGACGCGGGCGCAGGGAGCGAGCGCACCACGGGCTGGGTCCGTGAGGCGGCGGAGATCCGGTGCATGGCGGCGCGGCATGGGCATTCCTGCGGCAATTCTTGCAGCTGGGTCGGTTTCACGAATCCTTACGGACCACGGGTTGAGAAAGGGTGACTAGCCTTCCGGGGGCGGCACCTTGTCGAGGAGCGCGGTGAGCGCGTCGCGCAGCCCGGCGCTCTGGTCCACAAGGCTCTGGGCGCCCTCGATCGTGGGCGGGCCGGGCGGCGCCGGCATCGGCTCGGCGGTGTTCAGCATCGCTTCGGCCGCGGCGACCCGCTCGGCCGCCTGGGCCGCCTCCCCGGCGACCGCGTCCCAGTTTCCCGCGCGCCAGGCCTCGGCGCCGCCTTCCTCGGCCGCGCCGAGCTCCGCATAGACGGAATAGGCCTCGGAATAGCGGCCGGCGGCCGACAGGGTTTCGGCCAGGAACCGTCGCGCTTCCGGACCCTCCGCGGCGTCCGCCACGCGGATCGCTGCATCGAAATCGCCGTCGGCCCGGGCCAGCCGCGCCTGGACCCGCCCGGCGGCCCCCGGCGCGCCGCGCGGCGCGACTTCACCCGCGCGCTCGGGAAAGCCCAGCGACAGCAGCCGCTCCGCCATTTCGAGCCGGAGCCCGTCCGGCGCCGCGTCGAGACCCGGCGCGGCATCGCCGAACATGTGCTTGACGAACTCGATATCGTCCTCCGAACCCGCCAGCCGCTCGAGCCCGATATGCCAGATCTCCTCGGCGCGCTCGGCGTCGATCAGGTCCTCCGCCTCGGCGAGGCGGAGCTCCTCCAGCCCGGCGTCGAAATCCCCGTTCGCGAACCGTGCCACGATCTCCGCCGATTTCACCCGCGCGCCCTCGGCCGAGCCCGCCATCTCGTAGGCCATCGCGGCGGCGGTATCGATCAGGTCGACCGGGATCCGCTCGTTCCGGGCGAGGCGGCTGTCGATGGTCAGCATCAGCGCCTCGGCCGCCTCGGGATGGAGCGACACGGCGAGATCGTCGAGCGCCGCCAGGGTATCCGCGTCGGTCGTCTCCGGGTCGCTCGTATGCACCGTCGACAGGACCAGCGCCGGGTCGCGCGCGTCGGAAATCCGGTCGAGCGCGGCGCGGACGATCTCGGCCGAGGAGAAATCCTGCCGCGCGGCGAAGCGGGCGGCGACGCGGTAGCCCAGCTGCTTTCTCAGATGCGGCGGCAGGCCGGAGAAGGCGAGGAGCACCGCGTCGCTCCGCACCGGGCGCAGGGGCGCGTCGGGATCCTCGTCGAGCAGCGCCCAGAGCGGCAGGCTGCCGCCGCAACCGGAATAGGGCGCGAGCGCGCCCCCGGCGCTGCCGGTCTCGATCAGAAGCGACAGCGGGACCAGCGCCTCGCCCACCCGGTCGCCGGGCAGGAGTTCGGAGACCACCGCCCGCGCCTCGGTGCCGAAAGTCAGGTAGGTGTAGAGCCGCGCCAGCGCGATGGCGCGGCCGCGATTCGGCCGGTCGAACTCACCCACCAGGCGGCGGCGCAGCTCGGAAATCTGCACGTGGACCTCGCGCTCGTCGCCCCAGGACGACACCGCGTAGAGGCTCGGATTCGGGCAGCCGAGATCGGCCGAGATCGCCGGCAGGTCCTCCTCGCCCGAAGGATCCAGTGCCTCGTCGAGGCCAGAGCGGATCCGGATATTGTCGGGTGTTTCGCCGTGCGGCCGGGTTTCGGTGTGGGCGTCGCCCTCCGGCGCGGTCCCGGCGCCGGATTTCCAGAGCTCCCGGTCGGGATCCACCATGCCCTGCGCCGCGGCGCGGGCGAGCTGTTCGGCGAGCGCCCTTGTGAGGCCGCCGCCCATCGGCTCGGCCTCGGAGGCCATGTCGCCGGTGAAGGGCAGGACGGGCGCCGCGGGCTGGGCCTCGGGGACCGGCGAGAACGACGGCGCCGCCTCGGGCTCGGGCGTCTCGGGGGCGGCGTCATGCCCGTCATGGGAGCCGGCGAGGAGTTGCACCGGCCCGTCGATCATCGCGGCGATGGTGCCGGCCTCGTCCGGGGGCCAGCCCGGTGCCGGGTCGCGGATGTCGATCACCAGGGCGCGGCTCCGCATCACCATCGCGTCGATCGTGCAGTCGCAGCCGAGATCGAGATGCAGGACGCCGCTGGCCCGGTCGATCCGGAGGTCCGTGAGCCGCGTGCGCGGGATGTAGTAGAACACGTCGTCGAGTCTGATCTCGCCCTGCGGCGGATCGAACCGGAGGTCGTAGCCGCCGCGGCGCTCCTCGAGCTGCCAGTCGGGGAGGCGGTCGAAGTCGAAAACCAGGCGCGAATGGCCGGGATGCTCGCCCGAACGCACCGTGACGTCGGCCGCGGCCTCGCCCGCGAGGAGGCTCAGCGCGACGGCGAGGCACGCGGCGCGCATCAGGCCGCCTCCTTCTTGACGTTCTGCAAGGCCTCCTCGAGGTCGGAGAAGCTGGGGCGCACCTGGTGCGGGGCGTTCTGGCGGCCGACCTCGATGCAGATATTGGCCGGGTGGTTGTGCAGGTTCGCCACCAGCACCTCGCGGATCAGCCGGTAGAAATGGTCCTCCTCCTCGGCGATTCCCTTCAGCCGGCTCGCGAAGGGGCCGAAGAAGCCGTAGGCCAGGAACACGCCCAGGAAGGTGCCGACCAGCGCGCCGCCGATCAGCTTGCCGAGGATCTCCGGCGGCTGGTCGATCGAGGCCATGGTCTTGATCACGCCGAGGACGGCGGCGACGATGCCCAGGGCGGGCGTGCCGTCCGCCACGCTCTGCAGTGCGTGGCTCGGATGCAGCGAATGGTGCAGGTTCGCCTCCATCCGCTTGTCGAGCACCTCCTCGACCTGGTGCGGATCGTCGTAGTTCATCGAGGCCGAGCGCAGGGTGTCGCAGATCAGCTCCACCGCCTCGTGGTCGTGCTGGATCTTCGGGTAGCGCGAGAAGATCGAGGAGTTCTCGGGCGCCTCGATATGTTCCTCCAGCGCCACCGGGTTCTGCCGCGCGACGCGGATCAGCTCGAAGAGAAGGCACAGGAGGTCGCGGTAGTCGTCCGGCTTCCACTTCGCGCCCTTGAACACCTTGCCGATCGACTTCGCCGTTGCCTTCGCGGTGGCGCCGTCATTGGAGATCAGGAACGCGCCCAGGGCCGCGCCACCGATCATCGTCAGCTCGAAGGGCAGCGACTTGAGGATGATCGCCATCTTGCCGCCAGCGGCCAGATAGCCGCCGAAGACCATGACGAACACGACGATGATACCGACGATACCGATCATAGGGAGGGTCCCTTCAGTCCCCTGAACACCTGCCCGTCCTGCATGTCAGGTCTGGGTTAACGCGCCGTGTCCGCCGGTCATTGCGTTGGCGCGTTCGCGTTCCGGCCGGCCAGGAGGACACTGATCGCGTAGGCCTTTTCCGGCTCCAGCCCCGCCATGATCGACGCCGCCGCGTCCGCCCGCATCCGCCCGAGGAAGCCCGCGGCGAATTCCGGCGCCATCCGCGCGAAGATCGGGGTCGCCTCCTTCGGCTTCATGTTCTCGTAGACCGAGGTCAGCCGCGCCACGTCCTCCTCGGCGGCCGTCTTGGTGCGCTGCATCGTGGCCGAAAGCCGCTCCTCGGCCGCGGCCAGTTCCGCGAGCTTGGCGTCGACGGTCTTCTCGGCGATCTCGAGCGCGCGCATCCGGTCAGCGAGCGCCTGTTCGGCACGGGCGACCCGCGCCTCGCGCGCGCGCACTTCCGCCATCGCCGCAGCCAGTCCGGCCAGGTCGGGCCCGCCGTCCATGGCATGCGCGGGCTCCTCGGGCGCCGCCTCGTGATGACCGCTCGCCGCCGCAGTGGCGGCGCCGTCGATCACCCGGAGCGCGCCCGACAGGAAGAAGAGCAGCGCCAGCGCCATCAGCGCGCCACGGCCCTGGCCCTTCGCGCGCGGCTTCCGTGCAGGTTTCGCCATCATGCCCCTCCTGCCGCCCGGCGGCTCGAAAAGGCCGGGATCCCTTCATAGCCCTCGTCCGCCTCGGGAGCCGGCGCGGCGGGTTTCGGCGCCTCGGCCATCGGGGGTGGCGCCGGTGCGGGCGCCGGGGCCTCCGACGGGGCCGGCGGCAGGTCGTGCATCGCCGCGACCAGGAGCTCGAGCCGCCGCGCCGCGTCTTCCGCGCGACCGGTCAGCGCGCCCAGCGACGAGGCCGAGGCCGAGGCCGCGCCCTGCGCCGATTTCAGCGTCCTGGTCATGTCGTCGACCTGCGCCGACAGCGCCGCGATCGCTCCGCCCACACCCTTCTCGAGATCGGTGAACCGGTTCAGCCGGCGCGCCAGCACGAAGCAGTAGAACGCGGCGCCGAGCGCCGCGGCGAGGAGGAAGATATCCGCGATCAGTTCCATGCGTCTTCCCTAGTTCAACACGAATTCGCTGATGAGCAGATCGGTCACCATGCCGTCGCCGACGACGATCTGGATCCGCCGCAGCATCTGCGCGCGCAGCTTCACCAGCGCGGACGGGTCCTCGATATCGGCCATGTCGACAGCGCGGAGATAGCCGTTCAGGACGTCGAGCACCCGCGGCAGCACCGTGGTGACCGCAGTCACCGCACCGGGCGTCACCTCGAGCTGTGCCTGGAACCTCAGATGCCGCTGCTGGCCGGGCGATCCGACCGAGATCACCAGCGGCTCGATCGGGATGAAGGCGACCTCCTCGGGCGAGAAGACCGGCATCGCGGCCTCCTCGTGCCCGCCGCCGCCCAGCATGCCGGATGCGACCAGCCCAAAGCCCCCGCCCGCGCCGACGAGCAACAGGACGAGGCCGAGGAGGAGCGGCTTCTTGCTCTTCTTCGGCGGCTCTTCACCCTCTTGCGGCTGTTCTTCCTCGGCCATCGGGCCTCCGGTCTAACCATATGCTTCGGAGGCGTTTTTAGCCGGTCGTAACTAACCGAATGTTAAGCGAGCTCTGCGAGTTAATCGGTCGCAGACAGAAGTCTGAATGGCAGGAGGGCCTTTTGCAGAAGCTCGTTTCGATGTTCCTTGCGCTCGAGCCGGCGCGTCGAATCGTGGCGCTTCTCGCGACGGCCGCCGCCTTTGCCGCCGTGCTCGGAATCGCGCGGATCGCGAACACACCCAGCATGGAATTGTTGTATTCCGGGCTCGATGCGGCCGCGGCGGGCGAGGTCATCAAGTCGCTCGACCAGATGGGCGCGGTCTATGAGGTGCGCGACAGCGCGATCTATGTCGATGGCGCGCGGCGCGACGCCCTGCGCATGGCGCTCGCGGCCGAGGGTAAGCCGGCCTCCTCGACGGCGGGCTATGAAATTCTCGACAATCTTACGGGTTTCGGCACCACGTCGCAGATGTTCGACGCCGCCTATTGGCGCGCGAAGGAAGGCGAGCTGGCGCGTACGATCCTGGCGAGCCCCTATATCCGCTCGGCGCGGGTCCATATCTCCAGCGCCCCGGCGCGCAGCTTCGGCAAGACCGCTCCGGCCTCGGCCTCGGTGGTGGTCACGACGGGCAGCGGCGGGATCTCGGCGGGCCATGCCAAGGCCTTGAAATTCCTCGTGGCCTCGGCGGTTTCGGGGCTCTCGCCCGAGATGGTGTCGGTGATCGATTCGGAAACCGGGCTGGTGGCGAGCGGCGACGAGGCCGAGAACCCGGCCCTGGCCGCGGGCGACCGGGCCGAGGTGCTCAAGGCCAATGTCGAGCGTCTGCTCGAGGCGAGGGTCGGCTACGGCAACGCGGTGGTCGAGGTGAATGTCGACACGGTGACCGAGCGCGAGCAGATCAAGGAGCGCCGCTTCGACCCCGATTCGCGGGTCGCCATTTCCACCGTCACCGAGGAGACGACGAACAGCGCCAACGACGCGCGCGGCGGTGCGGTGACCGTGGCGAGCAACCTGCCCGACGGCAACGCGAACGGCAGCGGTGCAAATTCCTCCTCGCAGGAATCGGGCACGCGCGAGCAGGTGAACTACGAGGTGTCCGAAACCCAGCGCGAGGTGCTGCGCACCCCCGGCGCGATCCGCCGCATGACCGTGGCGGTGCTCGTCGACGGGATCCGCGACACGGCCCAGGATGGCACCACGACCTGGCAGCCGCGCCCGCCCGAAGAGCTCGAGGCGCTGCGCACGCTGGTGGCTTCGGCGGTCGGCTTCGACGAGGCGCGGGGCGACGTGATCACGCTGCAGTCCATGGAGTTCCTGCCGGTCGTGCCCGGCGGGACCGAGGTGATTGCGCCGACGATTCTCGACAAGATCCTGGTCGACCCGATGCGGCTCATCCAGCTCGGCGCGCTCGCGCTGGTCTCGCTGGTGCTCGGCCTCTTCGTGGTGCGCCCGATCCTGACCGCGCCGCCGCCGCCCGCACCGCGCCCCGCGGCGCTGAGCCCGCCCGCGCCGTTCGAGTCCGCCGCGCTTCCGGCGCTGCCTGGCGCCGAGCCGCTCACGGGCGAACTCGACAGCGGAGGCTATACGCCGATGGGTCTCGACGAACCGGGCGACCTCCCGTCCCTCGAATCGCTCCAGGACTCCCGGCCCGACACGCCGCAGGACACCGCCGGGCTGATCGACGGGCGCGAGGACGCCACCGCCGCGGTGCTGCGCGAATGGCTCGAGGACAGGGCTGAGCCGGCATGAGCGGACGGTTTTCCCTGGAGGATTTCGCCTCGGCGCCCGGGCTGCCGGAACCGGCCGCGCCCGCCGCCGCGCCGGAGATCGACCTTGCCGCGCTCCGGGCCGAGGCGGAGGCCGCACGGCTCGAGTCCTACGAGACCGGCTACAAGACCGGATGGGACGATGCGGTCCGCGCCGCCGAGGAGGAGCGCCGCGCCCTGGGCGAGGAGCTCGCGCGCAATCTCCGCGACGTGGGCTTCACCTATTTCGAGGCGCGCGACGAGCTACTCCTCGGCCTGCGCGCCTTCCTGCGCGAGCTTCTCGACACGCTGTTCCCGACGCTCCTCTCCGAGGCGGCGGCGGCGTCGCTGGCCGAGGCGCTTTCGGCCATGGCCGACGAGGCCGCCACGACCGACATCGCCGTGGCGGTCTCGCCCGACGATGCCGAGACGGTGCGGTCGCTCCTGCCGCTCCCCGACGGGGTCGAGCTCTCGATCGTCGAGGAGCCGGCGCTGGCGCCCGGCCAGGCACGCCTGAGATCCGCCGACCGGGCCTACGCGGTCGACGCGGACCGGATCGTGGGGATGCTGCGCGACGCGGTCGCATCGGGGACGGTGGAAGAGGAAAGGACGGCGCATGGCTGAAGAGGGCGAGGCCGGTGCGGGCGGGGGGAACATCTTCCGCGACGTACCCGTGGTGCTGCATGTCTCGGTGGGCCGCGCGAAGCTGCCCGTGGGCGAGCTGCTCGCGATCGAGCGCAACGCGGTGATCGCGCTCGACAGCAGCATCGACGACCCGGTCTCGCTCCACGCGGGCGACCGGATCGTGGCCTATGGCGAATTGCAGGAACTGGAAGGCGACGAGGGCGGGCGCCTCGCCGTGCGCATAACCGAGATCGTGGACGGTGACGCCGACACCTAGGTTCCTCCGCGCGGGCCCCCTCGCCGCCGCGCTGCTCCTGCCCCTGGCCGGGGCCGCCGCCGCGCAGGACATCTCCGTCTCGTTCGGCGACGACACGCTCCTCTCGGAGCGGCTGGTGCAGATCATGGTCCTCGTCACCGCGCTCGGCGTGGTGCCCGGGCTCGCCATGACGATCACCTGTTTCCCGTTCATGGTGACGGTGCTGGCGATTCTCCGGCAGGGGCTCGGCCTCCAGACCTCGCCGCCCAATATCCTGATCGTCAGCCTCGCGATGTTCCTCACCTATTTCGTGATGGAGCCCGTGTTCCTCGCGGCCTGGCGCGACGGCATCCAGCCGATGACCGAAGGCACGATGGACACCGAGACCGGCATTGCCGCCGCCCTCGCGCCGTTCCGCACCTTCATGGCGCTGCGCGTCGCCCCCGACACCTTCGCCGATCTCGCCGGGCTCCGCGGCCTCGACGCGCCGCTCTCGCCGGACGTGCCGCTCTCGGTGCTGATCCCCTCCTTCCTCCTCAGCGAGATCGAGCACGCCTTCCAGATCGGCTTCCTGATCTTCCTGCCGTTCCTGATCATCGACCTCGTGGTGGCGGCGATCCTGATGTCGATGGGCATGATGATGGTGCCGCCCGCCGTGGTCTCGCTGCCGTTCAAGCTGGCCTTCTTCGTCGTCGCCGATGGCTGGAGCCTGGTCTCGGGCGCGCTCGTCCAGAGCTATTTCTGACCCGGCGGCCCGCAACCGGCGCTTGAAGCGGGCCCAGCCCGCGCGTAGACACGGCCCGTCATGACACGCTTCTTCGATATCGGCGACCGCGCGCGCCTGCCCTGGCGGTTCTTCGGCGCCAGCCACACGGCTCTCGCCCGCCCCTAGGCCGGCGCGGCCCCGCCCGCACGCCACCGGAAGACGCCCATTCATCACGGGAGAGGACCGATGTCCCCCAAGACGCTCTACGACAAGATCTGGGATTCCCATGTCGCCCACGCGGCCGAAGACGGCACCAGCCTCCTCTATATCGACCGCCACCTCGTCCACGAGGTGACCAGCCCGCAGGCCTTCGAGGGCCTGCGCATGGCCGGCCGCAAGGTCCGCGCACCCGAGAAGACCATCGCGGTGCCCGACCACAACGTGCCGACCACCGCCGGCCGCGACGACCCGGCGCAGATGCCCGAGGACAGCCGCATCCAGGTGGCGGCGCTCGACCAGAACGCCAGGGATTTCGGCATCCACTACTATCCCGTGACCGACATCCGCCAGGGCATCGTCCATATCGTCGGCCCGGAACAGGGCTGGACGCTGCCGGGCATGACGGTCGTGTGCGGCGACAGCCACACCGCCACCCATGGCGCCTTCGGCGCGCTGGCGCACGGGATCGGCACCTCGGAGGTCGAGCATGTGCTCGCCACCCAGACGCTGATCCAGAAGAAATCGAAGAACATGAAGGTCGAGATCACCGGCAAGCTCCGTCCCGGTGTGACCGCGAAGGACATCACGCTCTCGGTGATCGGCGCCACCGGCACGGCGGGCGGCACCGGCTATGTCATCGAATATTGCGGCGAGGCGATCCGCGACCTCTCGATGGAAGGCCGGATGACCGTCTGCAACATGGCGATCGAGGGCGGCGCGCGCGCCGGGCTGATCGCGCCGGACGAAAAGACCTTCGCCTATGTCCAGGGCCGCCCGCATGCGCCGAAGGGCGCCCAGTGGGAAGCCGCGCTCGCCTGGTGGAAGACGCTCTATTCCGACGACGACGCCCATTGGGACAAGGTCGTGACGCTGAAGGGCGAGGACATCGCGCCGGTCGTCACCTGGGGCACCTCGCCCGAGGACGTGCTGCCGATCACCGGCGCGGTGCCGGCGCCCGAGGATTTCACCGGCGGCAAGGTCGAAGCCGCACGGCGCTCGCTCGACTACATGGGCCTGACGCCGGGCCAGAAGCTCTCCGACGTGGCGATCGACACCGTCTTCATCGGCTCCTGCACCAACGGAAGGATCGAGGACCTGCGCGCCGCCGCCGAGGTGGTGAAGGGCAAGAAGATCGCCGTGAAACGCGCCATGGTCGTGCCCGGCTCGGGCCTCGTCCGTGCGCAGGCCGAGGAGGAAGGGCTCGCCGACATCTTCCGCGACGCCGGCTTCGAATGGCGCCTCGCGGGCTGCTCCATGTGCCTTGCCATGAACCCCGACCAGCTCGCGCCGGGCGAACGTTGCGCCTCCACCTCGAACCGCAATTTCGAGGGAAGGCAGGGCTACAAGGGCCGCACCCACCTGATGTCCCCCGCCATGGCCGCCGCCGCGGCGGTGACCGGGCGGCTCACGGATGTGCGCGAGCTGATGTAGTCCGCGAATGGGCGCTCCGAGGATCGACCAGCGGGCAGATTGGCCGTTCATCCAGAACGGCGCCGTCACTCTTTTCCTCAAGGAAAAGGTTCTCGACGAGGCGGTTCAGACGATGATTCGCGAAGGCTACGCGGTGCATCATATCGATTGCGGCACCGAGGCCGGCATGATGCGGGATTTCTCGAGGGCTTTGCGCTGGAACGAGCAATTCGGATACGAACCGGAGCAACTCAACCTCAACGCGCTGAACGACGCGGTGTGCTGCGAGCCCTGCGAGGAACGGCCACGCATTGTTCTCGTCCTGAATCGCTTTGCCGGTTTCCTGAAGTGGGGCAAAGAGAGTGCGCACGAAGTGCTCGACATCATCGAGTATCAGTCGCGAAATCACCTGCTGTTCGGCGAGAGGCTTCTGGCATTCGTCCGGATCAACGATCCGAATTTCAGAACCGAGAAGCTTGGCGGGCGACCTGCCATTTGGAACCGCGCGGAGTGGTTCATGAAGTCGCGAGGGATCCGAGAATGAAGCGCCCCGCTGTCCGGCCCCTTCAGCTTGCTGAACGAACCGCCCGCGCAACACCCGCAACGCGCGGTCCCCGCGCGTTAACCCGATTTCAACCCGTGGGGCCTCGTTCGGGGCTCTGCCAGTGTACAGGTTGTGTACAGGTTGTGTACAGGTTGTGCACCCTGTCGGCGGCCTGAACGGAGACCAAGATGGACAAGTTCACCACCCTCACCGGAATCGCGGCGCCGATGCCGCTCGTCAATATCGACACCGACATGATCATCCCCAAGCAGTTCCTGAAGACCATCAAGCGGACGGGGCTCGGGGTGAACCTCTTCGACGAGATGCGCTATGACCGCGAGGGGAACGAGATCGCGGATTTCGTGCTGAACCAGCCGCAATACCGCAAGGCGCAGATCCTCGTCGCAGGCGACAATTTCGGCTGCGGCTCAAGCCGCGAGCACGCCCCCTGGGCGCTCCTGGATTTCGGGATCCGCTGCGTGATCTCCACGAGCTTCGCCGACATCTTCTACAACAACTGCTTCAAGAACGGGATCCTGCCCATCGTGCTGCCGCAAGAAGAGGTCGACAAGCTGATGGACGATGCCGAGCGCGGCGCCAATGCAGTGATCACGGTGGATCTGGAAAACCAGACGATCTCGGGGCCCGACGGCGGCACCATCGGCTTCGAGGTCGATCCGTTCCGCAAGCACTGCCTCCTGAACGGGCTCGACGATATCGGCCTGACGCTCGAAAAGGCCGCGTCGATCGACGCTTTCGAGGCGGGTGCCGCCGCCGCGCGGCCCTGGCTCTGATCCCGCAGGTTCGCCGCGCCCGTCCCCTCCAGGGCGCGGCGGCCCATCAAAGGCCCCGATTTTAGGCGTTTGCGCCTAGTGCGGCCGACCCTGCTTTGCCACAAGATGTTGGATTTGCTTGGCGAATTTCCAAGAATTGTTCGAACTTTGATGCATTGCGGTACCAGTTCGAACACGAAATTGCCCTAAGACGGGACAACAGTGTTGGGAAATCTGCCGCGTTTACCGAAAGTTGCCTCGTTGGGCGTCTTCGGAAAACCGGCCGGATGACACGGGGGAAGATGGGGACATCGCTGCGCTTCACCGGGCGCCGCGTCAAATTGGGGTAAGGGAAGAGTGATCTGGAGGTTTGCCGGCACGCTTCTACGTGCAGTTCTCGTCATGTTCTTGGTCGGAATGCCAGCGCTCATGCTGCCGGGTGTGTCGAGCGATTCAGCGCAGATCGTCGCGCTCGTGGGCATCTTCGCCTCGATGCTGGTGGTCATCGAATATTCCTCGACCTATCCGGGTCTGGTGGAGTTTCGCGACGCGCCGCCGTTCAACCGCATCCGCTTCGGCTCGCTGTTCCTCACGGTGCTGCTCTTGACGCTGATCGCCCGCGGCATGACCGCGCCCTCGACGCTGACCAATTTCGTCGAGGCGGTCGGCGCGCTGATCGGCCACGCGATCGACTTTCCCTACAGCCCGGTCCGCCTCGTGGTGCTGATGCTGCCCGCCAATACCGGGGTGGAGCACATCACGCTCGTGCGCAGCGCCGCGGGCCTTTCCTACTTCGTGTCGCTCCTGAGCCTCGCCGTCTTCCTGATCGTCTTGCGGATGTACCGCTGGCCGGTCGCCAACGGCGATTTCAACGTCTGGGTCAACCTGCCCACCTTCGACCCGACCGCCGGCGGCGATGTGGTGGAACGGCTGGAGCGGGACGCACGCTTTAACATCGCGTTAGGGTTTGTCCTGCCATTCTTGACCCCGGCAGTGATCAAGGCGGCCGCGTCCACGTTCGGCGCGATGTCGCTGGAGAATCCGCAGACCCTGATCTGGACCGTGGCGGCATGGGCATTTCTTCCGGCTTCGCTCTTCATGCGCGGGATCGCGATGGGGCGGATCGCGCGAATGATCGAGTCGAAACGCCGCGAATCCAACGCCGCCGCCGAAGCCGGACTTCTGCCGGTCTGATCGCCGCGGCGCTGGCCCTGGCGCCGTTGGTCGCCGAGGCAGACGCGGCGATCCGGGTCGGGTTCCTCAATACCGAATTGCAGCGCGACGGGCCCGGCCTGCTCCTGCGCGACATCCTCGGCGGCGCCGCCGCGGACGTCCTTGCGGTCCAGGCCCTGATCGACCGGGCCGATGCCGATATCCTGGTGATCTCGGGCTTCGACTACGACCAGGGATTGGTGGCGCTCACCGCGTTTCGCGATGGCCTCGCGCCCGGCTATCCGCATATCGCCGCGACCGAACCCAATGCCGGGCTGGCAACCGATGCCGATCTCGACGGCGACGGCTTCAAGCGGGGCGCGGGCGATGCGCAGGGTTTCGGCAGCTTCGCGGGCCAGGGCGGCATCGCCGTGCTCAGCCGGTTTCCGGTACGCGACATTCGCGACTTCAACGCGGTGCTCTGGCGCGATCTGCCCGGCACGCTCCTGATCGAGAGCGATCCCGGCCGGGACGAGCAGCGGCTGGCCTCGGTCGGGCATATCGCGGTGGTTCTGGCGGCGCCCGGCGGGGACCTCACGCTGCTCGCCTACCACGCCTCGCCGCCGGTCTTCGACGGGCCGGAAGACCGGAACGGCCGCCGCAACCACGACGAGACGGCGTTTTGGCTGCGCTATCTCGACGGTGCCTTCGGTCCGGCGCCCGAAACGGCGTTCGTGCTGGCGGGCGATGCCAATCTCGACCCGGTCGACGGCGACGGGCTGCCCGACGCGATCACGGCGCTCCTGACGGATCCACGGCTGCAGGATCCGCGTCCGTCGAGCGACACGGGCCGCGCGCTCGCGATCAAGGATGGCGGGGTCAACGCGGGGCAGGGCGGCGACCCGCGGCTGGACACAGCCAACTGGGATGATGGGCCTGGCGATCCCGGGAACCTCCGCGTCGATTACGTGCTGCCGTCGCGCGATCTGACCGTGCGGGAGGCCGGCGTTCTTTGGGGCGACGGCGCGGAGGCCCCGCGCCATGGGCTCGTCTGGGTCGATCTCGTGCGATAGCGGGTGGCGCCAGGGACATTCGGCGACACTGGCCCGCCTCAGACCATCGGCGCACGCGGCCGATCCCCCCTTTTCCCTCTAGGCCCGATCCGCTAAGACGCGGCCGGTTGTCTGAAGGAGACCCCCGAAATGGGCTACAGAGTCGCCGTCGCAGGCGCCACGGGGAACGTGGGCCGCGAAATGCTGAACATCCTGGCCGAGCGCCAGTTTCCCGCCGACGAGGTCGTGGCGCTTGCTTCGCGCAAGTCGCTCGGCACCGAGGTGAGCTATGGCGACAAGACCCTGAAGACCAAGGACCTCGACACTTTCGATTTCGAGGGATGGGACATCGCGCTCTTCGCCATCGGCTCGGATGCGACGAAAACCTACGCGCCGCGCGCCGCGAAGGCCGGCTGCCTCGTGATCGACAACTCGTCCTTGTACCGCTACGATCCGGAGATCCCGCTGATCGTGCCCGAGGTGAACGCCGACGCGATCGAGGGCTACCGGAACAAGATGATCATCGCCAACCCGAACTGCTCGACCGCGCAGATGGTGGTGGCGCTGAAGCCCTTGCACGACCGCGCGAAGATCAAGCGCGTGGTGGTCTCGACCTACCAGTCTGTCTCGGGCGCCGGCAAGGAAGGCATGGACGAGCTCTGGGACCAGACCAAGGCGATCTACAACCCGACCGTCGAAGTCGAACCCAAGAAGTTCCAGAAGCAGATCGCCTTCAACGTGATCCCGCATATCGACGTCTTCATGGAGGACGGCTCGACCAAGGAAGAATGGAAGATGATCGTCGAGACCAAGAAGATCGTCGACAAGTCGATCAAGGTCCACGCGACCTGTGTCCGGGTGCCGGTCTTCGTCGGGCATTCCGAGTCGGTGAACGTCGAATTCGAGGAATTCCTCGACGAGGATGAGGCCCGCGACATCCTGCGCGAGGCGCCGGGCGTCATGGTCGTCGACAAGCGCGAGACAGGCGGCTACGTGACGCCGATCGAATGCGTTGGCGATTTCGCCACCTTTATCAGCCGGATCCGGCAGGACCCGACCGTGGAGAACGGTCTGGCGATGTGGGTGGTGTCCGACAACCTCCGCAAGGGGGCCGCGTTGAACGCGGTGCAGATCGCCGAGCTCTACGGCAACCGGATCCTGAAGCGCGGCTGAGTTTCGGGCGGCGGGGCCCCGTTGGCCGGGGTCCCGAGTTCCGTAACACCGAATTAACTCGCGGCTGCGATACCCGGGCGCGTCTGCAGCGCGAGGGCGTTCATGGAAGAGTTGAGATTCAACTGCCCGGCCTACCTGGCTCAGAAATTCTGGGTGATGTGCGTGGAGCGGGGAGAGACGCCGGGTTCGGTCCTTCGCGACTTCATGGTGCGCGAGATCTCGTCGGTCGACGCCGGCTTCGATGCCGAACTGATGAGCGCCACCGGACAGGATGTCTGGTCGATCTGCCAGGGTGCGCCGCGGCGGCGCGTTACCCCTCCGCCAGAGCCTTGATGTTGGCGAGGCCGCGTTCGTAGTCGGGGCCGACCCATCCGTCCATCATCAGTCCCATCCACCGCCCGATCGGGTTCATGCCCATGTCGGCATCGAGCCCCCAGGTCAACAACGTTCCCGTGCCGTCGGGCACAAGGTCGAACCAGGCGGTGGCGGGGCCCTGCGCCCCGAAATCGAGCGCGCTCTCGACCCGCTCGTTCGCGCGGCTGAGTGTGATCTGCTGGCTGCCGTTGCCGACCTGGGGATGGTCGGACTCCCAGTGCATGTTGGCTCCGACACCCTCGTCCGGGCCGCCGAAGGTGAGTTTCGTCTGTGGGTCGCGGGCGAGCCAGGGCGACCACTCCGCGCCGCGCTTCAGCGAATTGATCAGTGGGAAGACCGTTTCGGGCGGCGCCTCGACGGCGATGCTCCGCTCCACCACCACATGCCGCGGAAGCAGATACGCCGAGGCGGCGAGGATCACCACGAGGCCGATGAGCCCGATCACCAGATTGCGCAGGAATTTCATGAAAAGCCCCCCATTTCCACGCCGCACCCTAGCAGAATACCCTGCGCGCCACGTGCATTTCCGCGACCGCTAACGCGATCTTTACCGGGTTGGTGCCAACAACGCGGAAACGCGAGGAGAGAGGCCCAATGCAGGAAATCGGGTTCGACTGTCCGAAGGATCTGGCACAGAAGTTCTGGATTGCGTGTCGTCTGCAGAAGATGACGCCCGGGGCCGCGCTGCGCAGCTTCATGGTCGAGGAGATCGCCGCCGCGGATCCGGGCTTCCAGTACGATCTGAGGGCCGCCACCGGCAAGGACGCCTCCGACGTGGCGGAGGGCTGACGGCATGGCGGTGGAAGAGTACAAGTTCAACTGTCCGGACTACCTGGCCCAGCGGTTCTGGAAGCATTGCGTCAACCACAAGGACACGCCGGGCGCGGTCCTCCGCGGCTACATGCTCAGCGAGGTGCGGAAAATGGACCCGACCTACGCGGTCGACGCCAAACTGATCCGGGCCTCGGACCATTGGACGATCCGCGACCTTCCCTCGGAAGAGTGACGCTCAGACCGGCACGAAAGCCTGCTCGCGCGGCGACCACCATTCGAGTGTCCCGGCGGCGATGTCGGTCCAGAGCCCGATCAGCTGAAGGCTTCCCGTCTTCACGGCCTCGGCGAGCCAGGGGAAGGTCATCAGGTTTTCGAGTGACACGATGACGCCCTGTTTTTCCAGGAGCGTCAGGCGTTCCTGGCGAGTCCCGGTTGCAGGCAGACGGTCGTAGCCTGGCTTCAGGATATCGATCCAACGCCCGATGAAGCTGCCCGCCTCAAGAAGATCGGGCGCGCTGCCCTCGCACATGTCGTAGCATCCCTCGACCCCTCCGCAGTTCGAATGGCCGAGTACGATCAGCCTTTCGACCTTCAGCACGCGCACCGCGTATTCGACCGCCGCCGAAGTCCCGTGAAGCTGGTCGTTCTCCTCGCAGGGCGGCACCAGGGCCGCCACGTTGCGGTGGATGAACATCTCGCCCGTATCCGCCTGGAACACCTGGGTCACGTGCACCCGGCTGTCGCAGCAGGAGATGATCATCTCGCGCGGATGCTGTCCCTCCGCCGCCAGCGCCTCGTAATAATGGCTCCGGTTCAGGAAGGCGTGGCGCCTCCAGCTCCGGTATCTGTCGGCTAGGTGGTTCGGCAGGGGCGAGGCGTGCTTCATGAGTTTTCCCGTTCGCAGCGAGTCACCTGGTATTCCGCAAATTCGAACGATTTTCCAAGAGGCGTTCAACCATTTCTTGGCCGGAGCCTCCTATCGAAACCCGTAATCTCAACGGGGGTTCCGAAAGGTGAGCGAGGTTGGACGGCTGAGGCACTACGAGACGGCGCGGTTCGACCGCATCCGGCTCGAGGAGCTGATTCTGGAACTGGGGGAGCCCGGGGCCGAGCGCCTTGTGGGCCGCGCGCTCGACACCATCGCCGTTCGGCTGAACCGGTGCGAGCGCGCCTGGCGCTCCGACGATCACGAGCGGCTGATCTCCTCGGCCGACGATCTGGCGAAATGCGCGGAGCGGATCGGGCTCGTGACGCTCGACAGGGTCGCGCGCGACGTGATCCTGGCAACCCGTGCGAGCGATTCGCCGGCTCTCGGCGCCACGCTGGCGCGCCTGGTTCGTGTCGGCGAAGCCTCGCTCATGTCCGCCTGGGATCTCGGCGACCTCATGCAATAACGGTCGGGACGCGATCGGCTTGCGGCGGCAGGCGCCGCCGCTAGGCTGGTGGCGCAACCGCCACGGAGCCGCGCCCATGTCGCCCCTCACCTTCGCGCCGCCCACGCCCGAC
>JBNKWI010000011.1:0-58896 GCA_050299695.1 Paracoccaceae bacterium
GGGCGGATCGAGCGAGACCGAGGCGAAGGAATTCGCGGTAATCCCCAAGGGGCCTTGCTCGGTGGCCGTGGTGACCACGCAGACCCCGGTCGCGAAGCGGCCGAGGGCGTGGCGGAACTCCCGCAGGGTGTCTTTTCCGGGCTCGAATGCCTGCATGTCCGGGCCGGCGCCTCCATCCGCCATCGTCACGGAACCTCGTGGCCCAGGGCGGCGGTGTAAAGCTCAAACCAGGTCTCGCGGTCGATCTCCACCGTCAGCGCGTCCGAAAGCGCGGCGATCCGGTCGAGCCGGTTGGTGCCCATCACCGGCAGGATGCAGGCCGGATGGGCGAGGATCCAGGCCACCGCCACCGCCGCACGGTCGGTGCCCTGCGCCGCGGCCACCCGGTCGAGCGCCGCGTTCATCTCGGGCCGGCCGCTGCCGAAGAGGCCGCCGCCGCCCAAAGGCGACCAGGCCATCGGCGCAAGCCCGCGTTCCTGCAAAAAGGCGATATCGCCATTGGTGAAGGGCTCATGCGCGAGGAGGCTGATCTCGATCTGGTTGGTGACGAGCTGCGTTTCCATCGCCGATTGCAGGAGTGTGAAATCCCAGGGCCGGAAGTTCGAGACGCCCACCGCGCGGACCTTGCCGGAGGCGACGAGCGCGTCGAGCGCCGGGCCGGTCTCGCGCGGGTCCATCATCGGGTCGGGCCGATGGATCAGGAGGAGGTCGATCCGGTCGGTGCCCATCATCTCGAGGCTGGTCTCGACGCTCGCGGCGATATGGGCTCGGCTGGTGTCGTAGTATTTGACCCGCTTCCCGGCATAGCGCCCCACCGGCGCGACGATGTCGCACTTGGTGACGATCTCGACCTTGGCGCGCAGCCCCGGGCTCGCCTTCAGAGCCGCGCCGAGAAGCGCCTCGGCCTCGTAGCCGCCATAGATATCGGCTTGGTCGAGCGTGGTGATCCCCTGCGCCAGGCAGGCCTCGATCTTCGCCTGAACATGGGCGGGCGAGGTGTCGGCATCGTCGCCGAGCCGCCACATCCCGTAGACCAGCCGGCTCATCTCCAGCGCGTCGGAAAACCGGATCCGTTCCATCAGCGTCTCTCCCCGTTCCCGAGCGGCGTCGCCGGCACCGATGCGGGCACCCGCCCGTATTCCTCCGGCAGCGAACAGGTCCTCAGCTCCGGCAAGACCCGCGTGCCGAACGAGATGCATTCGTCGATATGCGGATAGCCCGAGAAGATGAACGCCCGGATCCCCATCTTCCGATACGCCTCGATCTCCGACAGCACCTGGTCGGTCGAGCCCACCAGCGCCGCGCCGCAGCCCGAGCGCGCCCGGCCGATCCCGGTCCACAGATGCGGCTCCACATAGCCGAACTGGTCCGCCAGCTCCCGCGCCCGTGCCTGGTGCGAAACTCCAAGCGAGCCCGAATCATGCGCCCGCTCGCGGATCAGCCTGCCGAATTCGTCGTCGAGCTTGGAGACGAGGTGCTCGGCATACTCCCGCGCCTCTGCCTCGGTATCGCGCACGATCATGTGGACGCGGAGCCCGTAATCCAGCGTCCGCCCGTAGCGCTCCGCCACCGCATGCACGGCCTTCATCCGCTCGGCGATCTGGTCCTTGGGCTCGGGCCACATCAGGTAGACGTCGCAATGCTGCCCGCAAAGCTCCAGCGCGTCGGGCGAGTAGCCGCCGAAATACATCAAGGGCCCGCCGTTCTGCTGGTAGGGCCGCGCCGGGTCGGTCGGCACCCGGTCGAAATCGTAGACCTCGCCGTGATGGGTGATCTCGTCCCGCGTCCAGGCCTGGCGCAGAATCTCCACCACCTCCCGCGAACGCCGGTAGCGAAACGCGCTTTCGGCCTTCTCGCCGGGGAAGTCCGAGGAGATGATGTTCACCGTCAGCCGCCCCTCCAGCATGTGGTCGAGCGTCGCGACGGTGCGCGCCAGCATGATCGGCTGCATCTCGCCGCAGCGCACCGCCGCGAGCATGTTGATCCGCGACGTCAAAGGCGCGCAGCCCGCGACGAAGGAGAGCGTATCCTGCCCGACCTGGTACGACGACGGGCAGAGGATGTTGCGAAAGCCCTGCTTCTCGGCCTCCAGCACGATGTCGCGGCAATGCGCCCAGCTCGACCGGAGCGCGCCATCGGGTACGCCCAGATAGGCGTAATCGTCGGAACAGAGCGCCGAGAACCAGGAGATTTCGGCGGCGTCGAGATCGGCGGAGGTGACGGGAACCACGGTCATCGGGGTCTTGTCCTCGGACTTGTGTTTTCGCTTGCGTAGCACCGGGTTTTATGTAGAGCAATCCTGTATCAATTCCCGCGAACCGCATGAGCAGCCCGACGCTTCCCAAGTACCTGTCCACGGCCGAGTTCCTGATCCGCGAAATCGCCGCGGGCCGGCTCGCCGACGGCGAGCGCCTGCCGCCCGAACGCGACATGGCCGCCGAGATGGGGCTTGCGGTGGGCACGCTGCGCCGGGCGCTGGCGGATCTCGAAGAGAAGGGACTCCTCGACCGCGTTCAGGGCTCGGGCAACTACATCAGGAACAGCCCGGACATCACTGGCCTCTATGGATTCTTCCGCCTGGAACGCCCGGAGGGCGGCGGCGTGCCCACCGCCGAGATCCTCTCCATTGCGCGGCTTTTGAAGCCGCCCCATGCTCCCGCCTTCGGTCCGGACCCGGCGGGCCACCGCATCCGCCGCCTGCGCCGGCTCGACGGCATCCCCGTTGCGATCGAGGAAATCTGGCTCGACGGCGCGCGCACCCGCGAGATCCGCCGGGCAGACCTCTCGGACTCGCTCTACCTCTTCTACAAGAAGACCCTCGGCTTCTGGATCGCCCGCACCGAGGATCGCGTCGGCCTCGCACAAGTCCCCGACTGGGCGCCCGCCGGTTTTGCCCCGGCGCCCGGAACCCTCGCCGGCCATGTCGCCCGGCTGGCGCAGGACCAGGACGGGCAGGACGTCGAGTTCTCCGAAACATGGTTCGACCCCGCCCGCGCGCGCTACGTCGCCCGGCAACGCTAGGAGTGGCAATGAAGATCCTGAACTACGGCGTGATCGGCTGCGGCATGATGGGCCAGGAACACCTGCGCAACATCGACCTCCTGCCGGGCGCGCGGGTCGCCGCGATCCACGAACCCGACGAGATCATGGCCGCGACCGCCAAGGCGATGGCGCCCAATGCCACGGTCTACGACACCGCCTGGGACCTGCTGAACCACCCCGATCTCGACTGCCTCCTGATCGCCAGCCCGAACCACCTCCATCTCGCGCAGATGGAGGAGATCGCTGCCCGCCGGCCGCTGCCGCTCCTCGTCGAAAAGCCGCTCTACACCGATCCGGGCGACGCGGCGCGCATCGCGACCTTCGGCGCGCGCTACCCGGCGCCGATCTGGGTGGCGATGGAATACCGCTACATGCCCCCCGTGGCGAAGCTGATCGAGGAGGCAGAGGCCGCCACCGGCGGGATCCGCATGCTGACGATCCGCGAACACCGCTTCCCGTTCCTCAGGAAGGTCGGTGACTGGAACCGCTTCAACCGCAACTCGGGCGGCACGCTCGTCGAGAAATGCTGCCATTTCTTCGACTTGATGCGGCTGATCCTCCAGGACGAGCCGGTGCGGGTCATGGCGAGCGCCGGCCAGGAGGTGAACCATCTCGACGAGAGCTATGGCGGCGAAGTGCCCGACATCTGGGACACCGCCTACGTGATCTGCGATTTTTCGCGCGGCGGCCGCGCCATGCTGGAGCTCTGCATGTATGCCGAAGGCGCGACCTTCCAGGAGGAGATCTCCGCTATCGGCCCCCAGGGCAAGATCGAGGCCCGCGTGCCGGGGCCGGGCCGGTTCTGGCCCACCCATCTCGGCGCGCCGCCGGTGGCGCAGGTGATCGTCAGCCCGCGCCAGCCCAAAGGGCCCATGAGCGTCGAGATCCCGGTCGACCCGACGATCCTCGCGGCGGGCGACCACAATGGCTCGACCTTCTTCCAGCACGCCAGATTCGAGCGGATGCTGCGCGGCGAGGGCGCGGTGGAAGTGACGCTCCGCGATGGCACGCGGGCGGTGGCGATGGGCCACGCGGCGCAGGAAGCGGCAGCGACGGGCCGGGTGGTGACGCTCGCGCCCGACATCTGACGGTCAAAGACGACGTTATATGTCGGAAACGAAATGGCCCGAACGCGGCGCGGGGCGGATAGTCGCCCCATGACCTGCCTGCGGAGGCCGCCGATGACCCTGTCCGATCTCTCCGAAGTGCTCCTTCCCGTCGCCCGGGCCCGGGGCCTGCCCAATACGCACTACACCAGTGCCGAGACCTTCCGTGCCGAACGCGACGCGGTGCTGTTCTCCGCATGGGCCGGCCTCACCGTTGCGGCCGAGATCCCCGAGCCGGGCGACGCGATCCCGGTGGATTTCGTCGGCCTGCCGCTGGTCGCGGTCCGGGGCCGCGACGGGCTGGTGCGGGTGTTCCAGAACACCTGCCGGCATCGCGGCATGATCCTGGTCACGAAGAAGGGCAAGGTTGGGGGCGTGATCCGCTGCCCCTACCATTCCTGGTCCTACGCGCTCTCGGGCGAATTGAAGGCCACGCCTCATGTGGGCGGCCCGGGCTTCAACACCCATGAGGAGATCCACCGCGAGGAGCTCGGCCTCATCGAGATCCGCTCTCATGTCTGGCGCGACGTGGTCTTCGTCAACGTCTCGGGCGATGCCGCCCCGTTCGAGGTCTACGCTGCCGGTGCCATCGCCCGCTGGTCCGAATTCGACTGCCCGCTCCATCACGGCGGCCCGGACTCCACCTTCTCCTTCGACGTGGCGACCAACTGGAAGCTCGCGGTGGAGAATTACTGCGAAAGCTACCACCTTCCCTGGGTCCATCCCGGGCTCAACGCCTATTCCCGGCTCGAGGACCATTACCATATCGAGGAGCCGGGGCGCTTCTCTGGTCAGGGCACGCTGGTCTACGCCCCGAAGATCACCGAAGACGGCCGCCGCTTCCCGGATTTCGACGGGCTCGCGGCGAAATGGGACCGCGCCGCCGAATATATCGCGCTTTACCCGAACGTGCTCCTCGGCGTGCATCGCGACCACGCCTTCGCGATCCTGCTCGAGCCTCGCGCCATCGACCGCACGCTCGAGCATGTGCATCTCTACTACGCCACTCCCGAAGCGACCGGCCCCGCCATGGCCGACATGCGCGCCGCCAATGCGCGGATGTGGCGCGAGGTGTTCGAGGAGGACCTCTCGGTGGTCGAGGGGATGCAGGCCGGCCGCGCCGGGCTCTATTTCGACGGCGGCAAGTTCAGCCCGGCGATGGACGGGCCGACCCATTGCTTCCACGCCTGGATCGCCGGACGGATGACCGGGGGGCCGATTGCCGCCGAATGACGATGCCGCGCTTCTCGCCGCCCATGACGCGCGCGACGCGGACACGCTCGTCCGCCTCTACCGCGCTGCGGGCGACGCCGCCGAGGCGGCGGGCGAGATCGACCGGGCCTGCTTCCTCCTCACCCAGGCCTATGTCTGGGCGCTGGAGGCGGGGCATCCCGAGGCGGCAACGCTCCACGCGCGGCTGAAGGCGCGGGGGCGCGAGGAATGAGACCCAAGGGGACAAGGAGACGGGAATGAAGACGAGTGCGCGCGTGGTGGTGATCGGCGGCGGGGTCGTCGGCTGTTCGGTGCTCTACCACCTGACCAAGCTCGGCTGGTCGGACGTGATGCTGGTGGAGCGCTCGGAGCTGACCTCCGGCTCCACATGGCATGCCGCGGGCGGCTTCCACACGCTCAACGGCGACACCAACATGGCCGCGCTCCAGGGCTACACGATCCGGCTCTACAAGGAGCTCGAGGAGATCACCGGCATGTCCTGCGGCCTCCACCACGTGGGCGGCATCACGCTCGCCGACGGGCCCGAGCGCTTCGACATGCTGAAGGCCGAACGCGCCAAACACCGCTACATGGGCCTCCACACCGAGATCCTCGGGCCCTCCGAGATCACCGCCCTCACCGACGGCCTCGTCAACACCGACGGCATCGTCGGCGCGCTCTACGACCCGCTCGACGGCCATCTCGACCCCTCGGGCACCACCCACGCCTATGCCAAGGCCGCGCGCATGGGCGGCGCCGAGATCGTCACCCACTGCAAGGTCACCGAAACCAACCCGCGCGCCGATGGCTCCTGGGACGTGGTGACGGACAAGGGCACGATCCATGCCGAGCACCTCGTCAACGCCGGCGGCCTCTGGGCCCGCGAGGTGGCTGCGATGGCGGGGATCTACCTGCCGCTCCTGCCGATGGCGCACCAGTATCTCGTCACCGACGACATCCCCGAGATCTACGACCGCGGCAAGGAATTCCCCCACGTGATGAACCCCGGTGGCGAATGCTACCTGCGCCAGGAGGGCAGGGGCCTGTGCATCGGCTTCTACGAGCAGAAATGCGAACCCTGGGCGGTGAACGGCACGCCCTGGGGCTTCGGCCACGAACTCCTGCCCGACGATTTCGACAAGATCGAGGACTCGGTCGCCATGGCCTACCAGCGCTTCCCGGTCCTCGAACGCGCCGGCGTCAAGCGGATGATCCACGGCCCGTTCACCTTCGCCCCCGACGGCAACCCGCTCGTCGGACCGGTCCCGGGCTTGCGGAACTACTGGTCCGCCTGCGCCGTCATGGCCGGCTTCAGCCAGGGCGGCGGCGTCGGCCTCGCGCTCGCGCAATGGATGATCGAGGGCGAGCCCGAACGCAACGTCTTCGCCATGGACGTCGCCCGCTTCGGCAAGTGGACCACGCCGGGCTACACCGTGCCCAAGGTGATCGAGAACTACCGCCGCCGCTTCTCGGTGAACTACCCGAACGAGGAACTGCCCGCCGCCCGGCGCTTCCGCACCACACCCATGTACGACATCTGGGACGGCATTGGCGCGGTCTGGGGTGCGCAATACGGGCTCGAGGTGCCGAACTGGTTCGCCGAGGGCGACGAGCCGCGCTTTGAGACCCCGAGCTTCCGCCGCTCGAACGCCTTCGGCCCCACCGCCCGCGAAGTGGCCGCCGTGCGCGGCGCCGTCGGTATCAACGAGACCCACAACTTCTCCAAGTTCCGCGTCAGTGGCACGGACGCCCGCCCCTGGCTCGACCGGATCATGGCCGGCCGGATCCCGAAGCCCGGACGGCTCGCACTCTGCCCCATGCTGGCGCCCTCGGGCCGCATCGTCGGCGATTTCACCGTCTCCTGCCTCTCGGAGACCGAATTCCGCCTGACCGCCTCCTACGGCAGCCAGGATTTCCACCTGCGCTGGTTCGAGATGCATCTCGAGGGCGATGTCCGGGTCGAGAACCTCTCCGACAAGATCACCGGCTTCCAGATCGCCGGCCCCCGCGCCCGCGACCTCCTCGCGAAGGTGACCGCCGCCGAGATCGGCCCCGAGGCGTTCCGCTTCCTCGACGTGAAGCGGATGACCGTGGGCATGGCCGACTGCCTGGTGCAGCGGGTCAGCTACACCGGCGATCTCGGCTACGAGATCTTCTGCGACCTCACCAGCCAGCGGGCGCTGTTCCGCGCGCTCTGGGAGGCGGGGCAGGACTTCGGCATCCGGCCCTTCGGCATGCGCGCGATGATGTCCCTCCGCCTCGACCGGTTCTTCGGCTCCTGGCAGCGCGAGTTCTCGCCCGACTACACCGCCGCCGAAACCGGGCTCGACCGTTTCATCGCCTGGAAGAAGGAAACCCCCTTCATCGGCCGCGCCGCCGCCGAGGCGGAGCGCGCCGCACCGCCCGCCCGCACGCTCTGCGCCTTCCTGGTCGAGGCCGAGGACGCCGACGTGGTGGCCTACGAGCCGATCTGGCTCGACGGCGAAGTCGCGGGCTTCTGCACCTCGGGCGGCTATTCGCACCACGCGCAGAAATCGGTGGCACTCGGCTTCGTGCCTCGCGACCGGGCGCAGGAGGGCCTCGCGGTCGAAATCGAGATCCTCGGCCAGCGCCGCCCCGCGCGTCTTGTGACCGAGCCGCTCTTCGACCCGGAGGGCACCTGCTTCCGCGACTGATGCGCCCCTCTCCCCCATCCCCTCTCCCATGGGGAGAGGGGAGGCGCTGGTCCTGCCGTTTGCGCCTCCCCCTCCCGTGGGAGGGGGACCGAGGGGGAAGGAGGGATGTGGTGAACGGCCCGCGCCGGTGTACGGGTTGTGTACAGGCTGTGTACGGGTTGTGCGCCCCGGTTTTCGCTTCAGCCGATCGTTTTTGCCCGCCGGTAGGCCGCCTCGAGCGCCGCGTCCATCGCCGCCTCGAAAGGCCCGTCCTTCAGAACCGTTAGGCCCGCGGCCGTGGTTCCGGCATAGTCGATCATTTCCTGCACCGTCTCTTCAGGAGTCGGTCCCTCGGCCATGATCGTCCCGGCGGCGAGGAACAGCTGCCGCACCGCCCGGTCGGCCACCGCGGGCGCGATTCCGGCCTTCACCGCATGGGCCTTCATCGCCGCCGCGCAGGCCGCGACGAAGCCCGGCACCGGGCCGGTGATTGCGGTGAATCGGTCGAGCTGGTCCTCGTCGGGCACCGCGTCCGTCAGCCCCACCGCGCCGAGAACGCGCGCGGCTTCGGCGCGGTCTTCCGCCGCCGCGCCGGGGCCGGGACAATAGGGCGAATAGGCCAGCCGTCGCGCCGCCGCGGGGCTCGACATGGCGCGGACGACCCGTCGGGTTCCGGCGATTTCCTCAAGCCGTTTCAGTGTGATACCTGCCATCACGGAAATCACCGTCCGGCCTTCGGCACGGATCGCGATCTCCCCGGCGGTGGCGGGCGGGACCGAGAGGATCACCGTCTCGCAGGCCGCCACCAGCGCCCGGCTGTCGCCGGTCACCCGCAGCGCCCCGGACCCGGGAAAGCGCGGCCCGGTGCCTGACCGGCTCGACACCCAGAGATCGCCTTCCGCCACGAAGCCAGAGGCCAGAAGGCCCTCCGCGATCGCCCCGCCAAGCGCGCCGTTTCCGCCGATGATCCCGATGGTTCCGCCCATGACTCGCTCCTGCCGCCCTGGGGCAATTAGCCCGCACCGGTGGATGGATGTAAACCGGTGGCGATTGTCCTCGCCGCCGGGCTCGCTATCCTGACGCGACAGCAGCGAAGGGCAGGGCATGAGCGGACTTCTGGCACTCCTCGACGACGTGGCGGCCATCGCCAAGGTGGCGGCGGCCTCGGTGGACGACGTGGTGGGCCAGGCGGTCAAGGCTTCGTCCAAGGCCGCGGGCGCGGTGATCGACGATGCCGCGGTGACGCCGAAGTATCTCCATGGATTCAAGGCGGAACGCGAGCTTCCCATCGTCTGGAAGATCGCGCGCGGCTCGCTCTTCAACAAGCTCGTGATCCTTCTGCCGGTGGCGCTTCTGCTGTCGAGCTTCGCGCCATGGGCGATCGCGCCCTTGCTGATGCTGGGCGGCGCCTATCTCTGTTTCGAGGGCGCCGAGAAGGTCTGGCACGCGGTCAATCCCGGCGATCACCATGCCGAGGAACTCTACCAGGAGAAGCTCGCCGACGCGCATCTGGAGGAAAAGAAGGTCTCGGGCGCGATCAAGACCGATTTCATCCTCTCGGCCGAGATAATGACGATCGTTCTCTCCGCGCTGCCCGAGGGTCTTTCGATCTGGTTGACCGCCGGCGCGCTGGCCTTGGCGGGAATCATCATCACCGTGGCCGTCTACGGCGCGGTCGCCCTGATCGTGAAAGCCGACGATCTCGGCCTCCTCATGGCCGCAAAAGGCCGCCTCGCCGCCACCCGCGCCACGGGCCGCGGCATCGTGCGGGGCATGCCGCGTTTTCTGGTGGTGCTGGTGATCGTCGGCACCGCGGCAATGATCTGGGTGGGGGGCGCCATCATCGTGCATGGTCTGCACGAGTTGGGGCTTCATCAACCATATGAAATCATTCATGAACTCTCTGCGGCTGCGGGTCACGCGCTGCCGCAGGCGGAGGGCTTCGTGGAGTGGGCGGTGACCGCGATGCTCGACGGGATCGTCGGCCTCGCGTTGGGTATGGTCCTGATCCCACTGGTGACCTTCGTGATCGCGCCCGTCGCGCGGCTCGTTACCGGCGGAAACCGTTGACCCTGCAGCCGGCCGAACTCGCTCCCGAATAAGCAGTTCCCGCCGCGTTCGCGATCATGTCGAGCGTGTAGTTAATGCCGTTCAGGCGCCCGTTCGCATGGATCTGGCGGCCCTTGATCGTGGCGCTCATCGTGTCGCCCTGGCCCAGCGAGTCGGTCCAGACGAGCGTGTAGCCACTGCCCGTGCGGGTCCATTTGTGGGTGCCCGTGGACTTGATGAAGAGCGGGCAGGAGGCGCGGAACAGCCAGACCCCGCCGCTCGTCGGATCGAAATCCCAGGCGGCGGAGGCCGGGGGCGGGGCTGGGCAGACGCGGTTCTTCCAGCCCTGAAGGACTTTCAGCGCCTTCTCCGAGCCGAGATCTCCGGGCGCGAGGCCGACATTGCCGGCATGCGAGAGGTAGCGCGCGAAGGCGTCGCGTGTGCGCGGGCCGGCGACCCCGTCGGCCCAGCCCGCGTCGCATCCGAGGCGGTTCAGCTCGCGTTGGGTGTCGCGCATCGTGGCGCGCTTCGCGTCTTCCTCTTGGGCGACCGCCCGCATCTGGCTGGTTTCCGGCGCCAGTGCCGCCACCTCTTCGACCGGTGCCGGTTCGGCCTCGGGCGTCGCCGTTTCGGCCTCTTGCGGCGTCTCTTCGGGTGTGGCGAGCAGCTGCCGGGCGAGGCTGAGTTCGAAGGCGTCGTTCCGGCCTTCGTAGCGGGTCACGAAGGCTTCCAGCGCTTCGCGCGAGCCGATCTCTCGGGCCAGCGCGAAATCGCGGCGGATCGGGTCTTCGGTCGCGGGTTCCACAGATGGCTGTACCTCCGAGGCAAGGTAGAAATCACCCAGAAGCTCGTCGTAATAGGCCGGGAACTGCTGGTGGCCCACCGAGGCGGCGAGGTCGCGCACGTCCTGGCGGACCTCTCCGACCATCTCCCTGAGCTCAAGGTCGGGCTCGGCGAGGCGCGGCAGGAGCGAGCGGGTGAAGACCGAGTTCCTGTTGGCGTCCTCGTCGGACAGGCGGTCGAGCGCGAGCTGGCCCGCACCGGCGGAGAAGATCACGAAGGTGCCTTCGGGGGCGATGACCCGGCCGAGCCCGCGTGCGGTGCCGATGCCGCGGCCGCCGGATTGCGCGAAGGGGTTTTCACGGCAGGCGTCGATGATCGCGAGCGTGGTGCGGGCGCCGGTCGCGCGGATCCTGTCGAGAAGGCGGGAGAGGGCGATGGATTCGGCCTTCACGAAATCGCCGTCGCCGGACCCCGGCGCCTCGATATCGACCGGCAGGAGGTAGTTCTCGCCGTCGATCTCGACCCCGTGGCCGGCGTAGAAGACCAGCGCGGTGTCGCCGGGGCGGAGCCCCTGGGTGAAGTTGGAAATCGCTCGGTTCATCGCCCTTCGCGGCGCGTCGGTGAGTGTCGCCACGGTGAAGCCCTGCGCCTCGAGCGCGCCGGAGATCGCCACCGCGTCGTTCACGGCCTTCTGGAGGCGCGGCACCTCGGCATAGGCGTCGTTGCCGATCACCAGCGCGTGGCGGGACTGGGCGAGAGCCGCGAATGGAACAAGCGCCAGCGCAAGCACGAGGCTGGCAAGAAGACGGAAGGAATGGGTACGTGCGGCTGTCATGGCCGCACTTTCACCCGGTTCGCCCGGGCCCGGTCAAGCGCCAAGCCCGGATTTCAAACTATTGTGCAGGCGGGAATAATTTCCGATTTCGGAAAATCAGAGCAATTCCCGTACCTTCTGCGCCACGCCTTCGGCGGTGATGCCGAATTTTTCGTAGAGCGTTTCGGCGGGTGCCGAGGCGCCGAAGCCTTCCATGCCGACGAAACCCGCTTTTTCGCGGTGCCCGCGCTCGCCGTGCAGCCAGCGATCCCAGCCGAAGCGGACCATCGCCTCGACCGCGACACGCACCGGGCCGGCGGGCAGGACCTTGCGGCGATAGGCCTCGTCCTGCGCCTCGAAGAGCTCCCAGCAGGGCATCGAGACGACGCGGGTGCCGATGCCTTCGGCCTCGAGGATTTCGCGGGCCTTGAGCGCGATCTCGACCTCCGAGCCGGTGGCCATGACGATCGCCTGCCGCTTGCCGGTGGCCTCGGCGAGCACGTAGGCGCCTTGGGCGGTGAGGTTCTTGATCTTGTGCTCGGTCCGCACGGTGGGGAGGTTCTGCCGGGTGAGGGCGAGGACCGAGGGCGTCGTGGTCGTGGTCAACGCCAATTCCCAAGCCTCGGCGGTTTCCACTGTGTCGGCGGGGCGGAACACGTTGATGTTCGGCGTCGCGCGCAGCATGGCGATATGCTCGACCGGCTGGTGCGTCGGCCCGTCCTCGCCGAGGCCAATGGAATCGTGGGTCATCACATAGACCGGGGCCACGCCCATCAGCGCCGAGAGCCGCATCGCGCCGCGCGCGTAATCGGTGAAGCAGAGGAACGTGCCGCCATAGGGCTTGATCCCGCCATGGAGCACCATGCCGTTCATCGCTGCGGCCATGCCGTGTTCGCGGATCCCGAAATGAACGTAGCGGCCCTTGCGGTTGGAGGCGTCGAAGACGCCCAGATCCTTGGTGAGCGTGTTGTTCGAGCCGGTGAGGTCGGCCGAGCCGCCGATGGTTTCCGGCATCACCGGGTTGACAACCTCGAGCACTATCTCGGAGGATTTCCGCGTCGCCACCTTGGGGGCGCTGTCGGAGATCTGCTTTTTCAGCGCGCGGATCGTCGCCGAGAGCTTCTTCGGCGGTTCGCCGGCCATGACGCGGGCGAATTCCGCCTGACGCCCGGTGCTCTGTTCGGCCAGGCGTGCTTCCCAGGCCGCGCGCTCCGCGCCGCCCCTCGCGCCGATCGCCTCCCAGGCGGATTTCACCTCGGCCGGGATCTCGAACGGGCCGTAGGGCCAGCCATAGGTCTCGCGTACTTTGAGGATTTCCTCCGCGCCGAGCGGCGAGCCATGGGCCTTGGCGCTGTCCTGCTTCGACGACCCGAACCCGATATGGGTCTTGCAGGCGACGAGCGTCGGCTTCTTCGACGTCCTCGCCCGCGTGATCGCGGCGTCGATGTCCTCGGGGTCGTGGCCGTCGCAGGATGTGACCTGCCAGCCCGCCGCCTGGAACCGCTTGCGCTGGTCGGTGACATCGGACAGCGAAATCCGCCCGTCGATGGAAATGTCGTTGTCGTCCCAGAGCACGATCAGCTTGCCGAGCTTCTGCATCCCCGCAAGGCCGATCGCTTCGTGGCTGACACCCTCCATCAGGCAGCCGTCGCCGGCGATCACGTAAGTGTAGTGGTCGACGAGCTTCTTGCCGAAGCGGGCCCGGAGCGCCTCTTCGGCCATGGCGAAACCGACCGCGTTGGCGATGCCCTGGCCGAGTGGGCCGGTCGTGGTCTCGATGCCTTTGGCATGGCCGTATTCCGGGTGGCCCGCGGTCTTCGAGCCCCATTGGCGGAACGCCTTGATCTGGTCGAGGGTCATGTCCTCGTAGCCGGTCAGGTGGAGGAGTGCGTAGAGCAGCATCGAGCCGTGCCCGGCCGAGAGGATGAACCGGTCGCGGTCGGCCCAGTCGGGCGCGGAGGCATCGAACTTGAGATGTTTCTCGAAAAGGACGGTGGCGACGTCGGCCATCCCCATGGGCATGCCCGGATGGCCGGAATTCGCCGCCTGGACGGCATCCATCGCCAGCGCCCGGATCGCGCAGGCCTTGGTCCAGTGGGCGGGATGAAGATCCTTCAGGGTGGCGATTTCCACGGCAGAGGTCCTTTGTCGAGATGGCCGGAATTGGGGCTCTGATAGCAGCCTCGTGCCCGAGCGCAAGCTGGGGCGGGCAGGGGGTCGAATTCACGAGCCAGTCGGATAAACTCATTCCGCGCCGTGAAGGGACGATTCGCGGCGCGGAAGACGACGCTGGGCGACAGAAAAGGACTGGGGGCATGAGCGAGATTGCCGAACTGGAAGGGCGGATCACCTCCGCCCTGGACCGGATATCGGTTGGCCTTGGCCGGATTGCCGAGTCCGGCGGGGCGGGACTGGCCGACGAGTTGGCCGCCGAACGCGAGGCAAATGCCCAGCTCGAGGAACGGGTCCGGGCGATCAAGGAAAAGCAGGAGACGATGGTCGCCGCGCTGCAGTCCGAGGTGTCCAGCCTGCGCGAGGCGCTTGGTGCCACGGATGCGGATCTGCAGCGGCTGAAATCGGTGAATGCCGAGCTTCGGGCCTCGAATTCGGCGCTGCGCCGGGCGAATGCCGCGGGGCTTGCCGACGCCGAGCTGGTCAACGGCGCACTCGCGGCCGAGGTGGAGGCGCTGAAGGCGCTGGAACAGGGAAACCGGGCCGAGATCGACCGGGCGCTCGGGCTCCTCGAGCCGATGCTGAAGGAGGCCGCCAATGCCTGAGATCCGGATTTCCGTGGGCGGACGCGAGTTCGACGTGGCCTGCCAGGAGGGCGAGGAGCATTTCCTCCACGCCGCGGCGCAATCGCTCGACGCCGAGGCGCAGACGCTGATCAGGCAGATTGGCCGGATGCCGGAGAGCCGGATGCTGCTGATGGCGGGGCTTCTCCTCGCCGACAAGGCAGCGGGCGCCGAGGACCGGCTGCGCGAGATGGAGCGCAAGCTCGGCGCGATGCAAGCGCAGCTCGAGGAGGCCCGCGAGGCGGCACGGACACCGACCACTATCGAAGTGGCGCGGATCCCGGCCGAGGTCACCGACACGCTCGCAGAGCTCGCCGCCCGCGCCGAGGCGATCGCCGACGCGGTGGACGATCACGTCACCGCGCTCTGAGCCTTCACGCCGAGGCGTCCTAGGCCAAATCGGCGATTTGCCGCTCGTTTACCTCTGATCCCTAATACTCCCAGCCGAGGGATCGGCACTGGGCCGCTCCGCAGGCTCGGCGGGGGCCGTCCTGCTAGGATCGGAGAGGGCGATGTTCGACGGCGACTTCGGCAGCAGGGACCATATCGACGACCGGAGGATGAACGTCATCCAGCTCCTCGTCATGAGCTGGGTCGTGGCGCTCGTCTCGGGCTACCTTGCCCGCGTCGCCGGGTTCGGCTGGGGGGCCACGCTGCTCATCGGCTGGGTCGGCGGGATATTTGGCGCGCTGGTACTCGGCGCGATCGTCGTGCTGGTCGACGCGATCCTGCCGCGGCCGCCGCGCGCCACCGATCTGGAGTCGTCCGAGGCGCTGGAGGCTCTGATAGGTGCCTGGGACGAGGATCTGACGGAGGACCGCGAAGCGGCCCGCGCCCGGATGACTGATGCGGCCACCGGGGCCGCTGGCGCTAAGAGGCGCGGTGAGGGCTAGCCTACCCGTTGTGTTCGCGGATCTTGTCGGCCGCGTCCTTGTCGTAGGTCACTCCAGCCTTGTCGAACAGAGCGTCGAGCTCGCCCGAAAGGGTCATCTCGGTGACGATGTCGCAACCGCCGACGAACTCGCCCTTCACGTAGAGTTGCGGGATCGTCGGCCAGTCGGAATAGTCCTTGATCCCCTGGCGGATCGTGTCGTCGGCCAGCACGTTCACATCGGCATAATCGACGCCCATGTAGTTGAGCACGCCGGCCACGCGCGAGGAGAACCCGCACTGTGGCATTGACTTCGTGCCCTTCATGAACAGCACCACGTCGTTCGAGGTCACGGTAGTCTTGATCTTGTCTTCAGCGGTCATTTCATTTGTCCTTTGCATCTGCCGGGAACGAAGATCTTGGCAAACCCCCTTGCATCCCGTGTGACGCCCTAAACCTTTTGCTTTTCGTTATGTCTTCCCGCCTTGGGGGCAGCGGCGAATCAGGAATGCGGCACCTCAGTCAGGTACCTTCGTCGTCAGCGCCAGTGCGTGGAGCGCGCCGTTCGAACCGTCCATCGCGCCTTTCAGGGCAGCATAGACGGCGCGCTGCTGCTGCACCCGGTTCTGGCCGCGGAAGCTTTCGTCGATGACCTCGGCCGCGTAGTGGTTTCCGTCGCCCGCCAGGTCCGTCACGGTGATCTTCGCGTCGGGAAAGCCCGCGCGGATCAGGTCTTCGATTTCTTCGGCGCGCATCGACATCGGCTGAGTCTGTCCTCTCGTCGTTCCTTACGCGAATCTAGGGGCGCCTCTGCCGCCCCGCAAGGGAAAGCGGCGCGAGGCGATCAGCCGACCGTGGCCGCAAAGCTGGTTCTGTAGATCGAGACGAGGTCCGCGAGCGGCGCCTGGCGCTTTCCGAGCGCAACCGTGTCGCCGCCGAACTGCCCGACCTTGGCAAGCGGAACGCCGGCCGCCTCTGCCGCAGCGAGAAGCGGTTCGGCTTCGTCCGGGGCGCAGGCGATCAGGTAACGGCCCTGATCCTCACCAAAGAGCCTTGCAGTACCTCCCGTGTCGAGGGTCACGCCAATGCCACCCGCCTCGGCCAGCTCGAAGGCCGCGAGTGCGAGGCCGCCGTCGGAGAGGTCGGTGCAAGCTCGAATCCGGGCGTATTGGGTGAGGACGAAGTCGCCATGGGCCTTCTCTGCCGCCAGATCGACCGGGGGCGCATCGCCCTCTTCCTGGCCGAAGGCTTCGGCGAGGAGCGCCGACTGGCCGAGATGCCCGCCGGTGTGGCCGAGAAGGAGCGCGACGTCGCCTTCCACCGGAACCGATCCGATCAGCCGCTCGGGGTCAGGGATCAGGCCGACCGCGCCGATGGTGGGGGTGGGCAGGATCGCCTTGCCGTCGGTCTCGTTGTAGAGCGAGACGTTGCCCGAGACGATCGGCATGTCGAGCGCTGCGCAGGCTTCGCCGATGCCTTTGATCGCGCCGACGAATTGGCCCATGATCTCCGGCTTTTCCGGGTTGCCGAAATTCAGGTTGTCGGTGGAGGCGAGCGGTTTCGCCCCCATGGCGACGAGGTTCCTGTAGGCCTCGGCCACCGCCTGTTTGCCGCCTTCCATCGGGTTCGCGCGGACATAGCGCGGGGTCACGTCGGACGTGAAGGCGAGCATCTTGCCGGTGCCATGGACCCTGACCACGCCGGCACCGAGGCCGGGGCTGCGGACAGTGTCGGCCATGACCATGGAATCGTACTGTTCGTAGACCCATTGCTTGGCGGCGTGGTTCGGCGAGGAGAGAAGCGCGCAGAGCCCCTCGATGGCGTCGATTTCCACTTCTTCGGCCAGCGCCGCGGCGGGTTCGGGCGCGGCCCAGGGGCGGTCGTATTCGGGGGCGGAGCTGGCGAGCTTGGAAAGCGGCAGATCGGCCTTGGTCTCGTTGCCGTGGAGGATCAGGAAGCGGTTCTCGGCGATGGTCTCGCCGACGATGGCGAAGTCGAGATCCCACTTGTCGAAGATCGCCTTGGCCTCGTCCTCTTTCTCCGGGCGCAGAACCATGAGCATCCGCTCCTGGCTCTCGGAGAGCATCATCTCGTACGCCGTCATCGCGCGCTCGCGAACCGGTACGCGGTCCAGGTCGAGGCGGATGCCGAGACCCCCCTTGTCGCCCATCTCGACGGCCGAGCAGGTGAGGCCGGCGGCGCCCATATCCTGGATCGAGATCACCGCGCCGGAGGCCATCAGTTCGAGGCAGGCCTCCAAGAGGCGCTTTTCGGTGAACGGGTCGCCGACCTGCACGGTGGGGCGCTTTTCCTCGATGGTCTCGTCGAACTCGGCCGAGGCCATGGTGGCGCCGCCGACGCCGTCGCGCCCGGTCTTGGCGCCGAGATAGACCACGGGCATGCCGACGCCCGAAGCGGCGGAATAGAAGATGCTGTCGGCATCCGCGAGGCCCGCGGCGAAGGCGTTGACGAGGCAGTTGCCGTTATAGGCCGGGTGAAACCGGACCTCGCCGCCCACTGTGGGCACGCCGAAGGCATTGCCGTAGCCGCCGACCCCCTCGACCACGCCGGCGAGGAGGCGTTTCGTCTTCGGATGGTCGGGTGCGCCGAAGGAGAGCGAGTTCATCGCCGCGATTGGCCGGGCACCCATGGTGAAGACGTCGCGCAGAATGCCGCCCACGCCCGTCGCCGCGCCCTGGTAGGGCTCGATATAGGAGGGGTGGTTGTGGCTCTCCATCTTGAAGACCACCGCCTGGCCGTCGCCGATATCGACGACACCGGCATTCTCACCCGGCCCGCAGATGACTTGCGGCCCTTCGGTGGGCAGCGTTCGGAGCCATTTCTTCGAGGATTTGTACGAGCAATGCTCATTCCACATCGCCGAGAAGATACCGAGCTCCGTAAAGGTCGGTTCGCGTCCAATGATCTCGAGAATGCGGTCGTATTCGTCGGGCTTGAGCCCATGCGCCTGGATAAGCTCTGGCGTGATGGCGGGTTCCTGCATGCCGTCCCTGTCCCCCGGGGAAAGTTTCGACCGTCTTTAGGACAGGGGGCCGCGCGGGGGAAGGGGGCGGGTGAAGACGAGGCTCGTGGGCTCGTCATAGCCGGGATGGGTGAAGGTCCCGGTCTGGCGGAACCCCATGGCGTTGAACGCGGCGTGGTTCTCGGTCAGTTCGATCCGGCTGTGGAGTGTGAGGCTCGAAAGGCCGAGCGCAATCGCCCGGTCGGCGGCGGCCTCGACCATGGCGCGGGCGATACCTTTCTGACGCATGGCATGGGCGACGGCGATCTTGCCGAGGTAATACTCGTTGCCGTTGCGGGCGGCGAAGAGGCAGCCGACGATCCGGTCGCCGGTTCGCGCCACTACGAGGTCTTCCATCCCGAGCCGCGACTCGATTCCCTCGACGTCGAGCCTGGACATCGACGAGGGCGGGTCGATCCGCCCCTCCATATGCGCGAAGGCCTGCGACAACAGCCGGTGCAGCACCTGACCGGCCGGCGGAGGATTCGGATTGACGAGAACGCCGTAGTCCATCCCGAAAGGAAAGCTCAGATTCGCCCGGGCGAAAAGACGCTTATGGTAGGGCGTAGGCAAAAAAAGGCCGAGCGCTAAGCTCGGCCCAAGTCCAACAGGGAGGTTATCGGAGGCAGGAAATGGAACATCCGCTTCCGATAGCGCTCACTTAGTCGGCGATATGCCGGTGTTCAAGGCGATCTGTGAAAGATCCACGCAAGGCAGCTATGCGCCGATCGCATGGCTCTGGCTCAGGCGGCATCGCCTTTCAGCCGGCGGCGATGCGCGATGATTTCGTCGGTCACGAAGTCGCGGAAGGCGGCGATGCGCTTGGAGTGGCGCAGTTCCTCGGGAAACGCGAGAAAAACGGGCACCTCGTTCGACTCGATATCGGGCAGCACGCGCTCGATTTGCGGGAAGTCCTCGATCACGTAATCTGGTAGAACGCCGACGCCGAGATTGGCGAGCACGCCCTGAAGGACGCCGAAATAGTTGTTCACGGTCAGCAGCGAGTGCACGTTGTTCGACATCAGCTCCTGCACGAGGCTGGCCCCTGCGGCGACCTGGAACGAACTGGTGTTCTGGCAGATCAGGCGGTGGCCGCCCAGATCGGTCACGCCCGCGGGCCGGCCCACGGCGTCGAGATATTCGGGCGTCGCGTAGAGACGCATCCTGACCGACATCAGCCGGCGCCGGATCAGGTCGGCCTGAGAGGGCTCTTTCATCCGGATTGCGACATCGGCCTCGCGCATCGGCAGGTCGAGCACCCGCTCCTCGAGGTTGAGATCGATCTTGAGCTCGGGATAGCGCTCGTAGAGCTTCGGCAGGCGGGGCACCAGCCAAAGCGAACCGAAGGCGGTGGTAGTCGTCACCCGGAGCTCGCCGAAGACCTCCTCCTCGCTGTCCCGGATCCGCGCCTCGGCGGTGTCGAGGCGGCGCGACATGGCCGAGGTGGCGTCGAACAGCAGTTCGCCCTGCTCCGTGAGAATCAGCCCGCGCGCGTGGCGGTGGAACAGGGTGGTGTTCAGGCTCTCCTCAAGCGCACGAATCTGCCGGGAAACGGCCGATTGCGAGAGGTGGAGAACGTCGCCGGCATGTGTCAGGCTGCCGGCATCGGCGACCGCGTGAAAGATTCTGAGCTTGTCCCAGTCCATCTCGTCCCTTCTCGAACGCAACTCACCCCATACGCGCAACGCCTTTACTCGGTAGCGGCGACGGTGTGCAAACCTCATACGCGCGGAATATTCGTTTTGTAGGTCAGTAATTTTGACCTATAATTGGGGCAGGAGGAGCCCGGCATGACTTTGCGCGACATTACCCTGCACGATCGTTACGATCTGACAAAGGATACCGTGCTTTTGAACGGTACCCAGGCACTGGTCCGCCTCATGCTGATGCAAAAAGAGCGCGACAGGGCGGCGGGATTGCGTACCGCCGGCTATGTAACGGGCTATCGTGGCTCCCCCCTGGGCGCCGTCGATACGACGATGGCTCAGGCGCGGGCGGATCTTGAGGCGGCCGATGTCAGGTTCCAGGCCGGGTTGAACGAGGATCTGGCGGCAACGGCGCTTTGGGGGACGCAACAGGCGGGGCTCAGGGGCGACGGGAAATTCGACGGGGTTTTCGGGCTCTGGTACGGCAAAGGCCCGGGCGTCGACCGGTCGGGCGACGTGATGCGCCACGCCAACATGGCCGGGTCGGCACCACATGGCGGCGTGCTGATGGCTATGGGGGACGACCATACCGGCGAGAGCTCGACCGTTTGCCACCAGTCGGACTGGGCGATGGTCGATACCTACATGCCGGTCCTGTCGCCGGCCGGGGTGCAGGAGATCCTCGATTACGGGCTCTACGGCTATGCCCTGTCGCGGTTCGCGGGGGTCTGGGCCGGGCTCAAGGTGATGAAGGACACGATCGAGGTGACCTCGGTCGTTGACGGGCGGCCCGGCCGGATGAGCTTCGTGACGCCGGATTTCCCGATGCCGGATGGCGGGTTGAACATAAGGCTGAACGATCACTGGATCGCCCAGGAAGCGCGGATGATCGACCACAAGCGCTTTGCCGCGGAGGCGTTCAGCCGGGCGAACCGGCTCGACCGGAGGGTCTGGGGCAAGTCCGGCGCCAAGATCGGCTTCGTGGCGGCCGGGAAAAACTGGCTGGACCTCGTGCATGCGATGGCGCTTCTCGGCATCGACGAGGCGGAGGCCGAACGGCTCGGGATCACCACCTACAAGATCGGCCAGACCTTCCCGATGGACATGGCCTCGTTCCACGACTGGGCTGAGGGGCTCGACCTGATCGTGGTCGTCGAGGAGAAGCGCAAGCTGATCGAGATCCAGATCAAGGAAGCGATCTTCGACGACCGCCGCGGCCGCCGGGTCTATGGTTGGTACAAGGGCGGCGCAGGGGGGATGCATTCCGAGGAGCTGTTCCCGACGCGGATGGCGCTCGACCCGGTGATGATCGCCGAGAAGATCGGTGGCATCCTCGTGGAGGAGGGGCGCGGCACCGACGCGGTCAAGGCGGCGCTGGAGCGGATCGGCGAGACCCGGCGCGCCGACAATGCCGAGGAAATCGCGACAAGGGTGCCCTATTTCTGTTCGGGCTGCCCGCACAACACGTCTACGAAGCTCCCCGAGGGGAGCCGCGCCTATGGCGGCATCGGTTGCCATATCATGGCGCTCTGGATGGACCGGGGCGTGTCGGGCTACACCCATATGGGTGGCGAGGGCGCGAACTGGATCGGCGAGGCGCCGTTCTCAACGACTCGTCATGTTTTTCAGCAACTTGGAGACGGAACCTACAACCATTCCGGCCTGCTCGCGATCCGCGCGGCCTTGGCGGCGGGCACCAACATTACCTACAAGATCCTCTACAACGATGCCGTGGCGATGACCGGCGGCCAGACCAACGAGGGCGGATTGACGCCCGAGCGGATCGCGCGGGAGCTTCAGGCCATGGGCGTGAAGAAGATCGCGGTGGTCTATGACCCGAAGGAGGAGCCCGCGCGCTCCGCCTTTCCCCGGACAGTGGGCTGGCACGAGCGCGACGCGCACTCGACGGTGCAGGAGGAAATGCGCGGCGTGGAAGGGGTTTCCGCGATCATCTTCATCCAGACCTGTGCGGCCGAGAAGCGGCGCAGGCGGAAAAAGGGCAAGTTCCCGGACCCGGATCGTCGGGTCTTCATCGACACCGATGTCTGCGAGGGCTGCGGCGATTGCGGGGTGCAGTCGAACTGCGTCTCGATCGTTCCGGTCGAGACAGAGCTCGGCCGGAAGCGGGCCATCGACCAGTCATCCTGCAACAAGGACTATTCCTGCCTGAAGGGGTTCTGTCCCTCCTTCGTCACCGTCGAGGGCGGCAAGATCCGCAAGGCGCCCACGAAGAAGGTGCATCTGGGCGATCTGCCGTTGCCGGAACTGCCGGTGATCGCGGGGACGCATAACGTGGTCATCACCGGGGTCGGCGGCACCGGAGTGGTGACCATCGGCGCGGTCCTGGCGATGGCGGCGCATCTCGACGGTCTGGGCGCGGGGATGATGGAGATGGCCGGGCTCGCCCAGAAGGGCGGTGCGGTGCATATCCATTGCCGGATCGCCGAGAGCCCGGACAGGATTAATGCGATCCGGGTCGCGACCGGCGAATGCGATGCGCTGATCGGTGGTGATCTGGTGGTGAGCGCCGGGGCGAAGACCCTGGGGCTGACGACGGGCGGGCGCACCGGCGCGGTCGTGAACAGCCATGAGATCATCACCGGCGAGTTCACGCGCAACACCGAGTTCCGGATCCCCTCGGACCGGCTGAAGCTCTCGATGGAGCGGAAGCTGCGCGAGGGGGTGACCTTCTTCGATGCGTCGGCGCTCGCTGAGGCGCTGACTGGCGACTCGATCTTTTCCAACATGATGGTCTTCGGCGCGGCCTGGCAGCGGGGGCTGATCCCGGTCTCGCTCGAGGCGATCCGGCGGGCGATCGAACTCAATGGCGCGGCGGTGGAGAAGAACCGGGAGGCCTTCGATCTCGGCCGCTGGGCGGCGGCGTTTCCCGCCAAGGCGGCGGAGGTGCTGGGAGCGAAATTCGCGCCGAAACCGAAAACGCTGGACGACCGCATCGCTCTGCGTGCCGATCATCTGAAGGCCTATCAGGGTCCGGCGCTGGCCCGGCGCTACCTGAAGCGGCTCGACGGGATCGCCGATCCGCGGCTCCGGGAAGCGGTGGCGAAGGGCTACCACAAGGTTCTGGCCTACAAGGACGAATACGAGGTGGCCCGGCTTCTTGCGGGAACCCGGGAGAAAGCCGAGGCGGCGTTCGAGGGCGATCTGAGGCTGACCTACCATCTCGCGCCGCCGGTCCTTGCGCGGCCCGGGCCCGACGGACGGCCGGTGAAGCGCGAGTTCGGGCACGGGATGGAGCGGGTCTTCCCGCTCCTCGCCCGGCTCAGGTTTCTGCGCGGCACGCCGTTCGATCCGTTCGGTTATTCTGCCGAGAGGCGCATGGAGCGGCGGCTGATCCGGCAATACGAGCGCGACCTGAGATCGCTCCTCGCCAGGGCCGCGGACAATCCCGTGGCGGCGATCACGCTCGCGGAACTGCCGCTTTCGGTGCGGGGCTACGGGCCGGTGAAGCACGAGAACGCGAAGAAGGCTGCGCAGCGGCGGCAGGAGCTTCTGACGGCGCTGGAGGCCGGACCCGCGGCGTTCAACCAGGCGGCCGAATAGTGGCCCTCTTGCCGTAACCGCTGCGGCACCGTCGTGGAAACGTCATGATTTGTAGCCAGAATCGTCTGCCAGACGTAGTCATGCGGCGGCGATGGATCCGAAGACCGAGATAAACGCGCGGCGACGCGCGACGCGCGAGATCAGCTATGCGAGCTCGGCCGCGACCCGAGGCGGGCGGGCGCTGATCCGGGTGATCGAGAACGCGACCGGACGGATCCGCCTGATCCGGCGCGCGGACGGCTACGAGCGCGAAGTGGCCGAAGGGCGCGACTTCTGGGAGGTGATGGTCGAACGCTACGGGCTGGAGCTCGACGTGGCGGGCGGGAGCCTCACGAATATCCCGAGCGAGGGGCCATTGATCCTCGTCGCCAATCACCCCTACGGCATCCTCGACGGTCTGATGATGGGCTACATCCTCTCGACCGTCCGCGGCGATTTCCGGATTCTCGCGCATCGGGTGTTCCGCAAGGCGGAGGAGCTCGACCGGATCATCCTGCCGATTTCCTTCGACGAGACGAAGGAGGCGGTGGCGCTGAATATCGAGACCAGGAAGACCGCGCTGCGCTATCTGGCGCGCGGCGGGGCCATCGGCGTGTTTCCCGGCGGTACGGTCTCGACCGCGCAGCGGCCCTTTGGGCAACCGATGGACCCGGGCTGGCGCACCTTCACCGCGAAGATGATCGCGAAGAGCGCGGCGACGGTGGTGCCGGTCTATTTCGACGGGGCCAACTCGCGGCTCTTCCAGGTTGCGAGCCATCTGCACCAGACGCTCCGACTTGCGCTCCTGATCAAGGAATTCAAACGCCGGGTCGACGAACCGGTGCGTGTGGTGATCGGCGAACCTATCGCGCCGGACAAGATCGCGGTGCATCGCGGCGATACGCGGGCGATGATGGACTTTCTCCGGCAACGGACCTATGCCCTCTCTCCGGAACCGCTCAAATCCGTGGACTACGGGTTCGAGTTCGAGGAGCGCTACAAGGTCTGATCCATGGCCGTCGGTATTTTCGATTCTGGGCTGGGCGGCCTGACCGTCCTCGATGCGGTGACGCGGCGGCTGCCGGACGTGCCTTTCGTCTATTTCGGCGACAACGCCCATACGCCCTACGGGGTGCGCGACCCCGACGACATCTACAATCTGACCACGCGGGGCGTCGAACGGCTGTTCGCGGCGGGCTGCGACCTGGTGATCCTAGCCTGCAACACGGCTTCGGCGGCCGCTCTTCGGCGGATGCAGGACGGCTGGGTGCCCAAGGACAAGCGCGTGCTGGGCGTTTTCGTGCCGCTGATCGAGGCCCTGACCGAGCGGCGCTGGGGTGACAACTCGCCGCCGCGCGAGGTGGCGGTGAAGCATGTGGCGCTGTTCGCGACGCCGGCCACGGTGTCTTCTCGGGCGTTCCAGCGCGAACTTGCGTTCCGGGCCATCGGGGTCGATGTGGAATCGCAATCCTGCGGTGGCGTCGTGGACGCGATCGAGGAGGGCGACGAGATCCTCGCCGAGGCCCTCGTGCGGAGCCATGTGGACGCCCTGAAGCGGAAGATGCCGAATCCGGACGCGGCTGTGCTGGGCTGCACCCACTACCCGTTGGTGGAGGGGGTGTTCCGCGATGCGCTCGGACCCGATGTGCGGGTGTTGAGCCAGCCCGAACTGGTGGCGTCGAGCCTCGCCGACTATCTCGAGCGGCGCCCCGAAATGCTTGGACCGGGCACGGTCTCGCAATTCCTGACGACGGGCGACCCGCAGAAGGTGTCCTCCAAGGCCACCCAGTTCCTGCGACGAAGGATCGCTTTCGACCCTGCGTGATTGCGCAGGGTAAGAAGTTTTCCTAGATCGCAAGACAAGAAAGGGGGCCCGAATGTCCCACAAGATCGCCATTCTGGGCGCAAGCGGCTATACTGGCGCCGAGCTGGTCCGGCTGATCGCCACCCATCCGACGATGGAGATTACCGCGCTGTCGGGCGAGCGGAAGGCCGGCATGGCCATGTCCGCCGTCTACCCCCATCTGCGCCATCTGGCGCTGCCCGACCTGGTGCGGGTCGAGGATATCGACTTCGGGGGCGTCGATCTCGCCTTCTGCGCGCTGCCGCATGGCACCAGTGCCGAGGTGATCGCCGGCCTGCCGCGCGATCTGAAGATCGTCGATCTCTCGGCGGATTTCAGGATCAAGGACCCGGCGGAATACGAGACCTGGTACGGCAAGCCCCATGCCGCGCCGGAGCTTCTGCCCGAGGCGGTCTATGGGTTGACCGAGTTCTACCGCGACGAGATCCACAATGCCCGGCTGGTCGCCGGTACCGGCTGCAATGCCGCGACCGGGCAGTTTGCGCTGCGCCCGTTGATCACTGCGGGCGTGATCGACCTCGACGAGATCGTGATCGACCTCAAGGCGGCGGCATCCGGGGCAGGGCGCTCGGCCAAGGAGCATCTCCTGATGGCGGAGCTCTACGAGAATGTCCTGCCCTACTCGATGGGCGGCAAGCACCGGCATCTGGGCGAGTTTGACCAGGAATTCTCGGCGATTGCCGGAAGGCCGGTCCGGATCCGGATGTCGCCGCATCTGATCCCGGCCTCGCGCGGGATCGTGGTGACGGCCTATGTGAAGGGCGATCCAACGGCGGTGCACGCCGCGCTGGCGGCTGCCTATGCCAACGAAATGTTCGTCCACGTGTTGCCCTTCGGCGCGGTGCCGCAGATGAAGGATGTGCGGGGCTCGAACTTCTGCCATCTTGGCGTTGTCGGCGACCGTGTGCCGGGCTGCGCGACCGTGGTCGCGGTACTCGACAACCTGACCAAGGGGTCGTCCGGACAGGCGGTTCAGAACGCCAATCTGATGCTGGGCGAGGAGGAGACCGCAGGTCTGATGCTCGCGCCCATGTTCCCGTGAGGCGGCCATGAAGGGCTTGAAGAAGAAGCGCAGGATCCAGGTCATCGCGGTCGCCGCCGTGTCGCTGGCACTTGCGTCAGGCTTGATCGGCTACGCGATGCGCGACGGGATCAACTTCTTCCGCACGCCGAGCCAGGTGGCCGAATCCGCCCCTGGTCCGAACGAGACCTTCCGCATCGGCGGCCTGGTAGAAGAGGGGAGCCTGGTGCGCGGGCAGGGGGAGACGATCACCTTCCGCGTCACGGACGGCGGCGCCTCGGTGCCGGTCGCATTTACCGGAGTCCTCCCGGACCTCTTCGGCGAGGGCGAGGGGATGGTCGGCACCGGCCGCATGGAGAACGGCGTCTTCGTCGCGACCGAGATCCTCGCCCGCCACGACGAGACCTACATGCCCGCCGAAGTGATCGACGCGCTGAAGGAACAGGGCGTCTACGTGGAGCCGGGCGCGGGGCCGAACGGCTAGGTCCCGGCTGGTTAACCGAGAAGAACGGTTCCTTCCCAGCAGCTTAACCGAAAAGATCGATGGTCCGCCCCGCAAATCCTCATGCGGGAGCGTCACTCATGCTGACAGTCCAGGAGATCGCCGAAGGGATTCTGGCCCGGGAAGGCGGCTATGTCGACGACCCGGACGATCCGGGCGGGGCGACCAATCACGGCATCACCATCGGCACCATGCAGCGGCTGAGGGCTGATATCGACGGCGACGGCGATGTCGACAAGGACGATGTGCGGCGGCTTTCGAAGGCGCAGGCGCGGGAGATCCTGATCGAGCATTATTTCGTGCGGCCGGGCATTTCCCGTCTGCCGCCGGTCCTGCATGCGACGGTGTTCGACATGCAGGTGAATGCGGGTGCCCGCGCGGTCCGGATCCTGCAACAGCTGCTCTGCGACATGGACGAGCCGGTCTCGGTTGACGGGGCGATCGGGCTGCAGACCGTCGCGGCAGCGGAACGGGCCGCAGAGGCCGCGCCGGAATACATCGCCGACGCCTACGGCATCGCCCGGCGGAACTTCTACTACGCATTGGCCGGCCGCCGGCCCTCGGCGCGGAAATACGTGATGCGGCGCGACGGAGGGAAGGGCGGCTGGATCCGCCGGGTCGAGGAATTCATCTCGCCGCGCTATCACCTGACCGCCGAGGAACACCTGACGAGGACACGCGCATGGGGCTGATCTCCCAGGTTTTCACGCTGCTTTTCGGCGGCGGCGGCAACGTGATCCGCGACACGGCGGAAGTGTTCCGCGAAAATGCCGAGGCCGGCGCGCAGCGGGCTGCCACGATGCGAGGTGCGGCGCTCGAGCAGTTCGCGGCCGAGTTCGCGGTGCCGCGGCAGGGGCTGTTCGATCGGCTCCTCGACGCGATCAACCGCCTGCCACGGCCGGCGCTCGCGCTCGGAACGCTAGCGCTGTTCGTCTCGGCGATGGTCGATCCGGTCTGGTTCGCGGCGCGGATGACCGGAATCGCGCTGGTGCCGGAGCCGCTCTGGTGGCTCCTCGGCGTGATCGTCTCGTTCTATTTCGGCGCGCGGCATCAGGCGAAGACGCAGGAATTCCAGCGCTCGCTCGCCCGGACGATGGCCAATGCCCCGGCGGTCGCGCGGCAGATCGCGGAGCTGGAAGCGGAGACCGACGCGATCCGGGGAAAGAATGAGGCGTCGGACAACCCCGCGCTCGCCGCCTGGCGGGAGGGCCGCGATGGATGAGGCGATCCTCCGCATCCTTTCGGAGCACGGGCCATGGGTGATGCTGGTCTTCTACCTGCTCTACCGGGATCTCGAGAAGGACAAGATCACCCGCGGCGTGATCGACAAGAACTCGCTCGTCCTGACCGAGCTCTCGACGATCATCCGTGAACGGCTGCCGGGGCGCTGACATGGAGACCCAGAGTATCGGCTTCCTGTCCCGTCTCACAAAACTCCTGCTGATCGGATCGCAACTCGAGGAAGCGCTGGTCCGGAACGAGAAGGCAGCGGATCGGCTCGACGCTGCCGTGCGCGAGGTCCTGAAACGATGAGAACCACTTTCCTGCCCCTGCTCGTCTTCGTGGCGATCTTCGCGGCGGTATCGGCCGGGTTCGGACACGACACCTCATTCGCCATAGCCTACGGCATGGTTGCGGCCATGGCTTTCGTGATCTCGGTGAGCTTCTTCTGGCTCTGGTATCACCGCGCGACGCCGCTCGCGCTCGGCATGGCGCTCTGCAAGCTGGGCAGCGCCACGATGCTGGCCTGGTACGCCGTCTACCGGGTGCTGGACCGCGCACCGATCATGATCGACCACGAGGTGCTGGGCCTGTTCATCGGCCTCTATTTCGTGGGAGCGGCGCATCACTTTGCCGTGATCCAGAAGACCGTGCGGATCAACGTTTTCATGTTCATCGCCCCTGTGATCGCCGCAATCGCGCTCCTGATCGTTTCGCTCGCGTCCTGACCCCCGGCGGCCTGCGGCAGCGCGGCGCTTTCGTCCGCGCACGCCGCGCGCTAGACAGGGGACATGATCGTCGAACTCGGCCATTTCACCCTGATCCTCGCTCTCGCGATCGCCTGCGTGCAGGCAGTCGTGCCCATGGTCGGCGCCGCGCGCGGCTGGCGCGGCTGGATGGCGATGGCCGAGCCCGCGGCGACGCTTCAGCTCTTCTGCATCGCATGGTCCTTCACGGCGCTGACCTGGGCCTTTGTCACGTCCGACTTCTCGCTCCGGCTCGTCACCGAGAACTCGCACACGCTGAAGCCGATGCTTTACAAGGTCACCGGCGTCTGGGGGAACCACGAGGGCTCGATGCTGCTCTGGTGCCTGATCCTCGCGCTCTATGGCGCGCTGGTGGCCTGGTTCGGCGGCGGGCTGCCGCCCCGCCTCCGCGCCCGCGTCCTCGCCGTGCAAGGATCAGTCGGCGCGGCCTCGCTCGCCTTCCTGATCTTCACCTCGAACCCATTCCTGCGCCTCGCCACGCCGCCTTTCAACGGCCATGACCTGAACCCGCTCCTGCAGGACCCGGGCCTCGCCTTCCACCCGCCCTTCCTCTATCTCGGCTATGTCGGCCTCTCGGTCTCCTTCTCCTTCGCCATCGCCGCCCTGATCGAGGGAAGGGTCGATGCCGCCTGGGGCCGCTGGGTCCGGCCCTGGACGCTCACCGCCTGGATCTTCCTGACCATCGGCATCGCGCTCGGCTCCTGGTGGGCCTATTACGAGCTCGGCTGGGGCGGATTCTGGTTCTGGGATCCGGTCGAAAACGCCTCCTTCATGCCCTGGCTCCTCTCCGCCGCGCTGCTTCATTCGGCCATCGTGGTGGAGAAGCGCGAGGCGCTGAAATCCTGGACCATCCTCCTTGCGATCCTCGCCTTCGGCTTCTCGCTGGTCGGCGCCTTCATCGTCCGGTCCGGCGTCATCACCTCGGTCCACGCCTTCGCGAACGATCCCGAGCGCGGCGTCTATCTCCTGGCGATGACGGCCCTGTTCATGGGCGGTGCGCTCACGCTCTTCGCCGCCCGGGCCGAGGCGATGCAGGCCAAGGGCATCTTCCAGCCCGTCAGCCGCGAAGGCGGTCTGATCGCCAACAACCTCTTCCTCGCCGTTGCCTGTTTCGTCGTGTTCATCGGCACGATCTGGCCCCTGGTCACCGAACTCGCCGACGGCCGCAAGGTCTCGGTCGGGGCGCCGTTCTTCGAGGCGGCCTTCACCCCCTTCATGACCGCGCTCGCGGTGCTTCTGCCGATCGGAGCCGTGCTGCCCTGGAAACGTGCGCGGCTCGACAGGGCGATGCGGCTCTTGATGCCGGCCCTGATCCTGGCCCTGGCAGTCGGCGCGCTGGTCTTCGCGGTGGAGACCGAGAAGTCCGCGCTCGCCCCGGTGGGCGCCATGCTGGGCGCCTGGATCGTCTTCGGTGCGGCGGCCGATCTCTGGTCCCGTGGCGGCCGCGGCCCGGTCTCCGCACGCGCCGCGCGGCTGGCGCGGCTGCCCCGTGCCGATTGGGGCAAGACGGTCGGCCACACCGGGTTTGGGATCACGCTCTTCGGGATCGCCGCGCTGATGGCCTGGACGGTCGAGGATATCCGCGTGGCCCGGATCGGCGACAGCTGGGACGTCGCGGGGTACCGCGTGACGCTGGTCGATGTCGGCAAGACCGAAGGCCCGAACTACTATTCGACCATGGCCGAGGTGGACGTGACCGACCATGGCCGCCCGCTGGCGCGGCTCGAACCGGAAAAGCGGATCTACCCGGTCGCCGGGATGCCCACCACCGAGGCCGCCATCGACAACGGCTTCACACGCGACGTCTACCTTGTGATCGGCGACCCGCAGGACGGCGGCGGCTGGGCGGTGCGGACCTTCATCAAGCCCTACGCAAGCTGGATCTGGGCCGGGGCTGCGATCATGGCGATGGGCGGCCTCCTGAGTCTCTCCGACCGGCGCTTCCGCGTGGCGGCCGGGGCCCGGAAGGCGCCGCCGGCCGGGATGCCGGCGGAATGAGGCGGCTTCTCCTGGCGCTGATAGTGGCTGCCGCGCCGGCCTTCGCGGTGCAGCCCGACGAGGTGCTGGACGATCCCACGCTCGAGGCCCGGGCGCGCGACCTCTCGCAGAACCTGCGCTGTCCGGTGTGCCGCAACGAGTCCATCGACGAATCGAATGCCGAGATCGCCCGCGATATCCGCCTTCTCCTGCGCGAGCGGCTGGTGGCGGGCGACAGCGACGCCCAGGCGGTGCAATATCTCGTGGACCGCTACGGCGAATACGTGCTCCTCAAGCCCAATGCCGAGGGCGCCAACCTGATCCTCTGGTTCGCCGCGCCGGCGCTCCTCCTCGCGGGCGGCGGCATCGCAGCCCTCTACCTCCTGCGCCGGCGCGCGCAGCCGGAGGCAGCGGAAGCGCTCAGCGAGGGCGAAAAGGCGCGAGTCGCCGATCTCATGCGCGAGTGACGCCGGGTCGGTCTTTCCGGATCCGTTCCGCGCATCTATTCCGGTCCCGGACCATCAGGAGACCCGAATGGACTACCAGACGATCCGGCTGGAGATCGCCGACGACATCGCCACGATCACCCTGAACCGGCCCGAGGTGATGAACGCGCTCAACACGCAGATGCGCGCCGAGCTTCTGCACGCGGTGCAGGTGGCGGGGCGCGAGGCACGGGTGGCGGTATTGACCGGCGAGGGCCGGGCATTCTGTTCGGGCCAGGATCTTGGCGACCGTGTGAACGCGGCGAATATCGATCTCGAACGGGTCCTGCGCGACGAGTACGAGCCGATGCTCCGGGCAATCTTCGACTGCCCCGTGCCGACGATCGCGGCCGTGAACGGCGCCGCTGCCGGGGCAGGGGCCAACCTGGCGCTTGCCGCCGACGTGGTGATCGCCACGGAAAGCGCGGTGTTCCTCCAGGCCTTTACCCGGATCGGGCTATTGCCGGACGCGGGCGGCACCTACTGGCTGCCCCGGCAGATGGGCTTCGCCAAGGCGATGGGCGCGGCACTCTTTGCCGAACCGATCACGGCGCGGCAGGCCAGCGACTGGGGCATGATCTGGGAAGCGGTGCCCGACGGCGATTTCGCCAACCGTTGGCGCGCGCGCGCGGCGCAGCTCGCGCAGGGGCCGACCGTGGCCTATCGCGGCGTGAAGGACGCGTTGCGGCACACCTGGTCGAACGGGCTGGAAGAGCAACTGGTGCTCGAGGCACGCCTGCAAGGGCTTGCGGGGAAAACGCGGGACTTCAAGGAAGGTGTCGCGGCCTTCGCCGAGAAGCGCCCGCCGAAATTCGAAGGGCGTTGAGCCACCGGCCCCGAACGGATTGACCGAATCCGGGTCCCGGATCTACCTTGAAAGCAATCTCGGGGGAGATCTTGGGGAGGGGTGTCATGCCGAGGGTAAGGGTCTTTCTGGCCGACCTGCCCGGCGTCGTCCAGGCGCCGGCGCCGATCCGTACATACCTGGAAACCGCGCTCAGGCGCGTCGTCGCGGACCGCAGTCTCGACGCACAGATCGAAGTGAGCTGGACCAGCCAGAACCCGCAACCGGAAGGCTTCGACCTTCTGTGCTATTTCGTCCGCGACCGGTCCGACAGCATCATCGCTTCGGCGAGCGGGATCGGCGGCCCGACCACGCCGCCCTCGGGGCTGGCGGGCTGGACCCGGTTCCAGACCGGCCGCTCAGGGATCTCGACTTCCGAGGTCTATTACAGCGAGTTGCGCGGGCAACCCGACGGGTTCGGCGGACGGATCGTGCTGCACGAGCTGATGCACAACATGTCGCGCGCGCCCGACAGCCAGGTCCACGCTTCGGGTGCCGGGGTCGGGGCGGAGACGGTCTATGCCGATTCCCAGCTTACCGACACCGACAGCCGCTTCATCGCGCGCCACCTGGTCTCGACCCGGCGCACGCAATGGACGGGCGGCTTCGGCGCCTACAACGATCCGCTTCGGGGCCTGTGAGGATCAGAGACCCCGACCGAAGGCCTCAGCGGTTCTCGACATCCACGTAATCGCGATAGGTCGCGCCCACGTAGAGCTGGCGCGGGCGGCCGATCTTGAGCTGCGGATCGGCGATCATCTCCTTCCACTGCGACACCCAGCCCACGGTCCGCGCCAGCGCGAAGATCGGAGTGAACATCGAGGTCGGGAAACCGATCGCGTCGAGAATGATCCCGGAATAGAAATCCACGTTTGGGTAGAGCTTCTTCTCGGCGAAATATTCGTCCTTGAGCGCGATGGCCTCGAGCTCCTTGGCGACCTGCAGGGTCGGGTTGTTCTCGATCCCGAGGAGCTCCAGCACCTCGTCGGCCGACTGCTTCATCACCCGCGCGCGGGGATCGAAGTTCTTGTACACCCGGTGCCCGAAGCCCATCAGGCGGAACGGATCGTCCTTGTCCTTGGCGCGGGCGATGAATTCCGGGATCCGGTTCGGCGAGCCGATCTCGCGCAGCATCTCGAGACAGGCCTGGTTCGCACCGCCGTGGGCCGGGCCCCAGAGGCACGCGATGCCGGCCGCGATGCAGGCGAAGGGGTTCGCGCCCGACGACGAAGCGAGCCGCACCGTCGAGGTGGACGCGTTCTGCTCGTGGTCGGCGTGAAGCGTGAAGATCCGATCCATCGCGCGGGCAATGATCGGGTTCACGTTGTAGGTCTCGGCCGGAACCGCGAAGCACATGTGCAGGAAGTTCGCCGCGTAATCGAGATCGTTGCGCGGATAGATGAAGGGCTGGCCGATATGGTACTTGTAGGCCCAGGCGGCGATGGTCGGCATCTTCGCGATCAGCCTGATCGTCGCGACCTCACGCTGCCAGGGATCGTGGATATCGGTCGAGTCGTGGTAGAAGGCCGACATCGCCCCGACAACGCCCACCATCGTGGCCATCGGATGCGCGTCACGGCGGAACCCTCGGAAGAAATACTGCATCTGCTCGTGCAGCATCGTGTGATTGGTCACCCGGCTCTCGAAATCCTCGAGCTGGTCGGCGGTGGGCAGATCGCCGTAGAGCAGGAGGTAACAGACCTCGAGGAAATGCGATTTCTCGGCCAGCTGGTCGATCGGGTACCCCCGATGCAGCAGCTCGCCCTTGTCGCCGTCGATATAGGTGATGGTCGAGTCGCAGGAGGCGGTGGAGGTGAAGCCCGGGTCGTAGGTGAAAACGCCGCCCTGTCCGTAGAGCTTGCGAATGTCGATGACGTCCGGCCCGGCAGAGGGGGTCAGCATCGGCAATTCGAGAGTCTTGTCGCCGAAGCTGAGCGTCGCGGTTTTTGCTTCCCGATGGGTGTCAGGCATGTCCATCCTTCCAAAGCTGGACGGCAATCGCCGTCCCGTGGGTCCCAGTGCCGGATCCCGCACGGACCCGGCGATCGGCCTGTTTTCAGGCCGTTGCCTCCCCGATCCTGGCAAGCGTCTCCTCGCGCCCCAGGATCAACATCATATCATAGACGCTCGGGCTTGCGGTGCGGCCCGCCAGCGCGGCGCGAAGCGGCGCGGCGAGGGTGCCGAACTTCATTCCCTTCGCTTCGGCAAACTCTGCGAGGATGCTTTCTAGGACATTCCGCGACCACGTAGCATTCTGCAAGTGCGACGTCAATTCTGACAGTATGCCATTGGATACCGACGCCAGCGCGGCGGCCGCCTTCTCGTCCCGGTCAATGGGACGGTCTGCCAAGACAAATGTCGCCTTTTCAAGGAGTTCCGGAAAGGTCCTGGCCCTGTCCTTCAGGCAGGGCATGGCCGAGATCAGCCTTGCTCGGTCCTGTTCCGTGGCGGCAGGTCTTCCTGCAGCTGCGAAATAACCGTCGATCCCGGCCAGGATCGCCGTATCCTCCATCGCCGCGATGTGCTGGCCAGAGAGTTTTTCCAGCTTTTTCGGATCCAGACGCGCCGGCGCCTTCTTGATTCCGGTGATGTCGAACCACGCCATCGCCTCCGCGTCGCCGAAGAACTCGTCGTCCCCATGGCTCCAGCCGAGCCGGGCGAGGTAGTTCCGCATTGCCGCCGCCGGGTAGCCCTGGGCCGCCCAGTCCATGATCCCGAGCGCGCCATGGCGCTTGGACAGTTTCTTGCCGTCCTCGCCATGGATCAGCGGGATATGGGCGTAGACCGGCAGGGGCCAGCCCATCGCCGCATAGACCAGCATCTGCCGCGCGGCGTTGTTCAAATGATCGTCGCCGCGGATCACATGGGTCACGCCCATGTCGTGGTCGTCGACCACCACCGCGAGCATGTAGGTGGGGGTGCCGTCCGAGCGCAGCACGATCATGTCGTCGAGTTCGGAGTTGCGGATCGTGACATCGCCCTGCACCACGTCGCGGATCACCGTCTCGCCCTCGCGCGGGGCCTTCACGCGGATCGCGAAGGGCGCGTCGGGATGGGTCGCCGGATCCGCATCGCGCCAGGGCGAGCGGAAGTGCGTCGAACCGCCCTCGGCCCGCGCCTTTTCGCGGAACGCCTCGATCTCCTCCTGGGTGGCGAAGCACTTGTAGGCCGCGCCCGTCTGCAGCATCGCCTGCGCCACCTCGGCATGGCGGTCGCGCCGCTCGAACTGGCTCACCGCCGCGCCGTCGTAGTCGAGCCCGAGCCAGGCCATGCCGTCGAGGATCGCCTGCGTCGCCTCGGGCGTCGACCGCGCCCGGTCGGTATCCTCGATCCGGAGGAGGAACTTCCCGCCGCGGCCGCGGGCATAGAGCCAGTTGAAGAGCGCCGTCCGTGCCGTGCCGATATGCATGTAGCCCGTCGGTGAGGGCGCGATCCGGGTGACGACGGGCGTGTCGGGCATGAAGTCCGTTAATCCTTTGGAAACCAAGGGCAGCGAGGCTTGCGCGGGTGTACCCAACCGACCGGGAGAGAACAAGGGTGCGGGTCGTCCCGACCATCGCGGAGGTGATCGACGGACAGCGCGGGCATCTCTTTCCCTGGGCGCCCGTGTTCTTCGGGATCGGCATCGGCGCCTATTTCGCGCTCCGCTTCGAACCGTCACCCGGGCTCGCGGGCACGCTCGCGGCCCTCGGTGCGCTCTGCGTGCTGGCGCTCCTTCGGCTCGGTCAGCGCGCGCCGCTTCTGATCGCCCTGACCCTCGTCCTCGCCGGTTTCGGCACGGCCGCCTTCCGCGCCCATTCCGTCGCCGCGCCGGTGCTCGACTTCCGCTACTACGGCCCGATCCAGGGGCGGATCGTCACGATCGACCGCTCCGCCTCCGACGTGCCGCGCCTCACGCTCGACCGGGTCGTCCTGTCGCGGGTCGATCCCGAGGACACGCCCGCGCGGGTCCGGGTCTCGCTCCATGGCGAACAGGGCTTCATCGACCCCGAGCCGGGCCTGACCGTGATCCTCACCGGCTACCTTTCCGGGCCGGAGGGGCCGGTCGAACCGGGCGGGTTCGACTTCCAGCGCCAGGCCTGGTTCCAGCGGCTCGGCGCGGTGGGCTATACCCGCACGCCCGTCCTTGCGCTCGCCCCGGCCAAGGCGGGAAGGGCAGGGCTCTTCGTCAACCGGACTCGTGCGGCGATCTCAGCCTATGTCCTGGGCATCCTGCCCGGCCGCACCGGTGCCTTCGCCGCCGCGGTGACCACGGGCGACCGCTCCGCCATGGACGAGCCCACGCTCGAGGCGCTCAGGGTCTCGAACCTCGCGCATCTCCTGGCGATCTCCGGGCTTCACATGGGGATGCTCACCGGCTTCCTCTACGCGCTCACCCGCTACGGGCTGGCGCTCTGGCCGCGTGTGGCTCTCACCTGGCCCTTGCACAAGATCGGCGCCATCGTGGCGCTCGTCGCGGGCGCGTTCTACCTTGCGCTCTCCGGCGGCAGCGTCGCGACCGAGCGCGCCTATGTCATGGTCGCGGTGATGTTCCTGGCGGTCCTCCTCGACCGGAGGGCGCTGACCCTTCGCTCGGTGTCCTTCGCCGCGCTGGTGATCCTGGTGCTCCGCCCCGAGGCGATGCTGGGCCCGGGCTTCCAGATGTCCTTCTCGGCCACCGCGGCGCTGATCTGGGTGTTCTCGCTCCTGCGCGGCACCAATCTCTGGCGTTGGCCGCCCGCGGCGCGCTGGGTCGCGGCGCTGGTGATCTCCTCCGCCGTGGCGGGCCTCGCCACCGCGCCCATCGCCGCGGCGCATTTCAACCGGGTGCCGCATTTCGGGCTGATCGCCAACCTCCTGGCAGTGCCGGTCATGGGCAGCCTGGTGATGCCGGGCGCCGTTCTCGCGGCGGTGCTGGCGCCGTTCGGGCTGGCCTGGATCGGCCTCCGCGTGATGGCGCCAGGGATCGACTGGATCCTCGGCGTCGCCGACCGTGTCGCGGGCCTCGACGGCGCGGTGAGCCATGTTCCGGCCCCCCAGCCCGTCGTCCTGCCGGTCTTCGTGTTGGGCGCGCTCTGGATCATCCTCTGGCAGGGCCGGGCCCGTTGGGCCGGGGCCGCGCCCATCGTGGCCGCCCTCGCGCTCTGGACACAGGTGGAGCGGCCGCTCCTCCTCGTCTCGGGCGATGGCGGCCTCGTGGGGCTGATGACCGAGAAAGGCCGCAGCCTCTCGAAACCGCGCGGTCAGGGCTTTTCGGCACAGAGCTGGCTCGAGAACGACGGCGACGGCGCCGACCAGCCGACCGCCTTTGACCGGGCCGGCTTCTCGGGCGATCGCGGCGATCTCGGCTTCGTCCTGGCAGGTCAGGACGCGCGCCATCTCTGGGGGCGAGGCGCGGCCGGAAGGGCGGCAGAGGCCTGCGCCCGCGCGGCCGTCGTGGTCGTTGCAGCGGACCTCGCCAATACCGGCGGCTCCTGCCTCCTGATCGACCGGACAAAGCTCTCTGCGACCGGTCCGGTCGCGGTCTTTGCTGGCGCCGACGGTCTCAGGGTGACCGCGACGCGTGAGGGCAAGCGGCTCTGGTCGGGCCGGCCGCGTCAGTAGGTGCGGATCAGCCCGACGAGCCTTCCCTGCACCTTCACCTGGTCGTCGCGGAAGATCCGCGTCTCGTAGGCCGGGTTCGCCGCCTCCAGCGCGATGGTCGTTCCGTTGCGCCGGAACCGCTTCAGCGTGGCCTCATGGTCTTCCACCAGCGCCACGACGATATCGCCGTTGTCGGCGGTCGATTCCTCGCGGATCACCACGATATCGCCGTTGTTGATCCCGGCATCGATCATCGAATCCCCGCGCACCTCGAGCGCATAGTGCTTTCCGCGTCCCGAGAGCATGCTCCCCGGCACCGCGACCGAATGCGACACCTCGCTGATCGCCTCGATCGGTACGCCCGCGGCGATCCGGCCCATCACCGGGATCTCCTGCGCCAGCGCCTCGACCGGCAGCGCAGCGGGCGGCGGGTCCTTCCGGTCGCCCTCGATCACCCGCGGCGTGAAGCCTTTCTTTTCGAGCGCATCCGGCAGCTTGACGATCTCGAGCGCCCGGGCGCGATGCGGCAGGCGGCGGATGAAACCGCGTTCCTCGAGCGCGGTGATCAACCGGTGGATGCCGGATTTCGACCTCAGGTCGAGCGCTTCCTTCATCTCGTCGAACGAGGGCGGTACGCCGTCCCTTGTCATACGCTTGTTGATGAAATTGAGAAGTTCCAACTGCTTACGGGTGAGCATCGCGCTCCTCCTGCCATGACCTCGCCGCGCACCTTTCCGATGCGTTCGGGGTACGTTCTACCCATGTTCACTTTTTGTGTCAACGGCGCCCGTCAGTCAGGCGATCAGAGCGGCAGATAGTCCACAAGCGTCCCGGCGGCCGCTGCCGGCGCATGGGGCGGGCGGACAAGGAGAGCGTCGGCTGAAGCAAGGATGCCCATCAACCCGCTGTCCTGGGATTCGGCGGGGGTGATCGCGCCATCCGCACCGATCCGGGCGCGCATGTAATGCTCCCGTTGCGCGTTCGCCGCGATGTCCTCGGCGAGCGGCGCGCGGCGCCGCGCGGCAGGGGCAGGCGGCAGGCCCAGCATCACGCGTAGCGCGGGGACGAGGAAGACCTGGCCGCAGACCATCGACGAAACCGGGTTCCCTGGAAGGCCGATCATCGGCACGCCTTGCAGGCGCCCGGCCATCAGCGGCTTTCCGGGCCGCATCGCGACCTTGTAGAAGGCCGGCTCCAGGCCGCCTGCGCGGGCGGTGGCCTGCACCATGTCGTGATCTCCCACCGAGGCACCGCCGATGGTGACGACCATGTCGGCGCCGCGCGCGAGCTCGAAGATCCCGGCGAGGCTTTCGGCGGTGTCACGCGCCACCGGCAGCACATGGGCGATCGCGCCCTCGGCCTCCAGCATCGCCGCCAGCCCGAACGTGTTCGAGGCGACGATCTGGTCGGTCCGCGGGCTCTCGCCCGGCTGCACCAACTCGTCGCCGGTGGCGATGAGCGCGATCTCGGGCCGGCGAGTGCAGGGCAGGGTGGCGTGGTTCATGGCGGCGGCAAGAACCAGGTCCGAAGGTCTCAGCCGCCGCGGCGCCGAAATCGTGTCGCCGGCCCGGAAATCCCGTCCCGCCGCGCGGATGTAGGGGCCCGGATCGGGCGCCTCGCACACTGTGATCGCATCGCCCGTGCGGTCGGTGTCCTCCTGGATCAGGACCCGGTCGGCCCCTTCGGGCACCGGCGCCCCGGTGAAGATCCGGATCGCCTCGCCCGGACCCACCGCGCGCCCGGTCGCATGGCCCGCCGCTGCCTCTCCGCTGACGCTCAGCAACGCGCCCGGCCGGACGTCTTCCGACCGCACCGCATAGCCGTCCATCACCGCGGTCCGGAACGGCGGCTGGTCGCGCGTTGCCGCCACCGGACGGGCCAGAACCCGCCCCGCCGCCGCGCGGAGCGGCACGTCCTCGACTCCGAGCGGTTCGACCAGCGCGAAAAGATGGCCGAGCGCGGCCTCGACGCTGATCATGGCGCCTCGTAGCGCCCCGACTTGCCGCCGTCCTTGAGCGTCACCGCGATCCCGCCGATCTCCATGTCGCGCTGCACCGCCTTCAGCATGTCGTAGACCGTGAGACAGGCGACCGAGACCGCCGTCAGCGCCTCCATCTCGACCCCGGTCTGGCCGGTGGTCTTCACTGTGGCAGTGACCCGGACGCCCGGGAGCGCCCGGTCGGGAGTGAGATCGAGCGCCACTTTGGTGATTGGCAGCGGGTGACAGAGCGGGATCAGATCGGCGGTTCGCTTCGCCCCCATGATCCCCGCAAGCCGCGCCACACCGATCACATCGCCCTTCTTGGCAGTGCCGTTCTCAACCAGATCAAGCGTTTCCGGGTTCATCTTCACGTGCCCACGCGCCTCCGCGACACGGGCCGTCACCGGCTTTTCGGACACGTCCACCATATGCGCCCGGCCCTCGCCATCGAAATGGGTGAGACCGGTCACGCCGCGCCTCTCGCGGGCAGCGGATCGGCCAGGATCGCGCGGGTCGCGGCGGCCACGTCGTCCTGCCGCATCAGGCTCTCGCCGATCAGGAAGGCCCGGGCGCCCTCGCGGGCGAGGCTCGCGAGATCGTCCGGCGTGAAGAGCCCGGATTCGGCGACGAGAAGCTTCTCCGCCGGCGCGCGCTTCGCCAGCCGCCTCGTGGTGCCGAGATCGGTCTCGAAGGTCTTCAGGTTGCGGTTGTTGACGCCGAGAAGCGGCGAGGAAAGGGCGAGTGCCCGATCGAGCTCTGCCTCGTCATGGACCTCCACGAGCACATCCATGCCCCAGCCCTTGGCCGCGTCCTCGAGCTCGGCCGCCTGCGCATCCGACACGCTTGCCATGATGATCAGGATGCAATCGGCGCCCCAGGCCCGCGCCTCGGCGACCTGGTAGGGATCGTAGAGGAAATCCTTGCGCAGGACAGGGAGCGCGACCGCCGCACGGGCGGCGACCAGATAATCGGGTGCGCCCTGGAACGACGGGGCGTCGGTCAGAACCGACAGGCAGGTGGCGCCGCCTTCCTCGTAGGCGCGGGCCAGCGCGGGCGGGTCGAACTCGGCGCGGATCAGCCCTTTCGAGGGCGAGGCCTTCTTGATCTCGGCGATGAGTCCGTATCCCGTCGCGGAGGCGCAGCGGAGCGCGGTCGCAAAGCCCCGAACAGGCGCGGCCGCGCGCGCGCTGGCCTCCAGCTCGGCGAGCGGCAAGGCGGCCTTCGCAGCGGCGATCTCTTCGAGCTTGTAGGCCTTGATACGGTCGAGAACGTTGGTCATGGCTGTGGGGATAGCGCGTCGCCGGAGCGGGAGCAAATTCCTTGAGAAGGAAATCGGAAATTTCCTTGCCGCGTCAGGCCCAGCGGATCGGCTCCTCGCCGTGCGCGGCGAGCCAGGCATCGACCTGGGAGAAAGGCCGCGAGCCGAAGAAGCCGCGCGCGGCGGAGAGGGGGGACGGATGCGCCGTCTCGATGAACAGATGGCCGGCGCCCGGAATGTGCGTCCGGAAGGCCTGCGCAGGCTTGCCCCAGAGCAGGAAGGCACGGGGCCGGTCGCCCAGTCGCTCCAGCACCTGCCGCGTCAGGCGCATCCAGCCGAGCTTCCCATGGCCGCCGGCCGCGCCGGCAGGCACGCTCAGCGCGGTATTGAGAAGCAGCACGCCCTGATCGGCCCAGCCGCTCAGATCGCCGGTGATCGGCGCCCGGCCGATATCGTCTTGCATCTCGCGATAGATGTTCTTCAGCGAGCGCGGCAGCGGCGTCCCGTCGGTCACCGAGAAGGCGAGGCCATGGGCGTGGCCGGGCGTGGGGTAGGGGTCCTGCCCGAGGATCACCACGCGGGTAGCGTCGGGCTGGCACCGTTCGAGCGCCGCGAAGCGCTGCGCCGCGGGCGGCAGGACCCCGCGCGTCTCGGCGGCGAGCGCCGTCTCGATGGCCGGAAGGTCGAAGGTGAAGAACGACAGGTCGGCCCAGGCGCCAAGCCGCGAGAGATCGTGCATCACCCCTTGCCCTGGGTGATCCGCGCGAGCCCCTCGAGCTTCTCCTTGGCCCGGCCCGAGTCGATGCTCTCCGCCGCCATCGCCACTCCGTCGAGGAGCGTCGCAACCCGCCCGGCCACCAGCAAGGCCGCAGAGGCGTTCAAAAGCACCGCGTCGCGATAGCCCGAAGCCGCGCCGTCGAGCAGCGCCTGGAACGCCTTGCCGTTCTCCTCGGGCGTGCCGCCCTGGATCGCATCGAAGCTGTGAACCGGCAGACCGGCCTCCTCGGGATGCACCACCCGGTCGGTCACCGCCCCGTCGGCCAGCTCGGCGACCCAGCTCTCGCCGGTGATCGTCAGCTCGTCCGTGCCGTCCGAGCCATGCACCAGCCAGGCCGCCTCGGCGCCGAGCTGCGCCAGGGTCTCGGCCATTGGCCGGATCATCGCCCGCGAAAACGCGCCGGTGAGCTGCCGTTTCACGCCGGCGGGGTTGGTGAGCGGGCCGAGGATGTTGAACACCGTCCGCGTCCCGAGCTCGACCCGGGTCGGCATGACATGGGCGATGGCTGGATGGTGCATCGGCGCCATCATGAAGGCCACGCCGATCTGATCGAGCGCCTTTTCAACGACTTCCGGGCCGACCATCACGTCGATTCCAAGCTGCACGAGCGCGTCCGACGCGCCCGATTTCGACGAGAGGTTGCGATTGCCGTGCTTCGCGACCACCACGCCCGCCCCCGCCACCACGAAGGCCGCCGCGGTGGAGATGTTGAGCGTGCCGCGTCCGTCGCCGCCGGTGCCGACGATGTCGATGGCGCCGGCGGGCGCCCGCACCTTTCGGCACTTGGCGCGCATCACCGCGGCGGCGGCGGCGTATTCCTCGACCGTCTCGCCCCGTGTGCGCAGCGTCATCAGGAAGCCGCCGATCTGGCTCGGGGTCGCTTCGCCTTCGAACAGGATGTTGAAGGCGGCCTCCGCCTCTGCGCGGGTCAGCGGGCGGTCGACGGCCGCGGCGATCAGCGGTTTCAGCGCATCGCTCATGCCGGGACCGGGACCGTATCCAGGAAGTTTTTCAAAAGCTTGTGCCCATGTTCCGACGCGATGCTCTCGGGGTGGAACTGCACCCCATGGATCGGCAATTCGCGGTGCCGGAGCCCCATGATCGTGCCGTTCTCGAGCGCCGCGGTCACCTCGAGCGTCTCGGGAAGGCTCTCGCGCTCGACCACCAGCGAATGGTAGCGCGTCGCCTGGAAGGGCGAGGGCAGGCCGGCAAAGACGCCCGCGCCCTCGTGGCGGATCTCGCCCATCTTGCCATGGACGATCTCGCCCGCGCGGACGACCTTGCCGCCAAAGGCCTGGCCGATGGCCTGATGCCCGAGACAGACGCCGATCAACGGCGTCCGCGTCTCTGCGGCGGCCTCGACCAGCGCGAGGCAGATCCCCGCCTCGCTCGGCGTGCAGGGACCGGGGGAGAGCATGATCGCGTCGGGCTTCAGCCCCATCGCTTCCTGCACGTTCAGGGCGTCGTTCCGGGCCACCCGCACTTCCGCCCCAAGCTCGCCCAAATAATGAACCAGATTGTAGGTGAAGCTGTCGTAGTTATCGATGAGAAGCAGCATGTGGTACGAAAATCCCATGTTTCGGCGCCGGCCCACGCTGGGGATACCCTCGGAGACCCGGTCGCGCTATACAAGGACCAGAACGGCGGTGGCCGGTCAAGGCGAGTCCCGTGCGTGAAATGACGCGGGGCGGTCAGAACCGGACGAGGCAGAGCACGGAGACGAACAGGTGATACGCGGAATTCTTGCGGGTGGGCTCTGGGGCGCGGTAATCGGTGCGGTGGTGATCGCGCTGATTTCGCAATTGGCCGAATGGCGGGATCTGTCGCCCGCGGTCACGGCGGAAAATACCGAACCGGAGATGGCGCCGGCGGTTCCGGCGACGCCGGTCGACCGGGCGCCCGCCGTCGTCGCCGCGGCCGAGCGGGCGCCGAGGGTGCCGGGATCGGTCCCGCAGATCGACATCGCCTCGGGCGCGGCCGACGAGATCTCCGCTCCGATGCTCGACACCGCGCCGCCCTCCGCGCCCGTGGCCGAAACGCCGCCGGTGGAAATCGCAGATGCGGAAGAAACTTCCACGCCGCCCGCCGCGCCGGTCGTCGCCGAGACCTCGCGGGAGGCGGCCCCGGTTCTCCAGGTGACTACCGCGCCCGAAGCGGACCCGGCGCCTGTCGTCATGGAACGTGCCGAAGAAGCGCCGGCCGTGGCCGAGATGGCTCCCGCCGCGCCGGAACCGGTCGCCGAGCCGCCCGCGCCCGCCACCGTCGAGACCGCCGAAGTCGTAGAACCCCGCCGGTACAGCGACGCGCCCGTCCTCGTGGTGCCGGACCAGAGCGCGATGGAAACGTCCGAGGCCGCGCTGGAGCCAGCGCCGATGCCGGAGCCCGTCGCGGTCGAGCCGCCTGTCCTGGCCGAGGTCGAGGAAACCCCGGCACCCGCCCCGGCGGCGGTGGAGCCCGCCCCGGCGCCCCAGGCGCTGGAAATCGCCGAGGCGCCAATGCCGGCCGAGCCCGAGACGGTGCCCGAGCCGGAGCCCGCGGTCGAGATCGCCGGCACCGAAGAAGAGGGCGGCCCGCGCATCCTGCAGATCGCCGAGAACACCCCGTCGCTCCCGGGCCAGCGGGTGAGCCGCCTGCCGCGGATCGGCGTCGTGACCACACAGTCCGAAGCCGCCGCCCAGGCGACGGCGGAAGCGACGGAAGCCGCCGCCGATCTTCCGGCGCTCGACCGCAACAAGGTGCCGTTCGAGGCGCCCGCCGGCGCCGGGCTGATCTCGGTCGTGCTGATCCAGGGCGACGGCAACGCGCTCGACCTCGACAGCGTGAACGGTCTGGCGCTGCCGGTGACCGTCGCGATCCCCTCCGGCCTGCCGAACGCGGCGGAGCTTGCCAGCACTTACCGCAAGGCCGGCCACGAGATCGTAGTGATCCCCGACCTGCCGCCGCGTCCGCGCGCGCAGGACGTGGAACAGGCGCTGCCGGTGACCCTCGATGCGATCCCGGAGGCCGTCGCGGTCATGGATGGCGGGTTCCAGGACAGCCGCGCCGCCACGGCGAGCGTCGTCGCGGCGGTCGCCGAGACGGGCCACGGGCTCCTGACCTGGCCGCGCGGCTTCAACACCGCGCAGAAACTGGCCGTCGAAGAGGGCGTGCATTCCGCGCTGGTGTTCCGCGAGCTCGAGCTCGACGACATGGGCGCGATGTCCCGCGCGCTTGCGGTGGCGGCCCTGCGCGCCCGACAGGAAGGCGGCATCGTCATCGCCGCGCCGGCCGATCCGCTGGTCCTGCAGGTACTGCAAGCCTGGTCCGAGGAAAACCGCCGCGGCGATATCGTGCTGGCGCCGCTCTCGGCGATCCTGATCGGCAGCTAGCGCCGGTCGCACCGCTAACTGCAGATCCCGCGCAGCTCGGCCCTTGCCCAGGGAATGCGTATCCGCCCCTTCGGCAGCGCGTCGGCCGAGGCCGCGCCGGGAAACACCTGGCGCACCAGGCCGGTGAGTTGTTTCGTGCGCGCGCCGTCGGGGTCCAGCGCGCGGCAGCAGACGAATTCCTCGACGATCGAGCCCTGCTGCTCCCAGCCGTAATCGGTGAAGGCGCGCTCGGGGTCGATCTCCACCAGGTAGGGATCGTCGCCGCCCACATGCTCGAAGGCCGCGGCGAAGGGGCTGTAGCCGGTCTTCCGCCGTTCCTGCCACTGCCAGACATGGGTCATCTCGTGCGCAAGCCGCATCGCCTGATCGAGATCGAGCACTGTCGGGTAGCCCGCCAGGAAGTCCTTCGACCAGAAGGCGCGGGTGTAGTAGATCGTGCGGCCCCGCGCGAAGGCCGGGAAATTCGCCCGTATCGGCTCCTCGAGCGGCGGGTAGAGCTTTTCCCGGCAGGCGGTCTGGGGCCGCGGGTTGACGGTGACCGAGATCAGGCCGACCACCGCGCCCTTGACGAGCCGCACATCCTCGGTGGCCACCGCGGGCCCCATGACCGTCTCGGTGAAGGCGCGCTCCGCCGGCGTCAGGGGCCGGTTCGCGCAGGCCGCGAGAAGTCCCGGCAGGACCAGGCGAAGCAGCGTCGGAAGGAGCCGGGCGAGGGGGCGCATGACCGGAGAGTGACCGACGCCGCCCGCGTCCGCAAGAGGCTCAGATCGAGAGCCGCGCCGCGTGGGTGCCCCGCTCGCGATAGGGTGTGGTCTGGTATTGCGACCGGTAGCATTTGGAGAAATGCGACGGGCTTGTGAAGCCACAGGCGAGCGCCACGTTTATCACGCTCATGTCGGTCTGCATCAGAAGGTTCCGCGCCTTCTGGAGCCTCAGCTCCATGTAGTAGCGCTTGGGAGAACGGTTCAGATAGCGGCGGAACAGCCGCTCCAGCTGGCGGGTCGACATGCCGACGTCGCGGGCCAGGATCGCCGGGCTGATCGGATCCTCGATATTCTGCTCCATCGTCTGGATGACGTTGGCGAGCTTGGGGTGGCGGACCCCGATCCGGGTGGGCATCGACAGGCGCTGGGTGTCCTGGCCGGCGCGGATCGACGTGTAGATGAACTGGTCGGCCACCGCGCTGGCCAGGTCCTCGCCATGGTCGTCGGCGATCAGCTTCAGCATCAGGTCGATCGAGGAAGTGCCGCCCGCGGTAGTGATCCGGTTGCCATCGATCACGAACACCGATTTGGTCAGGGTGACCTCTTCGAACTCTTCGGCGAAGCTGTCCTGGTTCTCCCAGTGGATCGTCGCTCGCTTGCCGTCGAGAAGGCCCGCCATCGCGAGCGTGTGGCTCGCGGTGCAAAGCCCGCCGATCGTGACCCCGCGGCGGGCCTCGCGCCGGAGCCAGTTGAGGATGCGCTTGGTCGAGGCGCGCGCTACGTCGATCCCGCCGCAGACGAAGACGCGGTCCTCGCGCTCGAGCTCCTCGAGATCGCCATGCAGCCGGAAGACGGACCCGTTCGAACAGGTCGCGGTTTCGCCGCCTTCGCCCAGGAGGCTCCAGGAATAGAGCTCGCGGCCGGCCATCCGGTTGGCGATCCTCAGCGCCTCCACGGCGCAGGCGAAGCTCAGCATCGTGAATTGGTCCAACAGGACGAACACATGCCTCCGCGGAAACCCGGCACGCGGCGCAGATGGCGAGGAGGAAACGTTTTTTGTCACAGGGTCTGGTTCCGACTCGAAGCGCACGTACCGAAACAGGAATGTGTTGCCCCATCAAGCGCCGTTTTCGACACGGCCAGTCCGCCGAATTGGCGGTTTCCAAGCGCGGCGGCGAGAGCTATAAGCCCCGGCACCGTAGAAAACCGAGGGTTGGACCGATGGGCGACTGGCAAAAGACCGGATGGCGCGCGAAGCCGCGGGTACAGATGCCCGACTATACGGATTCCGAGGCCCTGAAGCGGGTCGAGGCGCGGCTTGCGAGCTATCCTCCGCTGGTTTTTGCAGGCGAGGCGCGCAGGCTGCGGGCGAGCCTAGGCAAAGCGGCGCGAGGGGAGGCCTTCCTCCTCCAGGGCGGCGATTGCGCCGAAAGCTTCGCCGAATTCCGCGCCGACAACATCCGCGACACGTTCAAGGTCATGCTTCAGATGGCCATGGTCCTCACCTATGGCGCCAAGGTGCCCGTGGTGAAGGTCGGCCGCATGGCCGGGCAGTTCGCCAAACCGCGCTCGGCGCCGACCGAGGTCAAGGATGGGGTGGAACTGCCGTCCTATCGCGGCGACATCATCAACGAGCTGGCATTCACGCCCGAAGCGCGGATCCCGGACCCGGAAAAGATGATGCAGGCCTACACCCAGGCCGCCGCGACGCTGAACCTCCTCCGCGCCTTCTCGACCGGTGGCTTCGCCGATGTGCACCGGGTCCATGCCTGGACTCTGGGCTTCACCGACCGGGAGGAAGCCGAGAAGTACCGGGATATGGCGGGACGGATCCAGGACACGCTGGATTTCATGGCCGCCGCGGGCATGACCGCCGAAACCCAGCACGAGCTGGGCACCGTGGATTTCTACACCTCGCACGAGGCGCTCCTCCTCGAATACGAGGAGGCGCTGACGCGGGTCGATTCGACCACCGGCCAATGGATCGCCGGCTCGGGCCACATGATCTGGATCGGCGACCGCACGCGGCAGCCGGACGGCGCCCATGTGGAATTCTGCCGCGGCGTGACCAACCCGATCGGGCTGAAATGCGGGCCTTCGACCACAGCCGACGACCTCAAGTTGCTGATGGAGAAGCTCAACCCGAAGAACGAGGCAGGCCGGCTCACGCTGATCGCGCGCTTTGGCGCGGGCAAGGTCGGCGAGCATCTGCCGCGGCTCATCAAGGCCGTGCGCGAGGAGGGTGCGCAGGTGCTCTGGTCCTGCGACCCGATGCACGGCAACACGATCAAGTCGTCGACCGGCTACAAGACCCGGCCGTTCGAGAGCGTGCTGCGCGAAGTGCAGGAGTTCTTCGCGATCCACAATGCCGAGGGCACGATCCCCGGCGGCGTGCATTTCGAGATGACCGGCCAGGACGTGACCGAATGCACCGGCGGCGTGCGTGCGGTCTCGGACGAGGATCTCTCGGACCGCTATCACACCGCCTGCGATCCGCGTCTCAACGCGTCCCAGGCGCTCGAACTGGCGTTCCTTGTAGCGGAGGAATTGTCGTCCCGTCGCGAGCAGAGGGCGGCAGCCGCCGCAGTCTGACGCAGGGTGGATCCTCGGGCGGGGCGTCCGGCGTCCCGCCGCGCAGTCTCAGTCGACCGAAAGCGGCAGTTGCACCACGACACCCGACCCGTCCGGGCGCTCGTCGCGCCGCGCCGGAACCGGCGAGGTAGGCGCGCGCATGGCGATGCCCTGGGGGATGCCGGTGAGCGTCTTCGCGGTGATCGTCAGCCGGCGCGGCGCGCGGCCGATCTTGCCAGTGACGGAGATAGCGCCGAGGGCCCGGTTCATGTGGCCCAGATCGTCGCGCAGCGGCAGAATCGTCATACGGCAGGTCAGGCGCTCCTTGCCGAAGCTCGGCGGGCTCTCGATGGCGAGCCGTGCGGTCGAGGGCTGGTCGAAGACCTGGATCAGCGTCTCTTCGAGAATCTCGCGATCCTCGGCATAGAACAGCGCCGAAATCGGCATGTTCCTCAGATCGCCGCCCATCAGGTCGCCCACGTGGCGGCCGAACACCCGGAACCGGGCGAAGCCGGGGGCGACGCGCTCAAGGATGAAGCATCTGGACAGGACGTCGGTGAGCCCGCGCGGGCTGACCTCCGCACGAGACGGGGCGACCCGGCCGGCGCGAAGCCCGTCCCAATAGGCCTCTACCTGGTTGAGCACGGGATCGGAGGCCGACGCGCGGCGTTCGATCAGATTGATTACCTCTGCAGTCATAACTCACCTTGGATGCCGCACAGCCCCGCTGTTGTGACGGCTATCCCCCTCTGATAACGAAATCGCGGCTTCTCTCGCTTTGGGTAGAATGGCAGAAATTTGGCGAAAAATCCGGATAAAGTGAACAAAGGGTTAATCCTGGGCTCGGAGGGGGGAAGGCGATGACACGCTCGATGACGGGCTATGCCAGCCGGGAGGGCGGCATCGACGGCTGGCGCTGGAGCTGGGAGCTCAGGTCGGTGAACGGGCGCGGGCTCGACCTCCGCCTGCGCCTGAGCGACCAGATCGACGGGCTCGACGCGCCGCTGCGCGCGACGCTCCAAGGCGCGGTGGCGCGTGGGAACGTGACGCTGGGCCTCAAGCTCGCGCGCGAGGACTCGGCCGCATCCGGGGCGCTGAACTTCGCCGTGCTCGCGCAGACGCTGCGGCTCCTGAAAGAAGTCGAGACCGCCGCCCGGTCCGAGGGCGTGTCACTCCGGGAGACCGGCGCCGCCGAGATCCTCGCGATCCGCGGCGTGATGGAGCACCAGGCGCCCGAGGACGATGCCGACACGCTCCGCGCCGCACTTCTCGCCGAGGTGGAGCCGCTGGTCGACGCCTTCAACATCTCCCGCGAGACCGAAGGTGCCGCGCTCGAGGTCCTGCTCACGGGCCAGCTCGACCGTATCGACGAACTCACCCGGGCAGCCCGCGCGCTCCTCGAAAAACGCAGCGCCCATGTGGCCGAGGCTTTCCGCGCCGCGGTGGCGAAGATCCTGGATACCGCCGAGGGGATCGACGAGCAGCGCATCGCGCAGGAGCTCGCGATGCTCGGCATCAAGGCGGACATCACCGAGGAACTGGACCGGCTTGGCGCCCATGTCGCCGCGGCCCGCGCGCTCATCGCCGAGACCGGGCCGAAGGGCCGCAAGCTCGACTTCCTGACCCAGGAATTCAACCGCGAGGCCAATACCCTGTGCTCCAAGGCGCAATTCGCCGAGCTCACCGCCATCGGCCTTGACCTCAAACACGTCATCGACCAGATGCGCGAGCAGGTTCAGAACGTGGAGTAGGGATGGCGCGGCGCGGGTTACTGATCATCCTCTCCTCTCCCTCGGGCGCCGGCAAGTCGACGCTGGCCCGGCGGCTGCGCGACTGGGATCCGACGATCCGCTTCTCGGTCTCCGCCACCACCCGCACGCCGAGGACCGGCGAGCTGGACGGGGTCGACTACCATTTCACCGAGGAGCCGGCCTTCAAGCGCATGGTCCGCGAGGGCCAGATGCTGGAGCACGCCCATGTGTTCGGCAATTTCTACGGCTCGCCCGCCGCGCCTGTGCGCGAGGCGATCGAGGCGGGCTCTGACGTGCTCTTTGACATCGACTGGCAGGGCGCCCAGCAGATCCAGAAGAGCGCGCTCGCGAGCCACGTGCTCTCGATCTTCCTCCTGCCGCCGTCGATCGCCGAGCTCCGGCGCCGGCTGCATTCGCGCGGACAGGACGATGCCGAGACCATTGCGCGGCGGATGCAGCGGAGCTGGGACGAAATCAGCCACTGGGACGCCTACGACTACGTGCTGGTGAACGACGATCTCGACATGACCGAGGACCGTCTGCGGACCATCGTCTCGAGCGAACGCCTGCGCAGCAGCCAGCAGCCCGGCCTCGTCGAGCATGTCCGCCATCTCCAGCAGGAATTCGAGGAGGGGACGTGAGCCTCTACGCGCTCGACGGGCAGGTGCCCGAAATCCATCCCGATGCCTGGATCGCCCCCAGCGCCCAGGTGATCGGCAAGGTCCGTATCGCCGCCGGAGCCAGCGTCTGGTTCGGCGCGGTGCTGCGCGGCGACAACGAATGGCTCGAGATCGGGCCTGGCAGCAACGTCCAGGACAACGCCGTCGCGCATTCCGACCCAGGCTTTCCCATGACGCTCAGGGCGAACGTGACGGTGGGCCATTCCGCCATCATCCACGGCTGCCTCGTCGAGGACGGCGCGCTCATCGGCATGGCGGCGACCGTCCTGAACGGCGCCAGGATCGGCGCCGGGGCGCTTATCGGGGCAGGGGCGCTCGTCACCGAGGGCAAGGCCATTCCCGCCGGCGGCCTCGCCGTGGGGTCGCCGGCGAAAGTCGTCCGCGAGCTCGACGCCGGCGCGCGCGAAAGGCTTCTCACCACCGCGCGCGGCTACCAGGCCCGGATCGCCCTCTACCGGAACGGCCTCGAACCGCTAGGCGCTTGAACTCGGCCTGGCCTGCTCGTCCGAGATGGTCAGAACGTCGAAATCCAGCCCCGGAAAAACCGCACGCACTTCCCGCTTCACGATGTCCGGATTCGGCAGGCGATGGGCAATGGCCCTGTAGGCGCCCGCATAAGCGAGCTCCGATAGCCGCGCCGCCACGTCGATGCAGTCGAATCCCTTCGCCACGACAGGGCTGAAGATCAGCTGCGGATCGTGGATCGCGAGCACGGCGTCGCGCAACTCGTCGAATTCCAGATGCACGCAGAGCATTCCGTCTGAATGCGTCCCTTCCTCGGAAAGCTGCAACTGTCGGGCGCCGATAGCCAGCGCCCGAAATTGCCGCGGATCTGTCCGGGACGCCTCGAACGGATAGAATATCTGGTCGAACTTGGTCATGAAGTCCCCCAACAACACGTGAAACGCCTGCCGTACGCCCTCCTCTATCGGCGTGCGCGTCGAAAACCGTTCAACTGATACCGTACCCACCTGCGGTCTTCGTTGCATTCCCTGCCCGGAAACTTCCGGATGCAAACCGCATACATACACGTTTAGGTGGAAACGTGTGATTTGCAATGCTCCAAAGGCATTATGACTGTCATTTTCTCGCCCAATTCCCTATCCAGGGCCGCTCCGAACTGAATGCTCTGCCGGGAGGACGCGTTTGAAATGAGCCGCGACGCCTGCATCTCGATCCTTGCCGCCTCGCCGGTTCCGATGCTGCTCATCGGCCGCGACGATCGCGTCATCGCGGCGAATCCGGGGGCGAGGACCCTGCTGGGATCGGGCGCCGAATCAAGACACTACGTCACATTCCTCAGGCAGCCGGCAGTGCTCGACGCGATCGAGGCGGTCTTGACGGGCCGGCTGGACAGGGCCGAGGCGGATTACCTGGCCTCCCAGGCGATGCGCGAAACGACCTACCGTGTCACCGCAGCGAAAGTCCTGCTCGAGACCGGGCCCGCCGCGCTGGTTACCTTCATCGACACGACGGATCTTCAGGAAGCCGGTCAGATCCGGCGCGATTTCGTCGCCAATGTCAGCCACGAATTGAAAACGCCGCTCACGGCGGTCCTCGGTTTCATCGAAACCCTGCGGGGCGCCGCAAGGGACGATCCGGCGGCGCGGGACCGGTTCCTCGGCATCATGGAGAAGGAAGCGAGCCGGATGAACCGGCTGGTGCGCGATCTGCTTTCGCTCAGCCGGGTGGAAAGCCAGCAGCGGCTGCGTCCCGGCACCCCGGCGGATGTCGCGGCGATCCTCCGCGCCGTGGTGGCGACGCTCCGTCCGCTCGTCGAGGAAACGGGCGCGACGGTCACTCTGGCCGGCGCCGAAGCGGCTGCGGATGTGCCCGGCGATTCCGACCAGCTCTCGCAGGTCTTCTCGAACCTGATCGAGAACGCGGTCAAATACGGCCAGAAGGGCGTGTCGGTTGCGGTGCAGCTCCACAGGAGCGAGCACGAACCGGCGATTCGCGGCCCGGCGGTGATCGTCATCGTCTCCGACGACGGCCCGGGAATCGATCCGGTCCACATTCCGCGGCTGACAGAGCGTTTCTACCGCGTCGACGATCACCGCTCGCGCGAACTCGGCGGCACCGGGCTCGGTCTCGCCATCGTCAAGCACATCGTCAACCGCCACAGGGGAAGGCTCCGGATCGACAGCGCGCCGGGCGAGGGCAGCCGCTTCACGGTGATCCTGCCCGTCCGCTGAGACGGCCGGTTGTCATGAAACTGTTACTTGCGCGTCACAAAAGCATAGTCGCGCGGCTCTAGGGACGGGCCACCGGGGCGTAAGGGATAGCGCCCGACAACGAACTCTCAGGAGCAACCATATGTCTTTCGTGAAACTGACCGCCTCGACGCTGGCGATCGCTGCCGTTTCCACGGGCGCCGCGATCGCGCGCGACAACATCCAGATCAAGGGGTCGTCCACGGTTCTGCCCTATGCCACCATCGTCGCCGAAGCCTTCGGCGAGAACTTCGACTTCCCGACCCCGGTCGTGGAAGGCGGCGGTTCGGGCGCGGGCCGGAAGGCGCTTTGCGAAGGCGTCGGCGAGAACACCATCGACATCGCCAACTCGTCGAGCCGCATCAAGGAAAGCGATATCGAGCTCTGCGCCTCGAACGGCGTGTCCGATATCATGGAAGTGCGGATCGGCTATGACGGCATCGTCTTCGCCTCCGACATCGACGGCCCGGAATTCGCCTTCACGCCCGCCGACTGGTACAATGCCATCGCCGCGCAGGTCATGAAGGATGGCAAGCTCGTCGCCAACCCGAACAAGACCTGGGCCGACGTGAACCCGGCGCTTCCGGCGCAGGACATCCTGGCCTTCATCCCGGGCACCAAGCACGGCACTCGTGAAGTCTTCGATGTGAAGGTCCTCGAGGCCGGCTGTGAAGCCACCGGCGCCGCCGAGGCGCTGCCCGACGAAGCCGACTGCCTGAAGCTGCGCACCGACGGCGTTTCGGTCGACATCGACGGCGACTACACCGAGACGCTCGCGCGCCTCGACGCCAACCCGCAGGCGGTCGGCGTGTTCGGCCTGTCGTTCTACGAGAACAACACCGACAAGCTGCGCGTCGCGACCATGGACGGCATCGTGCCCTCGACAGAGTCGATCGCCACCGGCGAATATCCGGTCTCGCGCCCGCTCTACTTCTACGTGAAACTCGCCCATCTCGGCGTGATCCCGGGCCTGCAGGAATACGTCGACTTCTTCGTGTCCGACGAGATCGCCGGCCCCGACGGCCCGCTCGCCGAATACGGCCTCGTGTCGGATCCGGAGCTCGCGGCCACCCAGGCCATGGTCGCCTCTGGCGGCACGCCGATGGCGCCGCTCAACTGAGCGGACTTCCAACAAGGGCGGCGCCGGTCCAGGCGCCGCCCAGCTTTTGAGGCTCACCGGGGGGGTGACATGGCCGTCGGGCTCATCACACTGATCGTTCTCCTGATCGGAGCGGCCGGTTTCGTCGCGGGCCGGAGCCGGGCGCTCTCCAGCGCCGGCGGGGATATCCGCAAGCTGCATTCGCTGCCGGGCTATTCCGGTCAGGCCGTGCTCATCTTCGCCATCGCGCCTGCTTTGATCGTGATGGCGCTCTGGCTGGTCCTCCAGCCGCTCTATGTCGAAAGCCGCGTCGCCGGCATGATCGACGCCTCCGATATCGCCGAAGGCGGCTCGCAAAGCCTCGTCATGGCGGATATCCGCCGCATCGCCACCGGGCTCGACGCCGCCGTGAAACAGGGCGCCATGCGCGAGGACGAGGTCGGCCAGATGCGCGCCGACCTGAGCGACGTGCGGAGCCGCCTCGCCGAGGTCGGCGTCGCCGTCGGCTCCGACATCCGGCAGAACGTCTTCCTCGCCGCCAAGGAATACCGCCGCGTGACTGGCCTCCTGCGGATCGCGATGAGCGTCGCGGTGATCGGCCTCAGCCTCGCCGGGGCGGGCTTCGCCTTCTCGCGCCTCAGCCCCGATTTCCGTGCCCGGAACGTCTCGGAAACCGCGGTCCGGCTGCTCCTGGTCCTGGCGTCCTGCGTCGCGATCCTCACCACCGCCGGCATCGTCCTGTCGCTGCTCTTCGAGAGCGCGCATTTCTTCCGGCTCTACCCGTGGCAGGACTTCCTGTTCAACGCGACCTGGAACCCGCAGTTCCGCGGTGGCTCGGATCTCGGCATCCTGCCGCTTCTCTGGGGCACGCTCTACGTCTCCTTCGTGGCGCTCCTCTTCGCGGTGCCGATCGGGCTGATGGCCGCGATCTACATGGCCGAATACGCGACCAAGCGCGTCCGCTCGGTGGTGAAGCCGCTGATCGAGATCCTCGCCGGCATCCCGACCATCGTCTACGGCCTCTTCGCGCTGATCACCGTCGGCCCGCTCCTGCGCGACTACTTCGCCCAGCCGCTCGGGCTCGGCAACAGCTCGTCCTCGGTGATGACAGCGGGGCTCGTCATGGGCATCATGCTGATCCCCTTCGTCTCGTCCTTGTCCGACGACATCATCAACGCGGTGCCGCAATCCCTGCGTGACGGCTCCTACGGGCTCGGCGCCACCAAATCCGAGACGATCCGCCAGGTCATCGTTCCCGCGGCGCTGCCCGGAGTGATCGGCGCGATCCTCCTCGCGGCCTCCCGGGCCATCGGCGAGACGATGATCGTGGTGATGGGGGCAGGGGCCTCGGCCAAGCTCAGCGTGAACCCGTTCGAGGCGATGACCACGATCACCGTCAAGATCGTCAGCCAGCTCACCGGCGATACCGAATTCGCCTCGCCCGAAACGCTCGTCGCCTTCGCGCTCGGCCTCTCGCTCTTCGTGGTGACGCTCGGCCTCAACATCCTCGCGCTCTGGATCGTGCGCCGCTACCGGGAACAATACGAATGACCGACATGACCCTCTCTTCCCCGGGCCGGCAGAACTCAATCCTCGCACCGGACGATCGCACGCGGCGGCGGAACGCGGCCGAAGCGCGGTTCAGGCTCTACGGCGTCCTCGCCATCGGCGTGGCGATCCTCGCGCTGATCTTCCTCCTGTCCTCGGTCTTCCGCAACGGCGCCAGCGCCTTCACGCAGACCTATATCTCGCTCGATGTCGCGCTCCCCGCCGACAAGCTCGACAAGAACGGCAACCGCGATCCGGCGGAAATGGCCAAGGTCTCGACCTTCGGCTACAAGCCCCTGATCAAGGCCGCGATCCAGGACGCCATGGCGGCAAACGGGATCGAGATCGACGGGCTCAAGAAGCCCGAGAGCCTGGTCTCCGAGGACGCCGCGGCGCAGATGCGCGACTATGTCCTCACCCATCCCGAAATGGTCGGCGAAACCCGGCATTTCGAGATGCTCGCCGCGGGCCGGATCGACGGCTACTACAAGGGCCGGGTGACGATGCAATCGGCCGAACGCGACTCCAACGTCTCGCCCGAGCAGCTCCGTCTGGCGGACGCCCTGAAAGACGCAGGCCTCCTCGAGACAAGGTTCAACTGGAACTTCATCGCCTGGCCGGACGCGTCCGAGAACCGGCCCGAAGCCGCCGGGCTCGGTGTGGCGATCATCGGCTCGCTCTACATGATGTTCGTGGTGCTCGCGCTCGCGCTGCCGATCGGCGTCGCCGCCTCGATCTATCTCGAGGAATTCGCGCCGAAGAACTGGTTCACCGACCTGATCGAGGTGAACATCTCGAACCTCGCCGCGGTGCCCTCCATCGTCTACGGGATCCTCGGCCTCGCGCTCTTCATCAACTTCGGCGGGCTGCCGCAGTCTGCGCCCATCGTCGGTGGGCTGGTGCTCAGCCTGATGACCTTGCCGCGGATCATCATCCCGGCCCGGGCCGCGATCCAGGCGGTGCCGCCCTCGATCCGCGAGGCCGCGCTCGGCGTCGGCGCCTCGAAGATGCAGACCGTGTTCCACCACGTCCTGCCGCTCGCCGCGCCCGGCATCCTCACCGGCCTGATCATCGGCCTCGCGCAGGCGCTCGGCGAAACCGCGCCGCTCCTCCTGATCGGCATGGTCGCCTTCGTCCGCGAGTTTCCGGCCGGGCCGCCCGACGGACTGTTCGACCCGGCGACGGCGCTGCCGGTCCAGATCTACAACTGGACCCAGCGCTCGGATCCGGCCTTCGTGGAGCGGGCCTCCGGTGCCATTATCGTCCTGCTTCTGTTTCTGATAGTAATGAACGCGGTCGCCATCATCCTGCGCCGCCGTTTCGAACGCCGCTGGTAGGGGCCCAACGATGAACGACATGAGACTTACCGAACGGGAAGACGTCAAGATGGCGGAAAACAAGATCTCCGCGCGCGGGGTGCAGGTGTTCTACGGCGACACCCACGCCATCAAGGACGTCAATGTCGACATCCAGGACAAGACCGTGACCGCCTTCATCGGCCCCTCGGGCTGCGGCAAGTCGACCTTCCTGCGCTGCCTCAACCGGATGAACGACACCATCGACATCTGCCGGGTCGAAGGCGATATCCGCCTCGACAACGAGGACATCTACGACAAGCGCGTCGACCCGGTGCAGCTCCGTGCCAAGGTCGGCATGGTGTTCCAGAAGCCGAACCCGTTCCCCAAGTCCATCTACGACAACGTGGCCTACGGGCCCCGGATCCACGGTCTCGCCCGCACGAAGGCCGAGCTCGACGAGATCGTCGAGAAATCGCTCCGCCGCGGCGCGATCTGGGACGAGGTGAAGGACCGGCTGCACGCGCCCGGCACCGGTCTCTCGGGCGGCCAGCAGCAGCGCCTCTGCATCGCCCGCGCCGTGGCCACCGAGCCCGAGGTCCTCTTGATGGACGAACCCTGCTCGGCGCTCGACCCGATCGCCACGAGCCAGGTCGAGGAGCTGATTTCCGAATTGAAGGAAAACTTCTCGGTGGTGATCGTCACCCATTCGATGCAGCAGGCCGCCCGCGTCAGCCAGAAAACCGCCTTCTTCCATCTCGGCGCGCTTGTGGAATACGGCGAGACCGCCCAGATCTTCACCAATCCCAAGGATCCCCGGACGGAATCCTACATCACGGGCCGCATCGGTTGAACGGAGCCCTGCCATGAACGAATCCCAGCACATCCTCTCCGCCTTCGACCGCGACCTCGAGGCGATCCAGGCCACCATCATGAAGATGGGCGGTCTGGTGGAGGCCGCCATCGGCAATTCCACCCGCGCTCTCGCCGAAGCCGACAGCGAACTCGCCGCCCAGGTCCGCGAACAGGACAGCGCCATCGACGCGCTCGAGGAGCAGGTCAACGAGGAGGCCGCCCGCGTGCTCGCCCTCCGCGCGCCCGCGGCCAGCGACCTGCGTACCGTGCTGTCGGTGATGAAGATCGCCTCGAACCTCGAACGCGTCGGCGACTACGCCAAGAACATGGCCAAGCGCACGACCGTGCTCGCCGAGGTCCAGCCGATCGACGGCACCAACGTCTCGATCCGCAAGATGGCGCGCGAGGTGCAGATGATGCTCAAGGACGCGCTCGACGCCTATATCCAGCGCGACGCCGAACTCGCCGAACAGGTCCGCCTGCGCGACGCCGATGTCGACCAGATGTACAACGCGCTGTTCCGCGAATTCCTCACCTTCATGATGGAGGACCCGCGCAACATAACGTCCTGCATGCATCTGCACTTCATCGCCAAGAACATCGAGCGGATGGGCGACCATGTGACCTCGATCGCCGACCAGGTGATCTATCTCGTTCATGGCGAGATGCCCGACGACACCCGCCCGAAAGGTGACCGGACGCCCTACATGTCCTCCGAGGTCGGAGCGGACTGATGTCGGCCGACCGCCCCACGGTCCTGGTCGTCGAGGACGAACCGGCGCAGCGCGAGGTGCTTTCGTACAATCTCGAGGCCGAGGGCTTCGCCGTCGATGTGGCCCTCGACGGGTACGTCGACCTGCTGGGAGAAGGCACGGATCCAGTCGGTCATGCCGTCCTTGTGCTCGTTCATCGCCGCGTCGACCGCAGCCTCAGCGTCGAACGTCAGCCCGACGCTGGCCGGGTCGAGCGGGAATGCCTTCCCGTTCACCATGACCGTCGTCATCGTGGAGGTGACCTG